>NZ_DATKFP010000373.1:0-8043 GCF_035511395.1 Sphingobium sp.
GTCGGCTGCGCTCGGATTGCCGGAAGTTCCGATTGGCCTGATGCCGGGCGCCGGCGGCACCCAACGTCTGCCTCGGCTCATTGGGGTCGAGGCCGCGCTGCCGATTCTGCTCGATGGCGTAAACCTGTCCTCGACCCGCGCGCTCGAAACAGGCATCGCGGATGAGCTTGTCGCGCCCGGCGCCGAAATCGAGGCGGCTCGGGCATGGATATTGGAGAATGCTTCTGCGGCCCAGCCCTGGACCAGGCCGGGCTGGATGCTTCGGGATGCCGATAGCTGGCGCGCTACTTTGGCGTCCGACCGAGAAGCGATGCTGTCCCGTACGGGGGGCAATTTCCCCGCCCCCATCGCGGTTTTCGAATGCCTCGACAAGGGACTCGCGGCCTCCATTGATGACGGCATCGCCCTGGAGATCGAGGCCTTTGCGGCGCTGATCCAGCGGCCCGAGCCGCGCAACATGATCCGGGCGCTGTTCGTCGGAGCCCAGGATTATGGTAAGCGGCGGAAAACGGACAGTCTTCCGTCGGGCATCGACGCGATGGGTGAAGCGCTCCGCGACTTACTGACCGCTGCCGGCTCGGGACTCCTGTTCGCCGGGATTTCTGCCGACACCCTCGAAGGGGTGCGACAGCGGCTCGGGTTCGCCAACACGCCGTCGTCTGCGGATTCGATCCTGCCACCCTGGTCCAATGACGAGCGAGCGGCGGGCGAAGACTATTGGTTCGAGCGTCCCGGTGCCGGTCCTGAAGGACGCGTTGCCCGGGTCCTCATGAACGCGGCCGCCACCGCCTATCAACCCCTTCGGCAGACGCTCCCCCAAAGTGATCATGCGCTGGTCGATCACGCCGCCATTCGGTTTCACGGCTTTCCGGCATGGTCGGGCGGCCCGATCGCCTGGCTGGAAAGACTCCAGCACGCTCACCCCTCATCTGAAACGGAGATTCGACCATGACCCAGGCCTATATCGTCAGCGCGCTGCGAACAGCTGGCGGCAAGCGCAAGGGCGCGCTTGCGGGCTGGCATCCGGTCGAACTGGCTGCTGAGGTAATCAACGCGACTCTGGATCGTTCGGGCATCGATCCTGCGGTCATCGAAGACGTGATCATGGGCTGCGTCAGCCAGGCCGGCGAGCAGAGCTTCCAGATCGGTCGCCATGCCGTTCTCGCGTCGCGCCTGCCGGAAACGGTGCCTGCCGTCACGATCGATCGTCAATGCGGTTCCTCGCAGCAAGCGATCCAATTCGCCACCCAGGCGGTACTGTCGGGCACGCAGGACGTGGTGCTGGCCGCTGGTGTAGAGAGCATGACACGCGTGCCGATGTTCACCGCGACAACATTGCCTGCGCAAGCCGGCCTTGGCACCCCCTTCGCCGACCGGATCAAGCAGCGTTATGGCGTCGAAGAGTTCAGCCAGTTCACCGGCGCGCAGATGATGGCCGACAAATATGGCTTCGACCGGCTCACGCTCGACAGCTTCGCCCTGGAGAGTCATCGCCGTGCCGCCGCGGCGGTCGACGCCGGCGCGTTCGACGCGGAAATCGTGCCCGTGGCCGTTGTCGATGCCGGGGGTAACGAACGGCTGCATCGCGTCGATGAGGGCATCCGGCGCGATGCGACGCTTGAATCGATCGGTTCGGTAAAGACCTTGCAGGAGGGCGGCGTGATCAGCGCCGCCAATGCCAGCCAGATTTGCGACGGCGCATCGGCGGTGCTTGTCGTCAGCGAATCGGCGCTCAAGGCCTATGGTCTGATACCGCTCGCGCGCATCCACAATGTGACCGTCACTGGCGGCGATCCTATCATCATGCTGGAGGAACCGATCCGCGCCACGCGCAAGGCGCTGGCACGATCGGGTCTGTCGATCGATGACATCGATCTCTACGAGGTCAATGAAGCATTCGCACCGGTGCCGCTTGCCTGGCTGCGCGAGGTGGGCGCAGACCCGGACAAGCTCAACGTCAATGGCGGCGCGATCGCGCTTGGTCATCCGCTGGGCTCCAGTGGGACCAAGCTAATGGCCACGCTGGTGCATGGACTGAGAAAGCGCGGACTGCGCTATGGCCTCCAGACCATGTGCGAAGGCGGCGGCATCGCGAACGTGACGATCGTCGAAGCGCTCTGACACGTCATGTTCAACCGCCTCCGCTTCACGGTCGATGATGGCATTGCCTCCATCGTCCTGGCCTATCCGGAAAAGCTCAACGTACTCAGCCGCGAGCTGCTGGCCGACCTGATCGAGGCGTTCGACCGCGCACGTGCGGCCGCTGCGCGCGCGGTGGTCCTGTCGGCGGAAGGGCGGGCCTTTTCGAGCGGGGGCGACCTGTCCGATCCATCAACCCGTGCCGGCGACCTCTCAGCGCTACTGGAGGACGTCTATCACCCCACATTGCGGGCAATGCTTGACCTGCCGATGCCGGTCATCTGCGCCGTCAACGGCAAGGTCGTCGGCGGCGCGTGCGGACTGGTACTCGCCTGCGATCTTGTGATCGCGGCTGAAGACGCCGTCTTCGACTTCGCCTTCGCGCGGATCGGTCTGGTGCCCGACTGCGGTCTTGCCTGGCTGCTGCCGCGGATCGTCGGACGCAACCGGGCAAGGCATATCCTGCTGGGCGCCCGCCACATCGGTGCCGAGCAGGCTTTGGCGCTCGGCATGGTTGAACGCGTGGTGTCGGTCGAAGTGCTGGCCTCGACGGCTTTATCAGTTGCACATGGAATCGCCTCGCAACCTTCTTTCGCGCTGGGCCTCAACAAACAGCTTCTCGTACAGGCGGACTCTTCCAGCCTCGATGCCTCGCTGGCGGCCGAAGCAGAGGCCCAGGATCGGGCCGGAAAATCGGACGACTTCAAGGCGTTGCTCGCATCGATGGACAACCGCAGAAACCCGTGATCACGCCGCCGCCCATGATTCTGACACTTTGCAAAAAATGGATAGTGATGATAATGCACAATCAAACAAAGGAGAGGAGTCGCTCGGACATGGTGCTGTCGACGATCGAAGTAACAGACGCGCCTCCCGGGAGAGCGAAACGATGAACCCGTTTGTCATTGCACAGAGCCGGCCCGAGGCGCCAGCCACGATCATCGCCGAGACCGGCGAGACGGTGTCCTACGCCGAGCTCGATTTGACGAGCCGGCGGCTCGCCGCCGGCTTCCGCGCCCTGGGCCTGCGCCATGGCGATCATATCGCGCTGATGCTGCCCAATGGCCTCTGGTATCACCCCGTCTGCTGGGGGGCCTGGTTCGCAGGCCTCTATTTCAGCCCGATCAGCACCAGGCTGCAGCAGGCCGAGGTCGAGCATATCATCACCGACAGCGGATCGACGCTGGTGGTCACCGCCCCGGAATATGAGCCGTTGATGACGCTGGTGAAGGGAGCGCTGCCGCATATCCGGCATTGGTACACGACCGGCCCCGGAAACGAGCATTTTGCGCCGATCGAGTCGCTGATCGATGGCTCCGAACCGCTCGAGGTCGCTGCAGACGCTCCGATCGGATCCGACATGCTCTATTCTTCGGGAACGACCGGGCGCCCCAAGGGCATATTACCCCGGCTCGGCCGCACCCGCGATGAGGCCGATCCGCTCTCGATGCTGCTGGCACGGCTCTACGGCTTCGAGGCGGGGTCGATCTATCTGAACCCCGCCCCGCTCTATCATGGCTCGCCGCTCAAATTCACCATGGCGATCCACCCCTTTGGCGGCACCAATGTCATTATGACCAAGTTCGATGCCGAGGGCGCGCTCGCGGCGATCGATCGCTATGAAGTGACGCAGAGCCAGTGGGTTCCGACCATGCTCAACCGCATGATGCGCCTGCCGGACGAGGTGAAGGCCCAATATGATCTTTCGAGCCACAAGGCGGCGGTTCATGCGGCGGCGCCCTGCCCGCCCGAGCTCAAGCAGCAGCTGATCGATTGGTGGGGACCGATCCTGCATGAATTCTATGCCGGCTCCGAAGCGATCGGATTCACCGCGATCACGTCCGAAGAATGGCTGCGGCATCCCGGGTCGGTCGGCCGCTGCGTAATGGGCGAAATCCATATCGTCGGCGAAAATGGCGAAGAATTGCCAACGGGCGAAGTCGGCGAGATCTACTTCGCCAATGGTCCCAAGATCGCTTATCACAATGATCCGGAGAAGACTGCGTCGGTCACCCACGCCAATGGCTGGATCACGATCGGCGATGTCGGTCGCGTCGATGAGGAAGGCTATCTCTACCTCAGCGATCGCAAGGACTTCATGATCATCACCGGCGGGGTAAACGTCTATCCCAAGGAGGTTGAGGATCTGCTCGCGATGCATCCCCAAGTGGAGGATGTAGCCGTG
The DNA here is from genome assembly GCF_035511395.1 of Sphingobium sp. Classification (GTDB taxonomy): domain Bacteria; phylum Pseudomonadota; class Alphaproteobacteria; order Sphingomonadales; family Sphingomonadaceae; genus Sphingobium. The sequence goes on from NZ_DATKFP010000373.1 coordinate 4,325, forward strand.
TTCGGCGTTCCGAACCCAGACTTTGGCGAGGAAGTGAAGGCGGTGGTCCAGCCGCGCGAATGGCCCGCAGACGAGGTGGCTTTCGCCGAGGCGCTGATCGCCTATTGCCGCGCCAACCTGTCGGCGATAAAGGTTCCGCGCTCACTCGATCTCAACAGAGCGCTTCCGCGCCAGGAGAATGGCAAGCTCTACAAGAAGGCGCTGCGCGCCGCCTATCTCGCAAAGGCGGCAGCCGCATGACTCGATCGATCTCATCCGTTCTCGTCGCCAATCGCGGCGAAATCGCCGTGCGCATATTGCGGTCGGTCCGAAAGGCCGGCCTTACAGGCGTCATCGTCCATCACGCCGTCGATGCCGACACGCCGGCGGTCCGGATGGCCGACAAGGCTGTGCAAATATCCGGCTCGACCCCGGTTGCAGCCTATCTCGACGGACCGCAGATCGTCGCCGCCGCTCTCGCATCCGGCGCCGACGCCATCCATCCGGGCTATGGCTTCCTCTCCGAGAATGCCGAGTTCGCGCGGGCTTGCGACGCGGCGGGAATCGTCTTCATCGGCCCGCGCGCCGAGACCATCGACCTGATGGGCGACAAGGTCCGCGCGCGCAATTTCGTCGAGAGCCGCGGCTTCCCCGTCGCGCCGTCGGCGATCGAGGATGACGATCCCGCGACCTTCGTCGAACGCGCGCGCGCGGTCGGCGCGCCACTGCTCATCAAACCCTCGGCGGGCGGCGGCGGCAAGGGCATGCGGATCGTGCGTGACCTGGCACTGCTCGAAGAAGAGATCGAGCGCGGGCGCAATGAAGGCCAGCGCTACTTCGGCGACGGCCGGCTTTTCGCCGAGCGCTATGTTGAACGTCCGCGCCATATCGAGGTCCAGGTGCTGGGCGATGCGCATGGCAATGTCGTCCATCTGTTCGAGCGCGAATGCTCGCTGCAGCGGCGCTTCCAGAAGGTGGTCGAGGAAGCCCCCTCGCCTACCCTTCCGGCCGACGAACGCGCGCGGATCTGCGAGGTAGCGGCCGGCATCGCGCGTGCGGCCGGCTATGTCGGCGCTGGGACCGTAGAGTTCATTTACGGTCGCGGCGAATTCTTCTTTCTCGAGATGAACACCCGCATCCAGGTGGAGCATCCCGTAACCGAGGAAGTCACAGGCGTCGATCTTGTTTCCGAGCAGTTGCGTGTCGCTGCTGGCGAACCGCTCGGTTACGGCCAGGACGATCTCGCCATCAAAGGCCATGCCATCGAGGTGCGCGTCTATGCCGAGGATTCCGCGCGGGGCTTCGTACCGACGACCGGGCCACTGCTGGTCATGATTCCGCCCTCGGGTGATGGAATCCGGATCGATTCAGGCGTCGAGCAGGGGGGCGCGGTAACCGCCGCGTTCGATCCGATGATCGCCAAATTGATCGTCCATGCGTCGAGCCGCGCGGAGGCCCTCGACAAGGCGGACGCCGCCCTTGCCGCTTTCGTCATACTCGGCTGCCGCACCAATATCGGCTATCTGCGGCGGCTGCTGCGTGATCCGGACGTTCGCGCCGGGGCCATTCACACCGGGCTCATCGGCGAGAAGCCCGAACTGGCGGCCGATCCGGTTCCGGACAAAGCCTCCCTTCGGCGCGTGCTGGCCGCGGCCGCGCTCTCGACGCGCGCCGTGGTCGATTCCGCCGACGCGGTGCCCGTCCTTCATGCCGCCATCGGCGGCTGGAGGAACTGATGCAGCATATTTTCGAGATTGGTAGCGTCGAGCACAGCCTGTGGCTTGCCCGCACGGGCGAAGGCTACAGAGTTCATCTGGATGGCGGCGAAGCGACGATCGCGCTCGCCAACGGACGCGTGCGGATCGACGGCGTCGAAACGTCCATCCACGTCGCGCGCGACGGGGATCGGCTGTTCATCCACATCGACGGCGAGGCGCACGAACTCCTCTACCATGATCCGGTCTCGCACCACGCCGCGGGCGCCGGAAGTGGCTCGCAGGACGTGCTCCGCGCACCGATGCCCGGCGTCGTGGTCGCGCTCTCGGTCGAAGAGGGACAGGCGGTCAAGGAAGGCGATATCTTGCTGGTGATCGAAAGCATGAAACTGGAAACTGCCATTCGCGCGCCCCGCGATGGTGTCATCGAGACGGCGCATCTCGCGGTCGGCAAATCGTTCGAACGCGACGCTCCGCTGATTTCGCTCGCGCCGCTGGAGGTCAAGCCATGACGCGGCGCATCCACTCCCGGGTCGACCCCCGCGATCCCGCCTTCCTCGCCAACGTCGAACATAACAGGGCGCTGGCGCGACAGCTCGACGAGCGCCAGCAGGCCGCACGCTTCGCCCGGCCCGAGCGTGATCTTAAGCGCCTAGAGCGTCAGGGCAAGATGACGGTGCGGGCGAGGCTCGAACAACTGCTCGATCCTGGCACACCGTTCCTCGAACTGTCGACCCTGGCGGCAGGGGAATCGCCTTACGCCGCCGATGCGCCGGGCGCTGGCCAGATGGTCGGCATCGGTATCGTTTCGGGCAAGGAAGTCGTGATCCGTGCCGACGACAGCAGCGTCAAGGGCGGCGCCTGGTATCCTCTGTCGGTCAAAAAGATCGTCCGCGCGCTCGACATCGCAATCGAGAACAACCTGCCGGTGGTTCATATGTGCGACAGCGCTGGCGGCTTCCTGCCACTTCAGGACCAGTTCTTCGCTGACCGTTACGGTGCCGGACGCATCTTCCGCAACCAGTCGATCCTCTCGAAAAAGGGTGTACCACAGGTTGCGCTCGTGCTCGGCAACTGCACCGCAGGCGGAGCCTATATCCCGGCGCTCAGCGACTATTCGGTGATCGTGCGCGGTACAGGGGCGATCTTCCTCGCAGGCCCGCCGCTGGTGAAGGCCGCGACCGGCGAGGATGTGACGGTCGAGGAACTGGGCGGCGCCGACATGCACACCGCAATCTCGGGTGTCGCCGACTATCCAGCCGACAATGAATTACAGGGCATTGCCATCACGCGCGAGATCGTCAGCCAGTGGCGTCAACGCCCCAAGGCCGGGAATGCGGCCATCGATCCCGAACCGCCGGCTTATGATCCCGCCGAACTTTACGGAGTCCTGCCGGCCGACAGCCGGGTGCAGTTCGACATGCGCGAGGTCATCGCGCGGATCGTCGACGGCAGCCGCTTCCACGAGTACCAGCCGTCCTATGGCACCAGTCTGATCTGCGGCTTTGCCCATATCTGGGGCCAGCAGGTCGGCATCCTCGCCAATAACGGCGTATTGTTCAACGACAGTGCGCTCAAAGGCGCGCATTTCATCGAATTGTGCGATCAAAACCGCACGCCCTTGTTGTTTCTCCAGAACATCACCGGCTTCATGGTGGGCCGGGAATATGAACGGCGCGGCATCACCAAGGATGGCGCCAAGATGATCATGGCGGTGGCCGGGGCGTCGGTGCCCAAAATTTCCATCAACTGCGGTGCGTCCTTCGGTGCCGGCACCTATGGCATGAACGGCCGGGCGTTCGATCCGCGCTTCATGTTCTCCTGGCCGCGATCGCAGGTCGGAGTGATGGGCGCGGAACAGGCGGCCGACGTGCTGTCGTCGGTCAAGATTCGCCAGCTCCAGCGCGAAGGCCGCGAACTGTCGGCCGAAGCAATCGCCGCAATCCGCGATCCGGTGATTGCCGATTACAAGCGCGCATCGAGCGCCTGGCACGCGACGTCGGAGCTATGGGACGACGGCGTCAT
>NZ_DATKFP010000374.1:0-4919 GCF_035511395.1 Sphingobium sp.
CATCACCAGCCTGTCGTCGACGACGCCCTCATGGATCGGGGCGACAAGGGCGGCAATCCTGTCCGGAGGCATCGTATCGATCGCCCGCAGATCGCTCACCGTTTCAACCTCGGTCTGGAACAACTTTGCAATCCTCGGCCGCAAGAAGCGCAGATCGCGCTCGCTGCCGACCAGAAGCAAGCGTCTATCCTTTTCCAGCAGGGGCGCGGCGAAGCGTTTGAGCGCAGGCAACGGCGCGCGTTTCTCGACGAAGCGCGGAACCAGGTCCGTCAGGACCCGATCGGCTTGCGCCCCCGCCCATGCGGCCAGTTCTTCGGCCCAGCGCTCTTGCGAAACCGCGTCGATCTTGCCGTCGCCTGCCGCCTGTGTCGCGAGTCGGATGAAGCGCTGCCGGCGGTCTTCGGCCTTCGCCGATCGATAGATCCGACCGGCGCGTAGATGGCCGAGGATAGATGACTCCGCCCCCCCATCCGGCTCATTTGCGCGACCCACTTCCAGCGTGTCGCAGCGTTGTTCGGTCAACTGGGTGGCGGGATCGTAGCGGCGAATGCCTGCGATGCGGCCCTGCGCGACATCGATGCGAGCGGGCATACCGGCATCGGAGGGGAAAATGTCGATCAAGTCGCCGCGAACCGCAATCTCTCCGGGTTCGTCCACGCGGTCGTCGGTCACATAGCCAAGCGCCAGCATGTCGGCGGCGAAGCTGTGCATGTCGATGGAGTCGCCCACATGCAGGGTCGGCGGCGCGGCGTCGAGAGAGGCGGGGGCGGGGTAAAGTCGCGCGGCGGCTTCTCCGCTCATAATCAGCGCGAGAGGGGCGCGCTGCCGGTCCTGCGCGAGACGTCTAAGCTTCCGTAAGGCGGACACGCGCCGACCGATATTGGCGGGCGATGCAGGTGCGCGGTCGCCAGGCAAGGTGTCGCTCGACGGCAGGAAAATTACCGGGCAGGGCGAGCCGAGCGCGTCGAGCGCGGCGGCAATATCTTCCGCTGCCTGATCGTCGTCGGCAAGATAGAGCAAATCGCCCGCGTCAAGTGCCCGCGCCAGTTGCAGGGCAACCTCGCCATAGCCCGCTGTCGCATCCGTCATGCGGCGATGACTTTTTCAGGGAGAACAGCACGGAATGATGCGGAGGAATATCGGTTCATCACGGCGTAACGCCCGTGCGGCATTTTGGTCGCGTGACGGTAAAAATGCGCCGATCGATCTTCAGGCGGCGCGTCGGCACCATCGCGCCGGCAGATGATCTGCAAAATGATCGAGGGCAGCGGCAAGCGGCGGAAGGGGGGCGCCGCGCCGACTCGCCAACGCGCCATTGGCCGGCCGCTCCGCTGCCCATCCGAAAGACCGATGCGGCACGCAGCGCACATGCGCTGGATCGCAGCTGCATCTTTCCGCAATCTGCCGAGCGAAATCCGCCCAGGACAGGGCGATACCGTTGGTCAGATGCCACAGACCGGCCTCGCCGTCGATGAGCAGGTCCAATGCGGTGGCGACCAGATGGGGGACATAGGTGGGCGTCACGATCAGATCGTCCGCCGCGACGAACTCGCGTCTTTCTGTCAGCGACCGAACCACATCGGCCGCGAAGTTATAATCGTCGTCCGGCGAGAAGAAGGCGGCGGTGCGGACGATCAGATGCCGGCCGGCAAGCGCGGCTATCCCTTCCTCCATCCGCGCTTTGCTAAGCCCGTAGACGTTGCGCGGATCGACTGGATCGTTTTCGACATAGGGCGCGTCCTTTTCCCCGTTGAAGACAAGGTCGCTGGAGAAGGACAGGGAGGCGATGCCGCGATCCTCGCAGGCGCGGGCCAGCGCAATCGCGCCTGTGGCGTTGGCGGTCATGCAGGGGGCGATAGCGGCTTCCGCCTCATCGACCCGTACCCAGCCTGCCGCGTTGACGATGCCCCAGGGCGCGTTCCGGTCGAGGACGGGGGCGATGCTCGACGGCGCCGCCAGGTCAACGTCGGAACGGGCCGTCAACAGGAAGGGAATGTTGCGTAGGTGGCAGGCGCGGGCCATAGCCTGCCCCAATGTGCCGGTGGCGCCGCATATCAGCAGCGGCTGCGCCGAAGAGCGCGGCAGGCGTCCCGCCAGGTGCGCCTTCATGGGGGCAGGGCGAGCGACCGGGGGATGGCCCATGCGCAGCGACCGTTGCCACCAGCCGCCGCCTTGTGCCAGCAAGGGACGCTCGCCTTGTTGCGACAGCGCTTGCGCCAGCGACAGCAGCGCCGTCGCGCGCGGTGCTTCGCCGCTCACGTCCCACAGGCCCGGTTCGTAATGGCCTTGCGCGGTGAGCAATTTGCTCCACCCCGAACTGCCCAACATCGACCATAACGTTACGCCTTCGATGGGAATATCTTCCCTGCAAAGCTGCACGGCAGTGTCCCAGGCTTGAGCGGCCCAGCGCATCTGTTCCTCGCGGGTGCAGCCATTATGCACCTCCGTCACCGCCAGGACTATGCCGTACCGATGCCACGCTTCGCGCAGGGCGCCCTCCAATCCCTGCGGCGGTGGGTCCAGCGCGCGGATCGCCTCTACATCGGCGTAGAGCTGGTTTTCGCTACCGCCGTGGCTGGAGGCGGGATAGCGTTGTAGCCGGTGGTCGAGAAATCGGTCGCTCGTCAGATAATGGTTGATGCCGATAATGTCCGGCGGGCAGGGATCGTCCGCTATGGCGCGCAGCCGGTCCTGAAAACCGAAGTCGGATAGGCGATCCCACAAGGGATGATCTGGCCCGATCCGCCCGCAGAGCAGATCCCAGCCCGCCCAACGCCGCAAATTATCGAACCCGGCCTGCTCACGCAGGGCTGCAGTGGCATAGGTGCGCCCAAGATCGTCGGTCTGGATCAGCCGTGCAGAGGGATTGACGCGCCGGATGGCGCGCATCGACAGACGCGTAGCGTCCATCTGGTTCAGAAGGGCAAGCCAGAAACTTCGTTCCGACCGTTGGTGTGGATACCAGTGGCCATACAGGGCGGAAAATCGGGAGGTCGTGAGCGGTTCATTAACCGGCGTCCAGTCCATGATCCAGGGATAGCGCTGCGCGGCGGCGGCGGCATGGTTGGCAAGACCGGGCGCGAAGCCCGGATCGATCAGGTTGGTGTAGGCCGGGCCGCTGCCATGATGAACAAGTCCCGCGATGACCCTGATGCCCAATTGACGCAGCCGATCTAGCCGCTCGTCGGTCCAGCGCCAGTCGCGATCCTCCGCAGCGTCGGGACTTATCCTTTCCCACAATAGCGGATAGCGGATCGCGCGAATGCCTGTCTGCGCGATGAGGTCGAGATCGTCGGGCCTGTCATGGTGCCCGGTCGCGCGGATTTGGTCGCGGTAACTGTTGTGGACACGGTTGACGGTGCATTCCACACCGCCCCAAAGTTGCGGCTGCATGCTCATCTTCGCTTCTGGGCTGGTCATAGGGGACGAATATTTCTTCAAAAAAAGCCGAATCAAGCGGAAGTCTGGAAATAACGACAACGCAGCAACCTAGATCAGTGATGGTAGAGGAACAGACCGTCCCGGCGCGCAGTTAGGCTAATGTTCATCCCGCAGAAAGGTTCGCATACATGATCCAGAACTCCCCGTGGCATAAATCTGGATCAATCAAGTCCGCCCATATCCCGACGCTCATCTGCTTCAGTCATCTTCGCTGGAACTTCGTCTTTCAGCGCCCGCAGCATCTGATGAGGCGCTTTGCCCCGCAAGCCCGCGTCCTTTTTTGGGAAGAACCTTGCCATGTCGTCGGGCTGAACGCTCCAGACCTGCACGTGGAAAGATGCGCGGCCAGCGGCGTGACCGTCATCACGCCGAAATTGCCTGCGGAAAGTGATCGCGCAGAGGACGGAGAGCAGCTGAAGGCCTTGCTCGACCTGTATCTAGCGGGCGAGGCGGGGCCGTTCATCCGCTGGTATTATACGCCGATGATGCTGCCCTTTTCGGAGCATGTCATGGCAGATTGCATCGTCTATGACTGCATGGACGAACTGGCCAATTTCAAGGGCGCGCCGCCTGAACTCCTGCCTCTGGAGCAGCGACTGCTGTCGCAGGCGGACCTTGTGTTCACAGGCGGCTACAGCCTGTATGAAGCGAAAAAGGACAGGCACGACCATGTCTATCCCTTTCCCTCCAGCGTGGATGCGGCGCATTTCGCCCAGGCACGCACGGCCCCGCCCGGACGCCGCGCCGAGCGAAACGGCGCCAGGTCGCGCCTCGGCTTCTACGGCGTGGTCGATGAACGTATGGATCTCGATTTGCTCGCCGCTCTTGCGGATGCACGTCCCGGATGGGATCTGGAGATCATCGGCCCGGTCGTGAAGATCAGCGAGGCCGATCTGCCGTGCCGCGCCAATCTGCATTTTCTGGGGGGCCGATCCTACGACGAGCTGCCCGGCTGCATCGCGGGCTGGGACGTGGCGTTGATGCCCTTCGCCATCAACGATGCGACCCGTTTCATCAGCCCGACCAAGACGCCGGAATATCTGGCCGCCGGCAAGCCGGTCGTGTCGACGCCCATTGCCGACGTCATCCGCCATTACGGTGCGATCCAAGCCGTGCGCATCGCGGAACGCGGCGACGCCTTCGTCCGCGCCTGCGACGAAGCGCTGGAGCTTGCGGAAGAGGGCGGAAGCTGGCTGCCGGAGGCGGACAAGGTGCTGGCCGGCATGTCGTGGGACAAGACATACCAGCAAATGCACGGCCTGATCCGCGAAGGCATCTCGCGCGGCGCGCATTCCCACCCCATCGTGTCCCCCACCAGTTGGAAAGGCGACGCGCCCCAACATTATGACGTGATGGTCGTCGGCGCGGGCTTCGCAGGTGCGGTCATGGCCGAAAGGCTCGCCGCCGACGGGGGCAAGAAGGTGTTGCTGGTCGATCGACGCCCGCATATCGGCGGAAATGCCTATGACGAGCTGGAC
>NZ_DATKFP010000375.1:0-4512 GCF_035511395.1 Sphingobium sp.
CAGCGTCTTGACCAGCGTGGACTTGCCCTGACCGTTGGCGCCCAGGATGCCGATGCGCTGCCCGGGCATCACCGAGCGGTTGATGTTGTGCACGATGGTGATGTCGCCGTCGTCATGGCGGTAGCCGCAATCCAGGTCGCCTCTCGTGCGTTCTCACCTGAAATCAGTTCAAGGGAATGTCGTTATCAACATAATCCGGCTCGACAACGCTCGCCCCCGGCGCGACGCGGAAAACTATCTTCATCTCGAACATTATGCGGCCCTGGGCGATGGCCGGACGGTGGCCCTGAGCGGTAGCGATGGGTCGCTCGACTGGTGGTGTGTCCCCAATCTCGATTCTCCGCCCCTGTTCGATAGGTTGCTTGATCCGCAGGAGGGCGGCTATTTCGCCATCAAGCCTAACGAGGATTTCGAGGTCGAGCGGGCTTATCGTCCCGAGAGTAATGTCCTCGAGACCATATTCACGACCGTTAATGGTAAGGCGCGAATGGTCGAAACGCTTAACAGCGGTTCTGCGGGACGCTTGCCCTGGTGCGAACTGGCGCGGCGTATCGAGGGGCTGGAAGGCTCGGTACATTTCGATATCGCTTTGAGGCTCGGTCACCGGGCCGGGACCGCTTCCCCCTATATGCAGAATGTCGGAGGCCATGATGTCTTCCATGTCGGCGGCGTGCTGGGTCTCTTTCTGCGGGGATCGGGCGTGATCATCGAGCATCTTGGCGATAGTGGGGCGACCGCAAGTTTGACGATCGAGGCGGGTCAGACGGAACTGCTCGCGATCGTGGCGGGCGAAGACGAGCCGCTGGTGGCGCCTTCGCTTGACGAAATAGACGCCCGGATCGACGGCTCGGATGACGAATGGCGCACTTGGGCGAAGACGGTCCAATGTGACGGACCATATCGGGAGGCATTGGTCAGAAGTGCCCTGGCCCTCAAGCTCCTGCTCTTTTCGCCCAGTGGAGCGATCGCAGCGGCGGCGACCACCTCTCTTCCTGAACGGATTGGCGGGGCGAAAAATTATGACTATCGCTTCGCCTGGGTCCGCGACGCCGGCTATACCATCAACGCCTTCCTGCGCGTTGGTGCTCAGGCAGAGGCGAAGGCTGCTCTGACCTGGTTGCTCAAGCAAATCGAGGAAGTGGGGCCGCGCGTCTGCTATTCGATCTGGGGCGGCGCAGCTTCAGACGTCCGGACAGTCGACCTGCCTGGCTATCGCCGTTCAGAGCCGGTTGTCGCTGGAAACCGCGCCACGGATCAGCGGCAGCATGGAATTTATGGCGATATCTTCGAGACCGCGTCATGCTTCGTAAACCATGGCAATATCCTGGACGCGCGGAGCGCAGAGATATTGGCCCATCTTGCCGATCAGTGCGCGGACATCTGGCGCCAGAAGGATAGCGGCATCTGGGAGCTTGCGCAGGAGCAGCATTATACCATGTCGAAAATCAGTTGCTGGCAGGCCCTGGCCCGCGCCGTCGAACTGGCCGACGCAGGGCAATTGCCGACGACCTGTCGCGATCGCTGGTCACGCGAACGAGACAGGATCGAGGCCTGGATAACGGAGCATTGCTGGTCCGAGAGCCTCGGCGCCTATAGTTTCTATCCGGGCTCGGATCGCCTCGATGCGTCCCTCGCCCTTGCTGTGCGCTTTGGGTTCGATGGACGGGATCGCCTGCGTCGAACGGTCGAGGCGATCGATCGAGAACTCGGCTGTGGAGCCTATCATTATCGTTATTCCGGAGCCGACAAGGAAGAAGGCTGCTTCCTCGCCTGCACCTTCTGGATGATCGAGGCCAAAATTCTGCTTGATCAGCCTGGAGCGGCGTCCAGGGCATTTACCGAAGCGATTGAGGGGCTGGCGCCCACAGCTGGCGTATATCCTGAAATGATCGATCCTGTGTCAGGCCAATATCTGGGCAACATGCCGCAAGGACTGACCCATCTTGCGATCATTCAGGCTCTCATGTCGCTGCGGGCTGGCAGAGGCTAGGCTCCAGCGAACATGGCCAGCTTCCAGCTCCTTTGAAAGCTGTGCGGTTCAAGGCTGCTGGTTATAGGATGGGCCGGTATGCTCGGTCGCGACGTTGTTGCCGGTGACCTGATCCTGCTCCAGTTCCTCGCCATGCCAGACATTTCTCGCGACGAATATGATGATGAACAGGGCGATGATGACGCCGCAAATGAATGCGCCGGCCTTTCCGAGCCGGCGCGGCGAGGGCTTCTCATCCGATGCCATCAGTGAGCGCCCTCCAGCAATAGCTCGCCTTCCTCTTCGCCATCCCAATAATGCGCGCGCTCGCCAATCACCTGGATGAGGACGAGGCCGGGCGTTAGCGGGCCCTGCGGCCACCACCGTTCCAGACCTTTCGTCCAATGCGCTTCAAACTGGTCCTTGTCGCGGATGAGCATGGCTGTCCCTTCCACCGCCAGAAAGAAGGGGCGTTGTCCCAACAAGCCCGATTTACCCTGATAGCTTAGATTTACTGCGGGATCGGCCTTGATATCCGACACAATGAGCGTGGTCTCTTCCGTGAAAAACCAGGCGCTACCGTCATAATCGACCTCGCGATTATTGCTCATCGGACGCGATCCGATCGCGCCGCCGCCCGTATGGGTGGCCAGCATCGCGAAATCGATCTCCTTCATCTTGTGCGACAGGTCTTCAAGCGACATGGACATGGCGGTCTACTCCTATTGCTGTGGCATCAACGCACGAGCAGGAACAACGGACCCCCTCACAGGGAAGCGTCGCTACAATAGCGCATCCGCTTGGACAGGATCAGCCTTGCGCGAGTTTCCTCGCCTGCGATGGCAAACTTTCCACTGCCTGGGCGTCGGGTTGTGACGGGCGGCGGCCGCCCCGGACCATCTCCTCTATCCAGGTGAGCAGCAACTGGTTGTAGGCCCGTCGGCCGCCTTCATCCCGCAGCGAATGATCAGCGCCTTTTAGGATACGATAGCTCAGCGAATTGCTGTTGTGGAACGCCGACATATAGGAGCTGATAGTCGCGTGCGGCACATAATCGTCATGTTCCGATTCAACGATCAGGACATCGCCGGCAAAGCGCTCGCAAGCGGCCAGAGCCTTGTCTTCCCGGCCCGTTCGAAAGCGCGCCCGATAGGCATTGATGAGATCGCGGTCGAGCTTCGCCTTGGGCACATCCCAATGTTCGTCAGGATAGAGCGCAGGAACGCGAAGCGCCAACCAGTTGACCGGGCGAGCCGCAGTCAGCAATGCCGCAAGATAGCCACCATAGCTGGTGCCAACGACCGCAATCGCCGACGGATCGACCTGGTCCTGCCGGACGAGATAATCATAGGCCGCCGTCACATCGGCAAGACCGTGCGACCGGGTCACGACATGGCGCTCTTCGGCATGTTTGGCATGGCCTCGCAGATCGAACGTGAAGCAGATGCAGCCCAATTGGGCGATCTCTTCGGCTCTCACCATATCCTGTTCGCGCGAGCCGCCCCATCCGTGGATGAACAGGATGCCAGGGACCAGCTTGTCGGGCGACAACAAGGTTGCTTCCAGGCTCTCGCCCTCGACGTCAAAGGATAGCTGATTTCCTGTCATTCCAGCTCCATCGCATATTTTGTCATCGGTCCTGCCACGGGATCGACACCGCTGTAATAGATAATGCTGCCGTCCGGAGCAGAATCGACCTCGCCATAAATCTCCATCGTCAGGCATGTCACAGCCGATCGGCCGGGATCACGCGCCAGGGCTTCGAACGCCGCGATCTCCGCGCCGCTCGCGCCGCCGGCACGCCAACTCTGCTCGAGCACGCCGATGCGGCGTTCGCCGTAGGAATTGACGCCGGCGGCGACATCGTAATTGCGGCGAGACGCCAGCAAATCCGGATAAAATCGTGAGACTATGACGTCATAGGCGATCGCCTTGTCGATCCCTTGCTGCAGTTCGTCAGCCAGGCCCAGGCTCGCAAGCTGCTCCAGACCGCCCCTCACGACATGAAGGGTGGAGCCGCCGTAGACAGTCGCGCCACTATTGTTGGTGGTGAGCCGCTGCGTACCCCAATAGGAAATCGCCTCGCCAAACAGCCGTGTCGTACCGACGCTATAGGTGATGACATCATCGAGATTCTCCTCGATCACCACGCCATGGCTGGAGATGGCAGCCTCGTCGAGTTGGGCCATCGCTTCGTCCAGTTCCTCAGCCGACGTTGCGACGAACTGGCCTAGTCCCGCGGTGGCCTCGACCTCCTTCAGGCGGATCGCTGTGCGCCCGAGCATATCAAGAGCGGCGGCGCGGACCGCATCGAGAGTGAAGGCCGACCAGCCCGAAAGAACGTGAGGAGCAAGAGCCAATCCCAGCTCAGGGCGCCATCCGGCGGGAATTGCAGGGTCGTCCTCGAAGGCCGGATGCGTGATGACCTTGCTCCCGACAAACGGAAACGGCACGACGCCACCGTAAATCTGGCTCTCAGTCTGGATGCCCAGTTTTCTTGCCGTCGAGAGATCGATCGTGCCGGTCGGAATGAAGAGTGTGTC
>NZ_DATKFP010000376.1:0-2774 GCF_035511395.1 Sphingobium sp.
CGCGGATTTTCGGGAACAGGTGCTCGCACTCTATCCTTCGGCATGGGCGCATGACGGCTGGATCGATCGTGAAGACCGGATTGTCGCCATGAACGGCTATGCCCGCTTCGGCCTCTCGGAATATTGCGGTTGCATAGCCTATTGGGTGGTCTTGCGGGACGATATCGATGTCGGCCAGGAAGGGCTGGCACAGCGATGGTTCGACCGGATCGGGCCAAAATTCGAGCAGCGTTTCGCGACCCTTGTCCGCCTGGGCAGCTTCTCGAACGGCGAGTCCGTCTATCGGCGCATCGCCGCCTGACCGCCCGACTCGCCGATCCATTTTTCGTCCATTCCGCGCTCGCGGTGCCCCATCGGGGTGCTGCATCCCAATCGCGCAATCGCGCCGCGAAGGGGAGGGGGCGGGATTTGGGGGCGATGATGAGGTCGCAGAAATCCGGAGGCTCCCATGACCTTTCCCACGACAATCAATACGATGGTCAGTCCGTCGCTGCTCACCAAAATCAGCCGCTTCAGTGATGGTGGGGTGCTGGCCGCCCTCCTCGAAATTATCCAGAACGCACGTCGAGCTGGCGCGAAGCGCATCGATATCACCCAGGTTAAGGCCGATCAGGGACTTGTGCTGCGCATCCGCGACGACGGGTGCGGTATCGCCGATCCGGTCAAGTTTCTGGCGCTCGGCGATTCCGGCTGGGATGAGAAGATCGCGCGATCGGAGGATCCCGCGGGCATGGGTGTGTTCAGTCTTGCCGGCCATCATGTGACCGTGCGCTCCCATCCCGCCGCGATCGGCGCGGCCTGGCAAGTGTCGATCCCTCCGCACGCATGGGAAAGCGGCCAGGCGCTCGACGTCATCCCTTCCTCGCTCGACCAGGGCACGGAAATCGAGATCGACCTGCCCGAGGCGTGGGCGCAGCAATTGGAACAGTCCGTCAAGAGCGCGGCTCGTTTCTGCCCGGTGTCGATCTGGTTCGATGGCAACCGGCAACCGTACGAGAATTTCCTTCATGGCGCCGTGCGGATCGAGGAATGGGAAGGCTGCCGCATCGGCATCTTCACCGATAAATATGATCTTCATCGCGAACAGCCCCGGATCAACTTCCACGGGCTTACCGTGTGCTGCCGGCTGCCGTTCGTCAGCGACGCCGATGGCGGCCGGGGCTGGTATGCCAAGGTCGATATCGTTGACACCTGCCCAATTCGGTTTGTCCTGCCAGCGCGCAAGGAAATTTTGCAGGGGGCCGCGCTCGAGGCGCTGTGCGAAGCCTGCGAGGCGGCGATCTTCCGCACAATTGCGCGCGAGGGCCACCATCGGCTGTCCTTTGCCCATTGGTTGCGGGCCAAAGCGCTCGACATATCCCTGCCGGAAGCAGCCCCCTGGCTCCATGAATGGACGCCGCGCACCGCGGAAACCGAAGGCGTTCCGGTCGGCGAACGGGTGGCGGGCGAGCCGATGATCCTGATGCCGGCGGACCAGACCCACATCGAGCAAGCCGTGAACCGCGCCATCGTTTCAGGGCGGCCACTCGGCGCGGCGCTGGTGCGCCCGATAGACGATTTCGCGGGATATGCCTGGTACAATGCCATCCCGCGCGTGCTCGGCTGCTCCTTCCGTATCGAGCGGGGTGAAGGCGACATCTGCGACTACGGTGCGGACATGGAGCCGCCGTCCGATTTTCGCTCCGGGCGGGTCGAGGCGATTTCCCTGGAAGTCGCCGTGCAGGGGCAGGGCGCTCCCGCTGAAAACGCCGAAGTGATCGTGCTTCCCACCGACGTCCTGATCATGCCGCCCGATCGCTGGACCGATCTCGAGGAGGTCATCATCCTGCTCGGCGCCGACAGCACGATCACGCCCGGCGAACTCGCCGCGCTGATCGAAGCTGCCTGCTTCTATCCCGATGAGGATTGCGACGCCGACAGCTATCATACCCAGCAGGCGGCGTTCGATATGCAGGCGCGCTTTGCCGCGAACATGTTGCTGCTCGGTGAGGATGCCGCAGTCCTCGAGCGCGTCCGCGAGGCGATGCGCGAGCATGTCGCCTGGCTGATCCCCAGGGACCGGGCGATCAGGATGCAGGCCGTCAACTACCTGGTCGAGGCCAGCTTCGCGGACAATGACGACATCTCCGCGCTCAGCGCCGCCGAATAGCCCTTTTCCCTTTCCGGCCTGCCCGGTGCGCTCTCACGCGCGCCGAGGCGAGCCATGTCCATGAGGAATCGCTCCATGACCCAGGCTTTGCCATTCAGGAAGATTTTCGACGGCGTCGCGACGCACGAGCAGATGTTCGAGCTGTTCAACCGCGTTCCCGACTGCCCCTGTGAGGATCGTATTTCGGGAAAGGCCTTTGAGAATAGCTGGTTTGAAATCGAGAGCACCTCCTACGAATACATGCTCGAGATGTTGCCGCCATTGTTCATGCGCGCCGGGATGTTCGCGATGTCCGAACTCAAGGCCGGTTTCGTCGGTTCCGTCTTCTTCATGATCGAGATCGATGAGCACAGGCGCTGGTTCACCGGCTATTGCAATCTTGGTAACCGCCACAGTCCCGACGCGATGCGCGCGGCGATTATCGAGCATGAAACAACGGGCACTGCCGGCCTGTCGCGCGACGCAAAACTCGATCTGATATGGGCCCGCACGCCTAACCGGCCGATTGGCGCGCAAAGGGAAGGGGGTGGTAACAGGGCGTCGGTCGACGGGATTGGCAGACTGGAGTCCACCATGTCCGACTATGACACCCGGGCGCTTCTCGCTGAAGCGCTCGAATTCCTCA
>NZ_DATKFP010000377.1:0-2924 GCF_035511395.1 Sphingobium sp.
GATCTCGGCGGCGAGCGCCTCCGCATTGTCGACGCCGATCAAGGGACGAGCATGGCCGGCTGTCAGCTTGCCCTGCTCGATCAGCGAGCGGACGCCATCCGGAAGCGAGAGCAGGCGAAGCGTGTTGGCGACATGGCTGCGGCTCTTGCCGATCAGCTTCGAGAGCTGTTCCTGGGTATAGCTGAACTGGGCGGCGAGACGATCGTAGCCGGCCGCTTCCTCGATCGCATTGAGGTCGGCGCGCTGCACATTCTCGATGATTGCGATTTCAAGCGATTCCGCATCCGTCAATTCCTTGACCAGGATCGGCACCTGATGGAGCTGCGCCCGCTGCGCGGCCCGCCAGCGTCTCTCGCCGGCGACTATTTCGAAAGCGTTCTGATCGCCCGCCACCGGCCGGACGACGATCGGTTGAAGGATGCCCTTCTCGCGGATCGAGTTCGACAGATCGGCGAGATCTTCCTCACGGAAAGTATGCCGCGGCTGAAAGGGATTGGGCCGCAGGAATTCGATCGGCACCTCGCGCACGCCGCGCGGTGCCGGCGCGTTGCTGTCGCCCAGCGCGAAGGCCGCATCGTCGCCGATCAGCGCCGCGAGACCGCGTCCAAGCCGGCTCGGACTTTCCTCTGCCATCATCTTGTCCTCTCTCGTCCTTCTGCCGACCGACACACGGTATGGCCGTGAAAGTCTGACCGCGACCAGCCCGTTTCGGCGGGAATTCAGCGATCGCCATCCGGCAGCGCTACCTTGTATGACCGGATATTCAAATCTTACTTTGCATTAACGGGTTTTCTTAAAGCATGACCCGGCAGCATGCGACTCGTAATCGGATCAGGCTGCGGGCCGGCGCAAGGCACGCTCGCGCTGAATGAGTTCGGAGGCGAGCTTCATATAGGCCTTGCTGCCCGCACAGCGATGGTCATAGACCAGTGCCGGCTTGCCATAGGAAGGCGCTTCCGAGATTCGTACATTGCGCGGGATCACCGTGCGATAAACCTTCTCGCCGAGATGCTGGCGCACATCGGACGCCACCTGATCCGAAAGCTTGTTGCGCTGATCATACATGGTCAGCACGACACCCTGGATCTCGAGGCGCGGATTGAGGCTCGACTTGACGCGCTCCACCGTCCGCAATAGCTGGCTCAGGCCTTCCAGGGCGAAGAACTCGCATTGCAGCGGCACGAGCACGGCGTCGGCGGCGGTCATCGCATTGATGGTCAGAAGATTGAGCGAGGGCGGGCAGTCGATCAGCAGATAGGTGTAAGGACGCGCGGTCATTGCCGCTTCCTTTTCGCTGCCATCGCGGGCCTTGCCGGCGCGCGGCATCCGCGCCAGTGCATCGCGCAGGCGGTGCGAGCGCCGCGGCACACTGGCAAGCTCCAGCTCGGCGCCGAGCAGATCCATCGTGGACGGAACAATATCAAGACCGGGGACCTTGGTCGGTACGACCGCGTCCTCGATCAGGGCAGACCCGATCAGAACGTCATAAGCCGATACCTTGCGCTCCGCCCGACCGATGCCAAGCCCCGTGCTGGCATTGCCTTGCGGATCGAGATCGACGATCAGCACCCGCTCGCCCACCGCGGCAAGCGCCGTACCCAGATTAATGGCGGTCGTCGTCTTGCCGACGCCGCCCTTCTGATTGGCGAGAACCAGGATGCGAGGACGCGGCCCCTCCGGCTGCGTCAGGACATTTCCGGCCGGAGCGGCTTGCGCTCCAATGGAGGTAAGGTCAGCGCTCGAGTCCGGTATTCGCATGTCGGAGCCCCCAAAGCTTCAGCACCGTTCCGGATGGATCGGATTGGCTGGCAATGGCTTCACTGTCAAATATCCAATTTTTTGCCGACTCCGTCAATTCGGCAGCGGCCCCTTGACCCTTCAGGAAGAGCCCGATCGTATCTTTTCCCCAGAAAGATGAGGTCCAGTCGAGCAACCGGGGCAAAGGCGCCAATGCCCGGGCGCTGATAATGTCGGGCGAAGCGACCTCGCCCCCCGTCCAGAATTCCTCGATCCGCATCATGTGGACGATGGCGGGCGCGCCGGTCGCCCGGATCACTTCCCGCATGAAAACGGATTTCTTCTGGTCGCTTTCGACGAGATGCATCCGGAATCCGGCCCTGCCCGCCAGCAGGATGGCGACCACGAGGCCGGGAAATCCCGCTCCGCTCCCGATGTCGACCCAGCTCCGCGCGGTCGGCGCGAGCGGAACAAGTTGAGCGCTATCGAGAAAATGCCTGTTCCAGATCTCAGCCAAACTCGACGAAGCGACCAGATTGATCGAGCCCTGCCACTTCCGGAGCAACGCCTCATAGGTCAGCAATCGCGCCATTGTTTCACGTGAAACAGACGTCGCGGCCGAAAAGGACTCCGCATCAATGACTTGCACTAGATGTTGGGTCATGCCGAGCCCTACCCCTCAAGCTGTATGACGAGCCCCTTGCCGCACATACATCAGGAGGGTCGTCAGAGCCGCCGGCGTGACGCCATCCACCCTCGCCGCCTGCCCCAGGGTGGCGGGCCGGGCGGTCCCGAGCTTCAACCGGACTTCGTTGGAGAGACCCGGAATCGCGGCGTAGTCGAGGTCCGACGGGAGCGCCAGCCCCTCATCTTTCCGGAAAGCCCGGATATCGCTCTCCTGCCGGTCGAGATAGCCGGCATATTGCGCGTCGATCTCAAGCTGCTCTCCGACATCGGCGGGCACTGTGCCGAGTTCGGGCCAAATATTGCCGATCTCGGTCAGCCCGATCTCCGGATAGGCCAGAAGGTCCATGGCGCTCCGCGCAACGCCATCCTGATTGATCCGCAGCCCCCGCCGCGCCAGCTCTGTGGGCGACAGGCGAAGCGTCCGGGCCAGCTCCCGCGCCGCTTCCAGCGCGGACAGCTTGGCCGCAAAGGCATCCGCTCGCGCCGTGCCCACCAGCCCT
>NZ_DATKFP010000378.1:0-20777 GCF_035511395.1 Sphingobium sp.
GTGGTCGAGGAATTCAACTATTCCGAACTCTACGCGCCGGTCGACCTCGACATCGGCCATTGCCGCCTGTCGGTCGCCGAGCCGGTCGACGCCGCCGACGAGGATCAGGCGGCGATGAGCCATGTCCGCGTCGCGACCAAATATCCGCACCTCACGCGCCGCTATTATGAGCAGCGTGGGCTTCAGGCCGAATGCGTGAAGCTGAATGGCGCGATGGAACTCGCCCCTTCGCTCGGCCTGTCGCGCCGGATCGTCGATCTCGTCTCGTCGGGTGCGACGCTCAAGGCCAATGGCCTGGTCGAGACGGATATCATCATGCAGATCAGCGCGCGCCTGATCGTCAACCGCGCCGCCTACAAGATGCGCTCGGCCGAACTGTCGCCGCTGGTCGAGGCCTTCCGCGCCGCCGTGGGGGTGAAGGATGCCGCTTAAGCTATCCACCACCGACGCCGATTTCGCGTCCGCCTTCGCCGCGCTGGTGGACGCCCGCCGCGAGGCCGACGAGGATGTCTCGCGCGACGTCACCGCGATCCTGAAGCGCGTCCGGGCCGAGGGCGACGCTGCTCTGGCCGATTATACCCAGCGTTTCGACCGTCATGACCTGAACGTCAGCGGCTGGGCCGTCACTCCGGCGGAAACCCGCGCGGCGCTCGACACCCTTTCGACGGAACTGCGCGACGCGCTCGAACTCGCGGCCGCGCGCATCACTGCCTATCATGAAAAGCAGAAGCCGCAGGACAGCGATAACGTGGACAGCGCCGGCGTCCGTCTCGGCGCGCGCTGGAATGCGGTCGACGCCGCCGGTCTCTATGTACCGGGCGGGCGCGCCGCCTATCCCAGCTCGCTGCTGATGAACGTCATCCCGGCGAAGGTCGCGGGCGTAGAGCGCATAGCCATGGTCACGCCGACCCCCAATGGCGAGATCAACCCGCTCGTCCTCGCCGCCGCGCAGATTGCGGGGATCGAGGAAATCTGGCGCGTCGGCGGGGCGCAGGCAGTCGCCGCGCTCGCCTACGGCACCGATCGCATCCGGCCGGTGGACGTCATCACCGGCCCCGGCAACGCCTGGGTCGCCGAAGCCAAGCGCCAGCTTTACGGCGTGGTCGGCATCGACATGGTCGCCGGTCCGTCGGAAATCGTCGTCGTCGCCGATGGCCGGAACGACCCCGAATGGACCGCCGCCGACCTGCTCAGCCAGTCGGAGCATGACCCGACCAGCCAGTCCATCCTCTTCACCGACGATGCGGCCTTCGCCGATGCCGTCGCGCAGGCGGTGGAGCGTCAAATCCCTAAGCTCTCCACCAGCGCCGTCGCGCGCGCCAGCTGGGACGCCAATGGCGCGATCATCCTGGTCCGCGATCTGGACGAAGCCATGCCGCTGGTCGACCGGCTCGCCGCCGAGCATTTGGAACTGGCTGTGGACGATCCCGACCGCTATTTCGCACAGGTCCGCCATGCCGGTTCCGTCTTCCTCGGCCGGATGACGCCCGAGGCGGTGGGCGATTATGTCGCCGGGCCGAACCATGTGCTGCCCACCGGCCGCCGCGCGCGTTTCTCGTCGGGCCTGTCGGTGCTCGACTTCATGAAGCGCACCAGCTTTCTCAGCCTGACGCCACAGGCGATCGGCGCGATCGGCCCCGCAGCCGTCGCGCTGGCGCGGGCGGAAGGACTGCCCGCGCACGCCGCCTCGGTGGCTTTGCGCCTCAAATAATCAGCCGTTCGCTTCGAGCGAAGTCGAGAAGCGGTTCTCGACAAGCTCGAACCGAACGGAGTAGGGAATTTATATGAACGACCGCTCGAAATCCCGTTCCGCCGCGCGCCTTGCCGCGGTTCAGGCGCTCTACCAGCTCGAAATGGAGGGTACGCCCGTCCATGTCCTGCTTCACGAATTCCATCAGCACCGCCTTGGCGCCACGATCGAGGATGTCACTTACGCGCAGGCGGAAGAGCCGTTCTTCGACGATGTCGTGACCGGTGTGGACCGTCGCCGCGACGAGATTGACGGCCTGATCTCGGCGCGCCTGTCGAGCGGCTGGAGCCTCGACCGCCTCGACAAGCCGATGCGCCAGATCCTGCGCGCCGGCACCTATGAACTGCTCGCCCGCGCCGATGTCGGCACCGGTACGGTCATCAGCGAATATGTCGACGTCGCCCATGCCTTCTACGACAAGCGCGAGGCGGGTTTCGTCAACGGCCTGCTCGACGGCGTGTCGAAGGACGTGCGGAAGTAAGGCGGACCGGCGCAAAGCTGGCGGTACGAAACGACATCCGTTCGCTTCGAGCGTGTCGAGAAGCGGCCATCTCTACGCTTCTCGGTTAGCTTCGCTGAGCGCGGCTCCGCCTCGTTTCTCGACTTCGCTCGAAACGAACGGATAGAAAAGGAAGCCATGTCCGCCGAATCCCGCTTCCTCACCCTGCTGCGCCTGCTCGCCCATGATCCGGCGGCGCAGGGGCTGGTGGACGATGTTGCGGTGCTGCCGATCGGCGGCAGCCGCCTGATCCTGACCAGCGACACGATGGTGGAAGGGGTCCATTACCTCCCCACCGATCCCCCGGCCGATATCGGCTGGAAACTGGCGGCGGTGAATCTGTCCGATCTGGCGGCGAAGGGGGCGCGGCCGGTCGGCTGCCTGCTCAACTATGCGCTGTCGGGCGACGATGCCTGGGATGAAGCCTTCGTCGCCGGCCTTGGCGAGGCGCTCGATCGCCACGCCATGCCCTTGCTGGGCGGCGACACGGTGAAGATGCCCGCCGGTTCGGCGCGCAGCTACAGCCTGACCGCGATCGGCGAAGCGACCGGGCCGGTCCCCACCCGCACGGGGGCGCGGGCCGGCGATCGCCTCTATGTCACCGGCCCGGTCGGTGACTCGGGCGTCGGCCTCGATCTCGCCAGCGCCGATCCCTCCGCATCCGGTCCACTGGTCGACGCCTATCGCCGCCCGCGCCCGCGTCTCGCCGAAGGCGCGCTGCTCGCGCCGGTCGCTACGGCGATGATGGATATTTCCGATGGCCTGCTGATCGACGCGTCGCGCATGGCGCAGGCGAGCGGCGTCGCCGTCACCATCGACCATATCCCGCTTTCCCCCGCGCTCGAACAGGCGCGCGGCGGCGGCACCGCGGTCCAGATCGCAGCAGCGCGCGCCGGCGACGATTATGAACTGCTCTTCGCCCTGCCTCAAGGTGTCCCGCCGCCGGTCCGCGCCATCCCGGTTGGCCATGTCGCGGACGGGGAAGGCCTTACCCTGACGATCGACGGAGCGGTCATACCCCTGCCCGACCGGCTCGGCTGGGAGCATTGATCCAGATTGTTACCCAAGCGGCTTGACGCGCGCCGTCCGGCCTGTAGCTTTCTTCCACCCTATTCTCAGCCGGTTGGAGCGTTCGCATGCGTGCCGCCCCGTTGCTGATTGACGCGGTGCCCGATGCCGGATGCGTCCCGTCCGGCCGCCTGCGTGTGCGCCCTTCGTCTGCCCGTCATTCCCTGCGGAGCGGCCGATGACAGCAACAACAGGGGGAGAGGAACAAGCATGCAGATAGTCTATGTCGCCATAGGGTGCGGCCTGTTGGCCATACTCTATGGGTTGTTCACCAGTCGTCAGGTGCTGAGCCAATCGCCAGGCAACGACACAATGCAGGCGATCGCGGGGGCGATCCAGGAAGGGGCGAAGGCCTATCTCGGCCGGCAATATACGACCATCGCGATCGTCGGGATCGTCGTCGCGGTCATCGTCGCCCTGTTCCTCGGCCTCACCTCCGCCGTCGGCTTCCTGATCGGTGCGGTCCTGTCGGGGGCGGCAGGCTTCATCGGCATGAACATCTCCGTGCGCGCCAATGTCCGCACCGCCGAAGCCGCGCGCGGCACGCTGCAAAGCGGCCTCACCGTCGCCTTCCGCGCGGGCGCCATCACCGGAATGCTGGTGGCCGGCCTTGCCCTGCTCGCGATCAGCACCTTCTTCTGGTATCTGACCGGCCCGGCCGGCCATGCGCCCGACGACCGGCTGGTGATCGACTCCCTTGTGGCGCTGGCTTTCGGCGCATCGCTCATTTCCATCTTCGCGCGCCTTGGCGGCGGCATCTTCACCAAGGCGGCCGACGTCGGCGCGGACCTGGTGGGCAAGGTCGAGGCCGGCATTCCGGAGGATGACCCGCGCAACCCCGCCGTCATCGCCGACAATGTGGGCGACAATGTCGGCGACTGCGCCGGCATGGCCGCCGACCTGTTCGAAACCTATGTCGTCACCGTCGGCGCGACCATGGTGCTGACCGCCCTGCTGGTGAGCGGCGTCGACAACGCCTTCCTGATGAAGCTGATGGCGCTGCCGCTGATCGTCGGCGGCGTGTGCATCATCACCTCGATCATCGGCACCTATATGGTCCGCCTTGGCGCCAGCCAGTCGATCATGGGCGCGCTCTACAAGGGCTTCTGGACCACCGCGATCCTGTCCATCCCCGCCATCTACGGCGTCAGCGTGTGGGTGCTGGGCGACATGAACGCCGTATTCGGCGCCGATCTCGACGGGATTGGCGGCTATACCGGCATGGCGCTCTTCTGGTCGATGATGGTCGGGCTGGCGGTCACCGGCCTGCTGGTCGTCATCACCGAATATTATACCGGCACCAATTATCGCCCGGTCCGCTCCATCGCCAAGGCCTCCGAAACCGGCCATGGCACCAACGTCATCCAGGGGCTGGCGATCAGCCTGGAATCGACCGCGCTGCCGACGATCGTCATCGTGATCGGCATCATCGTCGCCCACCAGCTGGCGGGCCTCATCGGCATCGCCTTCGCCGCGACGGCGATGCTGGCGCTGGCCGGCATGGTGGTGGCGCTGGATGCCTATGGTCCCGTCACCGACAATGCCGGCGGCATCGCGGAAATGAGCCATCTCGACGACAGCGTCCGGGTGAAGACCGACGCGCTCGACGCCGTGGGCAACACGACCAAGGCGGTGACGAAGGGCTATGCGATCGGATCGGCCGGCCTTGCCGCGCTCGTCCTGTTCGGCGCCTATACGGAGGATCTGAAATTCTACAATGCGGCGCTCGGCCTCGTCGCGCCGGTCGATTTCAGCCTGTCCAACCCCTATGTCATCGTCGGCCTGCTGCTGGGCGCGCTGCTGCCCTATCTGTTCGGCGCGATGGGCATGACCGCCGTCGGTCGCGCGGCGGGCGACGTGGTCAAGGACGTCCGCGACCAGTTCGCCACCAACAAGGGCATCATGGAGGGTACGTCGCGGCCCAATTACGCCCGCACCGTCGACCTCGTCACCCGCGCCGCGATCAAGGAGATGATCGTGCCCAGCCTGCTGCCTGTGCTGGCGCCGATCGTCGTCTATTTCGCGATCGCGGCGGTCGCCGGCACCGACAATGGCTTTGCGGCGCTGGGCGCGCTGCTGCTGGGCGTGATCGTGTCCGGCCTGTTCGTCGCCCTGTCGATGACGTCGGGCGGCGGCGCCTGGGACAATGCGAAAAAATATATCGAGGACGGCCATCATGGCGGCAAGGGCAGCGAAGCCCATAAGGCGGCCGTGACCGGCGATACGGTCGGCGATCCCTACAAGGACACGGCCGGCCCGGCGGTCAATCCGATGATCAAGATCACCAATATCGTCGCGTTGCTGCTGCTCGCCGCGCTGGCGCACGGCGCCTGATATCAGGCGGTCAGGACCGGGCTATGCCATCGCCTGGCCCGGTTCCAATCTGGATCAGTTCACCGCCAATTTAACCTTTTCTTCACCGGGCGGGGCGCAGCCTGACCTCCATGGTCGGTCCTAAGGGGGGCAGACCGTTCCGCACGGCCTTCATCCTATGATGAAGGGGCAAGATCAGGTTTCAAGCACCGGGTGGACAGATGACGCCGCAAGAAAAACTCGCTGACGAAGCAGGTCGTATCGCGGCCCTGCAACGCTATGACATTCTCGATACCCCGGCCGAGGGCGCCTTCGACAAGATCACGGCGCTCGTGCGCACGCTGATCGGCGTGCCGATTTCGGCGGTGTCGCTGATCGACACCGACCGCCAGTGGTTCAAGTCGCTCAACGGCCTCGACGCCACCGAAACCGAACGCAGCGTCGCCTTCTGCGATCATAGCATCCGCCAAAGCGAGCCGCTGATCATCACCGACGCGCAAAGCGATCTGCGTTTTCGCGACAATCCGTTCGTGACCGGTGATCCAGGCATCCGCAGCTATGCCGGCGTCCCGCTGCGCACGCCCGACGGCTATAATATCGGCTCGCTCTGCGCCGTCGATACCCGCACCCGCGACTTCGGCCCGGAACAGGTGGCGATCCTGGCCGGGCTGGCGCCGATCGTCGTGGAGCAGATGGAATTGCGCCTGCTCGCCGAACGGGATGGCCTGAGCGGCGCACTCACCCGCCGGGCTTTCGTGGCCGAAGTCGACAAGCATATCGCCCTCTATGTCCGTCACAAGCGCCCGGCCGCACTCATCCTGCTCGACATCGACCATTTCAAGCGGGTCAATGACAGCTATGGCCATGGCGCGGGAGACCGGGTGCTGGAGGCGGTTTCGGCCCTGTGCCGTTCCCGATCGCGGCCCAGCGATTCCTTCGGCCGTCTGGGCGGGGAGGAATTTGCCCTGCTGCTCCCCGAAACCACCGAAAGCGAGGCGATGGCGGTGGCCAATCGTCTGCGCGACACGATCGAGCGGTTCGAAATTTCCTACGAGCCGCCGCTCCACGTCACCGCCAGCTTCGGCGTCGCTGCAATCGGGCATGGTCGGCTCAACAGCCAGGCCTGGCTCGCCGCCGCCGACACGGCGCTCTATGCCGCCAAGCGCGGCGGTCGCAACGCGGTGGTGCTGACCCCGCAGGACACGCTCCGCGCCGCGTGAGGCTTCAATGAAGCGCAGAGATCAGAAGTCGCGCCGCAACTCCAGGAAGACGGTGCGGGGGCGTCCGACGAAGGCGCCCTTGCGCGCGTCGAATGTGGCCACGGCATAGCTTTTGTCGAAGATATTCTCGACCCGCAGCATCGCCTCGGCAAAGCCCAGATCCTTGGTCACGCTGCCGTCATAGACGGTAAAGCCGGGGATGTGTGCGCCACGCCGGTCGATCTGCCCCGACACATATTGCGCGCCCAGCGCCACCGCTGCCCCCAGGGGCGCGATCTGATAGCGGGACCAGAGGCCGGCCTGATGCCGGGGCGCATTGGGAAAGCGGCCGCCCACCGCATTGTCGATCGTCGCGCCCGGCGCGCTGTCGGTGATGCGCGCGTCATTATAGGCGTAGTTGGCGGTCAGCACCCAATTCTTGCTGATGTCCGCCGACAGGGTCAGTTCGATGCCCTTGCTCGTCACCTCTCCCACGGGGGACAGCTGGTCCAGCCCGCCCACTGGCGGCAGGTCCGGGTCGACCTGCACGATGCCGTTCCGCACGATATGATAGAGCGCGACCGTCGGTTGCAGCTGGCCGTTCAGCAGCGCGCCCTTGGCGCCGACCTCATATTGGCGGCTGCTGATCGGGGCGAAGGGGCCGCCCACCGCTGGATTCTGGTTGCCGGCATCCTGTGGTTCGAAACTCTGCGAATAGCTGCCATAAAGCGACACCGCCTTGACCGGCTTGTAGATGCCACCGACGCGCCAGCTCCACCGGCCACCCTCGGCATAGTCGCCGCCGATCCGGTCCTCATCGTCGAACCAGTCGCGGCGGACGCCGCCGACCAGGATGACATGGTCGCCGATATCGGCCTGCTCCTGCGCATAGATGCCATAGCGATGCGCGCGCGTGGCGGTGATGCTGGGCGTCAGTCCGGCCAGTTCCGCAGCGGTCGGATTGCTGAGGCCATAGACCGGGTTGGTCAGCGACAGGCCGGGAACGTCGCTGATCGTCACGCCCCGGAAATCGGCCGTTTCCCGGTACCAGTCCGCCCCGGCCAGCACAGTGTGGCGCACCCCGCCCGTTTCCAGCTTCGCCACCAGATTGGTCGCCAGGCTCAGCCCCTCAATGTCGCGGTTCTGGGACCGGAACTCACGCCGCTGGGTGTCGACCACGCCGTCGCCATCGGTATCCACCGGTCCCAGCGGCTCATGATAGCGCTGATATTCCTTGTAACGGAACCATCGGCCCGAGGCGTTGAGGCTGACCGCGTCCGACAGCTTGCTGTCGAACCGCGCCTGCAACACCGTGCCAGTGAGGTCGAGCCGATCGCTCTTCTCGTTATGCGTCCAGTTGCGGTCGGCCAGGAAATGACCATCGGCATCGATGGCAACGCCCCGCAGCCGGTTGCCGGGCAGTTTCTGGTCGTACCGGGTGGCCTGCACCGTCAGGCTGGTGTCCGGTGCCAGATGGAATGTCAGCCCGCCATCCGCGACCAGGCTGCGACTGCCCGAAAAGCGCTGCACCGTGTCGTACCGTTCGTAGAACAGACCGGCGCGGCCGGACACCACGCCATGGGCATCGATCGGCCCGGTCAGTTCGGCAGATCCGCCGATCCGGTCATAATTGCCCACGATCGCGCGCACGGATGCGGCGAACACGTCCTTGGGCTTCTTCGTGACATAGTTGACCATGCCGCCCGGCGAACTCGCGCCGTAGAGCATGCCGACCGGGCCTTTCAGAAATTCGACCCGCTCGATGCTGAACAGGTTGGGGACGGCAAAGCCCTGGAACGGGTCGCCGCGCAAACCATCGTAGAACATCGCTTCCTGGCGAAAGCCGCGATAGGTGACGGTCGCATATTGGTTGGCGCTGACACCCGCGACATTGCGGTAGAGGTCGGTGATGTCGCGCGCGCCCTGGTCGCGGATCAGTTCACTGGTGATGACCTGCACCGACTGGGGGATATCCATCGGGTCGGCGGCGACCTTGCCGATCTCGCTCTCATTGACGCAATAGAGTTTCTCGGCCCGCGCCGTCACCAATATGTCGCTGTTGCCCGCGTCGAGCGCCGCGGCAGGCGCCTGCGCATGGCCCGTCCCTGTCGGGAGAAGAATCAGGAAAGGCATGGGCAGGGCGCGCAAATAGGGGAGGAAGGGCAAGCGGAAATCCTGTCTGCTGGCGATAACGGCGCGCGATGCGCCAGACGACCTCTCCCTGTGCATAACGCTTACGTATATTGAGACTGCGTTTCAATATACTTCCGATATTTTTCAGGAAGCTGGCGACCAATCATTTTTTGGCAACCAAATCACGTCGAACGGACATGATTGTCATAAAATGGAAACAGAAACGACGCGCCTATGTCACTTAACCGTCATAGAGGCGCGCCAACGCTGTTTTGGAAGAAAGCGACGCCCATGCGCCGGACCTGCCTTGCCCTGCTCCTGTCCCTGTCTGCCTTTCCGACGGCCGCCCAAGCGACGGAGGATGAGCAACTCTGGACGACGGCCAGTGCGACGGTGAAGCTCAGCGATCACTGGCGCCTGTCGCAGGAGGTCGTCGCCCGCTTCAGCGACGATCGCGACGGCCTTTACGAAGTCGAATCCAACACGCTGCTGGGCTATAAACTGTCCAGGGCGGTGACGATCTGGGCGGGCTATACCCATGACCCCCAATATGCCGCGGGCGACTTCACCGTCATGGAGCATCGCGGCCGCCAGCAGGTCACGTTCGACAATATCGCGAAGATCGGCCCGGCCACGCTCAGCGCCCGACTGCGGATGGAGGAACGCTGGCGCGAGGGTGTCGACGGCACCGCCTGGCGCCTGCGTCCCTATGTGAAGCTGGTCCTGCCGTTCCGCGAAGGCGGCAAGACGGCGCTGGTGCTGAGCCATGAAAGCTTCTTCGACCTCAACAAGACCAATTTCCAGCGCGTCCAGGGTGAAGAGCGGATGCGCAACCTGATCGCCATCACCACCCCGGTGGCGAAGAATGTGAATGCGGAAATCGGCTATCTCCACCAGCACGGCTTCCGCCCGAATGAAGACGACAGCAACGACAATGTCGCCTCCTTCTCGCTGAGCTTCAGCTTCTGAAAGGGCACTGTCCTATCGACGACGAATCCCTTATGCTGACCGGGCCAGAGCCAATGGAATTTGTCACATAATTTCCAACATCGGCAAGATGATGACAAATTATGCGGGAAATGTGCGAAGTTAAGGGTGCGCTTGCCGCTCCCGCCGGGCAGGCCTATAGCCCGCGCCATGACTGCCGAACCCTTCCGTTCCCAGCTTGCCGCGCTGGAGCAGCGCGGGCGGCTGCGTCGACTTTCTCCCCGCGCCGGGCGCGATTTTGCCTCCAACGATTACCTGGCCCTCGCCGGCGATCCGATGATCGCGCAGGCGGTGGCCGATGCCGTCGCGCGCGGCGTGCCGCTCGGTTCCGGCGGGTCGCGCCTGTTGCGCGGCAACGCGCCCGAACATGAAGGGCTGGAGGCGAAGGCGGCCGATTTCTTCCGCACCCAGGCGGCCCTGTTCGTCGCCAATGGCTATGTCGGCAATCTCGCCCTCTTTTCCACCCTGCCGCAGCGGGGCGACCTGATCGTCGCGGACGAACTGATCCATGCCAGCGCCCATGACGGCATTCGCATGAGCAAGGCGGCGGCGGTCTTCGCCAAGCATAATGACGTGCAGAGCTTCGCCGATCTCATCACCGCCTTCCGCGCCGAAGGGGGCAAGGGCCGCATCTGGATCGCGGTCGAGACGCTCTATTCGATGGACGGCGACATGGCGCCGCTCGCCGATCTCGCCAAACTTGCCGCGACCCATGATGCGATGCTGCTGCTGGACGAAGCGCATGGCACCGGCGTCTTCGGTCCCGGCGGGCGCGGCCTGTCGTCGGGCCTCGACGGGCTGCACAATGTCATCACCCTTCATACCTGCGGCAAGGCGATGGGGGCGGAGGGCGCGCTGATCTGCGGCCCGCGCATCCATGTCGACTATCTGATCAACCGCGCGCGCGCCTTCATCTTCTCGACCGCGCCGTCGCCGCTGATGGCTGTCGCCGTGTCTGCCGCGCTCGACCGGATCGAGCGGGCGGGCGACCTGCGCGACCGGCTGATGACGCTGCGTCAGGACGCCGCCGAAGCCATTTGCGCGCCGCTCGGCCTGCCGGCGCCGCGCAGCCAGATATTGCCCATCATCCTGGGCGACGACGTCCGCACCATGGCGGCGGCCACGGCGTTGCAGGAAGCCGGCTTCGACGTGCGCGGCATCCGTCCGCCGACCGTGCCGCCCGGCACCAGCCGCCTGCGCATCTCGCTGACGCTCAACGCCAGCCGCCCCGATGTCGCCGCGCTGGGGCACGAATTGCAGCGGGTGATGAAATGACCATATTCGTCGTCACCGGCACCGACACCGATATCGGCAAGACGGTCTTTGCCGCCGGACTGGCCGGGGCGCTGGGCGCCTATTATTGGAAGCCGGTCCAGGCCGGCGTCGATCCGGCGGGCGACAAGGAAACGGTCGCCGCCCTCGCCGGATTGCCGCCCGAACGCATCCTGCCCGAAGCCTATCGCCTTACCACCCCCGCCTCGCCGCATCTGGCCGCACGCATCGACGGGGTGGAGATCAGCCTCGACCGCCTTGCCCTGCCGCAGGTCGACGGGCCTCTGGTGGTGGAGGGCGCCGGCGGCGTGCTCGTCCCCATCACCGAAACGCTGTTGATGGCGGATCTCTTCGCCCATTGGGGGCAACCGGTCGTCCTTTGCGCCCGCACCGGCCTTGGCACCATCAATCACAGCCTGCTCAGTATCGAGGCTTTGCGGGCGCGAGACATCCCCATTGCCGGCATCGCCTTCATCGGCGATCCGCATGCGGAAAATGAGCGCATCATCCCGCAGATCGCCGGCGTGGCCCCGCTCGGCCGCCTGCCGCGCCTCGACCCGCTCGATCGCGCAAGCCTGGCGCAGGCTTTCGCGGCACACTTTCCGAAACTTTCAACCGTCGATAATATTCGACCAACGACATGGACATCGTCGTCCTAGGGGCGTTGTGTCGCCCCACCAAAAAGCAAGGGAAGCTTTGATGAAGACACTCCTTCTGGGCGCCGCCGCGACCGCGCTCGCCCTGGCAGCTACCGTCGCCCATGCCGATCAGGCCGCCACGCCGACCGCCGCAACCGCCGCCAAACCCACCTACGGCATGTTCGGCTTCGACACCGCCGGCATGGACAAGTCGGTCAAGCCCGGCGACGATTTCTACGACTATGCCAACGGCACCTGGACGAAGAACACGCCGATCCCGGCGGACAAGTCCAATTATGGCGCGTTCAACACGCTGGACGACCTGTCGCGCGAGCGCACCAGGGGTATCCTCGAAGCGGCGAAGGCCGATCCCGCCAGCAAGATCGGCGCGGCCTATGCCAGCTATATGGATGCCACCGGCGTCGAGGCCAAGGGCCTTGCCCCGATCAAGCCCTGGCTGGCGGAAATCGACGCGGTGAAGGACCAGGCCGGCTATGTCACGCTCGCCGCCAGGGCCGCGCGCGCCGGCGTCGACGGCCCCTTCGCCTTCTATGTCGGGCAGGACGACAAGGATCCGGAAACCTATATCGTCTCGATGCGCCAGGACGGCCTCGGCCTGCCCGACCGTGACTATTATCTGGAGCAGGACGACAAGATGGCGGCGATCCGCACCGCCTATGTCGCCCATCTGGAAAAGATCCTGGCGCTGTCCGGGGAAGGCGATGCCAAGGCCCGCGCCGCCGCGCTGATGGCGTTCGAGACGGAGATCGCCAAGGTTCACTGGACCCAGGTCGACAGCCGCGACGCCGACAAGACCTATAACAAGATGACGCTGGCGCAACTGGCCAGGACCGCGCCGGGCTTCGACTTCGCGACCTATTTCGCCGCGAACAATCTGAAGCCTTCCGAACTGATCGTCGCCCAGCCGACGGCGATCGCGGGCGAAGCGGCGTTGATCGCCAAGGCGCCGATCGGCGTGCTCAAGGATGCGCTGATCGCCCGCTCGATCCACAGCTTCGCCGAATATCTGCCCGACAGCGTCGCCAATGAGGATTTCGCCTTCTACGGCACCACCCTGTCCGGCACGCCCGAGCGCGAGGACCGCTGGAAGCGCGCCGTCACCTTCCTCAAGGGCTCGCTGGGAGAGGAAGTGGGCAAGGTCTATGTCGCCAAATATTTCCCGCCCGAAACCAAGGCGGCGATGGATGAACTGGTCAAGAATGTCCTGACCGCCATGGGCCACCGCATCGACGGACTGACCTGGATGAGCGCGGAGGCCAAGGCCCGCGCCCACAAGAAGCTGGCCGCCTTCACGCCCAAGATCGGTTATCCCGACAAATGGCGCGATTATGCCGGGCTGACCGTCAAGGGCGACGACCTGTTCGGCAATGCCATGCGGTCCAACCAGTTCGAATTCGACTATAATATCAACAAGCTCGGCAAGCCGGTCGATCGCGGTGAATGGTTCATGACCCCGATGGAGATCAACGCCTATGCCAATTTCGGCATGGTGGAAATCGTCTTCCCCGCCGCCATCCTCCAGCCGCCCTTCTTCGATCCACATGCCGATCCGGCGGTCAATTATGGCGGCATCGGCGCGGTGATCGGCCATGAGCTCAGCCATCATTTCGACGATCAGGGCGCGAAATATGACGAGACCGGCAAGCTCAACCAGTGGTGGACCGATCAGGACGTCGCCAATTTCAAGGCGCTGACGCAGAAGCTGGGCGCGCAATATGACGCCTATGAACCCTTCCCCGGCGCGCATGTGAAGGGCGCCTTCACCATGGGCGAGAATATCGGCGATCTGGGCGGCCTCGCCGTCGCGCTCGACGCCTATCATGCCTCGCTCAAGGGCAAGAAAGCGCCGGTGATCGACGGCCTGACCGGCGACCAGCGTTTCTTCCTGGGCTGGGCGCAGGTATGGCGTCGCAACTATCGCGAGGCGAACCTGCGCCAGCGGCTCGTCACCGATCCGCACGCGCCGTCGCAATATCGCGCCGACATCGTCCGCAATTTCGACAGTTGGTATGACGCGTTCAAGCCGGCGCCGGGCGGCAAGATCTACCTTGCGCCCAAGGATCGCGTGAAAATCTGGTGAGAAACAGACCGGGCCGGATTCGCGAGAATCCGGCCCGAATGTCATTGTGATATCGAAATATTTCGCACCTGCGGTAGAACGCGTCAATGCGCCGATGAGCCGTTTTGCGCGGTTCAGCCGTCCTTTGAATCGAACGACTCGCCGTTACGGGCTTTCCGTGTCGGAACTGTTTCAACAGCGTGACCGTCTGATCACCAAGATTGATCACGCAAGGAGAAGCAGGTTGACGGGTCTCAACACCACCAATTTCCTCAAGGCAGGCATCGCCTCCATCGCATTGCTGGCCGCCTATCCGGCCCTCGCACAGAGTGACGCTGCCGCTCCGGCCGCTGCCGCAGCGCCTGCCGCTCCGGCTGCCGCTCCGGCTGCCGGCGCGAGCAACTTCAGCGATACCGATATCAAGGCGTTCGCTGCCGCAGCAGTAGAAGTGACGAAGATCCAGCAGGATAGTTCGATCGCCGCCGCCGACAAGCAGCCCAAGATGCTGGCCGCGCTACAGGCGTCCGGCATGCCGCCGGAAAAGTTCAACCAGATCGGTCAGGCTGCGGCCGCTGATCCGGCGCTCCAGCAGCGCATTCAGGCTGCGGCTCCTGCCGCGCCGGCTGCTCCGGCTGCCGATCCCGCTGCCCCGGCACAGCCGAGCCAGCCGCCGCAATAATCGGCTTATTTCAATTCCCCTTGGCGGGGCGTGGCGCGGTCGCCACGTCCCGCCATCCCTATTGTTCCCATGATCGGGAAAAATATCGGGGGTTTCGTCCCCCTGATTGCCTGTCTATCCTAAGCCCATGCAGGAACAGGCACTTTCCATCGCGCTGATCGGCATTTTGGGGATTGGCGCGCAATGGATCGCCTGGCGGACCGGTTGGCCCGCCATTGCCCTGATGCTGGCAGCAGGCGTCCTTGGCGGACCCGTCCTCCACCTCATCAATCCCGAACATGTCTTCGGCGAGTTGCTGGAACCGATGGTGTCGGTCGCGGTCGCGCTGATCCTGTTTGAAGGCGGCCTCAGCCTCAACTTCCGCGAATTGCGCAAGACAGACGGTGCGGTCACGCGACTCGTCCTGCTGGGTTCGCCCATCGGCTGGGTACTGGGATCGCTGGCCTGCTATTATGTCGCGGGACTCGTCTGGCCGGTCGCCATCCTGTTCGCGGGCATATTGGTCGTCACCGGGCCGACCGTGGTGCTGCCGCTGCTGCGCCAGTCCAATGTGGCCGCCCGGCCGCGCGCGATCCTCAAATGGGAAGCGATCGTCAACGATCCGACCGGCGCGCTGCTGGGCGTCGTCACCTATGAATATCTGCGCCGATCGGGGGAGGGGAGCAGCCTTGCCGCCGTCATCGTCTCGCTGATCGCCGCCGCGATCGTGGCGGGCCTCATCGGCTGGATCGCCGCGCGTGCCATCGGCTGGCTCTTTCCGCGCGGCCATGTGCCCGAATATCTGAAGGCGCCGGTGCTGCTGGTCGCGGTGATCAGCGTCTTCGTCCTCTCCAACATCATCCAGCAGGAAACCGGCCTGCTCGCCGTCACGGTGATGGGCGTGGCGCTGGCCAATATGCGGCTGGATTCATTGCGCGATATCCAGCCGTTCAAGGAAAATGTCACCGTTCTGCTTATTTCCGGCGTGTTCGTGATCCTGTCGGCCTCGCTGGACCTGAGCGTCCTGCGCCAGTTCGAATGGCGCTTCCTCGGCTTCCTCTTCGCCCTGCTCTTCCTGGTGCGGCCGATCACCGTGCTGCTGAGCCTCGCCTTCTCGCCCGTGCCCTGGAACGAGCGGCTGCTGGTCGCCTGGATCGCGCCGCGCGGTATCGTCGCGGTCGCCATTTCCGGCCTGTTCGCGCTACGGCTCGATCGCCTCGGCTATGGCGACGGCTCGATCCTCGTCACCTTGTCCTTCGCGGTGGTGGTGGCGACGATCGTCTTCCACGGCTTTTCGATCAAGCCGGTCGCGCGGCTGCTGAAAGTCACGGGCGCGCAGGAAAAGGGGCTGCTGCTGGTCGGCGCCACGCCCTTCAGCCTTGGCCTCGCCTCGCAACTGCGCGCGCTGGAGGTGCCGGTGATGATCGCCGACAATAGCTGGCAGCGGCTCGCCCCCGCCCGACATCAGGGCATTGCCACCTATCATGGCGAGATATTGTCCGAAGCGACCGAGGAAAAGCTCGACCTCGCCCAGTTTCAGGTGCTGGCCGCCACCACCGACAACGAAGCCTATAATGCGCTCGTCTGTAACGAATTCGCGCCGGAAATCGGCCGCGACAATGTCCACCAGTTGGGCGATGCCAGCGACGATGAAGATCCGCGCGCCCTGCCCGAATCGCTGCGCGGCCGCGCGCTCTTCTCCTCCGGCCATGGCGTGGAGGACATCATGCAGCGCGAGGAGAAGGGCTGGACCTTCCGCAAGACACGGATCAGCGAGCAGTTCGACTTCGAGGCCGCCCGCGCGTCCCTGCCCGAAGGTGGCGACATGCTGCTGCTGCTGCGCAGGAATGGCGCGCTGCGCTTCTTCACCCATGCGTCGAGGCCGACGCCCCAGGCCGGCGACACGATCCTGTCCTATGTGCCGCCGTCCGACAAAAGGCCGAAAGGAGAGGATGAATGAGGAGATCGGCCCCCACGGCCCTGATGGCCTGCGCGCTGGCCGCCTGCCAGCCCCCGGTGGGCAATGGCGCGGATGAGGGCGCGGCCAATGAAGCCCAAGCTGCCGCTAATGCGATGACGGCCAACGAATCCGACAATGCGGTCGAACCGCAACGCTCCATCCTGCGCCCCGAAGTGATCGATCAGCCGGAGGCACCGAAGATCGAGCCGGTGGATGTGGTGATCGGCTTCGGCCAGTCCTCCATGGTGCTGGACGATGCGGCGAAAGCCGCGCTCGACACGCTGCTGGCAACCCCGGCCTTGAAGGAAGGCGGGGCCATCACCCTCCACGGCCACAGCGATTCGCGCGGTAGCGACGGCGATAACAAGGTCGCGTCCCGAATCCGGGCGGAAAAGGTTCGCGACTATCTGGTCGAAAAGGGCGTGGCGAAGGACCGCATCACCCTCGTCGCACTGGGCGAAGCGCGCCCCATCGCCCCCAATGCGAAGGAGGATGGCAGCGACGATCCCGAAGGCCGGGCGAAGAATCGCCGGGTCGAGGTGGATGTCGCCCTCCCGACCGTGGTCGTCCCGCCACCGGTGGAACCAAAGCCGGCGGAGAAGCCATAGCCTTTCCCCCCATGCTGGCTTAAAGCCCGGCGATGACCTCTCCTGTCTGGCATCCCTTCACCCAGCATGGCCTCAACGAGCCGATCCCCGAAGTTGTCCGGGCGCAGGGCGCTCTGCTGCACCTTGCCGATGGCGGTACGTTGATCGATGGCATTGCCAGCTGGTGGGTGACGACTCATGGCCATTGCGAACCCCGCATCGCCGCCGCCATCGCCCGTCAGGCGAGCCAGCTCGACCAGCTCATCTTCGCCGCCTACACCCACGCCCCGGCCGAGGAGGTGGCAAGCGGCCTGATCGACATGGCTCCCCGTGCGGAGGGCCAGCCCGAACTCGCCCATGTCTTCTATTCGGACAGCGGGTCGACCGCGGTCGAGGTCGCGCTGAAGATGGCGCTTGGCTATTGGCACAATCTGGCACTCGATGGCCTCGCCGATGCGCGCAGCCGGATCCTCGTGCTCGAACACAGCTATCATGGCGACACGATCGGCGCGATGTCGATCGGCGAGCGCGGCGTCTACAACGCCGCCTGGACGCCCCTGCTGTTCGATGTCGGCACCATCCCCTTCCCCGCAACGGGCCAGGAGCAGGCCTGCCTCGACGCGCTGGAGGCTGCCTGCGCGGACAAGCCCGCCGCCTTCATCGTCGAGCCGCTCATCTTGGGAGCCGGCGGGATGCTGATCTATCCCGCGCCTGTCCTGCGCGAGATGGCCGCCATCTGCCGCAGGCATGGCGTCCTTTTCATCGCTGACGAGGTGATGACCGGCTGGGGCCGCACCGGCACGCTCTTCGCCTGCGAACAGGCGGGCGTCGTGCCGGACATCATGGCCGTGGCCAAGGGGATAACTGGCGGCGCGATTCCCTTGGCTGCCACGCTCGCCACCGCGCCGATCTTCGACGCGCATGTTTCGACCGATCGCGCCCGCCTTTTCTACCACTCGTCCAGCTACACGGCGAACGCCATCGCCTGCGCCGCCGCCGCTGCGAATCTCGCCATTTGGCGCGAGGAGGATGTGCTCGTCCGGATCGCGACGCTCGCCGATGGCATAGCGATGCGACTCGCAAGATTGACTACACATCCCGCCTTCGCGAATCCCCGCCAGCTTGGCACGATCATGGCGATCGACTTCGTCGCGCCCGATGCCGGCTACCTGTCCGATCTCGCCCCGCGCCTGCGTTCCTTCTTCCTCGAACACGGCCTCTTGCTAAGGCCGCTCGGCAACACCATCTACTTGATGCCGCCCTATTGTGTTGATGCAGATCAGCTCGATACTATCTTCGCGGCCCTTCATGCCGCCGGCGAAAAATTCGGCGCGCAACCCTGACTTTCATTTTATTTGATTTGGCGCTATGGCGGCGCGATTTTTCGCATATCCGGGATAATATGGCTAAAGAAGAACTGCTTGAAATGCGCGGACAGGTTGTGGAGCTTCTCCCCAACGCCATGTTCCGCGTGCGGCTTGAAAATGATCACGAAATTCTCGGCCATACGGCCGGCAAGATGCGCAAGAACCGCATTCGTGTCCTCGTGGGCGACGAAGTTCTCGTCGAACTCACCCCCTACGACCTGACCAAGGGTCGGATAACCTACCGCTTCAAATAAGTCGCACGACTGATGCGGCTCATCCTTGCTTCGGCTTCCCCCAGGCGGCGTGACCTTCTGGGCCAGATCGGCGTCGTCCCCGACGCGGTCGATCCTGCCGATATCGACGAAACGCCCCTGAAGCACGAAACGCCCGCCGCCTATGCCGCGCGCGTGGCGGCGGACAAGGGGGCGATCGTCGCCGCGCGCCATCCGGGTGCGCTCATCCTGTCGGGCGACACGGTGGTCGCCGCCGGCCGTCGCATATTACCCAAGACGGAAAGCGAGGAGGAAGCGCGCGCCTGCCTGTCTCTGCTGTCCGGACGGCGTCATCGTGTGTTCAGCGCGATCACGCTGATCGATGGGGAGGGCAAGGCACGGCATCGGCTGTCCGACAATATCGTTACCTTCAAACGGCTGGAACAGGCGGAGATCGACGCCTATATTGCCAGCGACGAATGGCGCGGCAAGGCGGGCGGCTATGCCATTCAGGGCCGCGCTGCCGGACTGATCCGCGCCATCCAGGGCAGCCACAGTGCGATCATGGGCCTGCCGCTTTACGAAACCCGCGCGCTGCTCAAGGCAGCGGGCTACCCACTGGATTAAGATATGGCCGAATGGCTTTACGAAGAAGGCATCGGCGAGGCCCGCGCGGCGCTGATCGAGCATGGCAAGCTGGTCGAGGCGCTGGTTGAGCGTGAGGGCGATCATGCCCGCGCCGGCGCGGTAGTGCAGGGCCGCCTGATCGCGACCATCATCCCCAAGAAGCGCGGTATCGTCCGTCTGATTTCGGGCGAGGAAGTGTTGCTGGAGCCGATCCCGCCCAGGCTGGCCGAGGGCGGCAACGTGCTGGTCGAGATATTGCGCGAAGCCATAGCCGAGGAAGGCCGCCCCAAGCGCGCCAAGGGTCGCGTGCCGCTGCCCGGCATCAAGCCGCATCCCGGCCCCAGCCTGCTTCAGCGCCTGCGCGCCACGGACGTAGCCGTCGTCCCCTGTCCCGCACATGAGGAAGACCGGTTCGAAGCCCATGGCTGGAGCGAATTGATGGAGGAAGCGATCAGCGGCGAGGTCGGCACCGAAGCCGCCGCGCTGCGCCTTTATCTGACTCCCGCGATGCTGCTGATCGACGTCGACGGATCGCTGCCGCCCGCACAGCTTGGCCCCAAGGGCGCGAAGCTAGCCGCGCAGACCGTCCGCCGCATGGGCCTCAGCGGCTCGATCGGCATCGACCTGCCAACGATGAACAACAAGGACGAGCGGATGATCGCCGCCGCCCAGATCGACAAATATCTGCCGCTCCCCTTCGAGCGGACGGCGGTCAACGGTTTCGGCTTTCTCCAGATCATCCGCCGCCGCGAACGCGCGAACCTGATGGAATTGCTGCGCGAGGATGCCGTGTTGACCGCCGCGCTCGCCCTGCTGCGCCGCGCCGAGCGCCATGGCCAGGGCGGCGCCGCGACCATCACCGCCGCGCCGGCCGTCATCGACCTGCTGCACAAGCGGCAGGACTGGATCGAATTGCTGGCCAAGCGCCGGGGCGGCGCGATCACGCTGAAGGCAGATGCTTCGCTTGTGCAGGCAGGCGGTCATGTCGCCTAAACCCGCCAAATGCCCAGTGTGCGGTCAGCCTTCGACCGTGGAAACACGCCCATTTTGCGGCCCGGCCTGTCGCGACCGCGACCTGCTGCAATGGCTGGGCGAAGGCTATCAAGTACCCGGTCCGCCGGCGGAAGAAAGCCTGCAAAAAAATGACAATTATAGGCTGGACAGCGAGCCGGATTGACGCCTATAGGCACGCCTCCATCCGGCGGACGCCTCCGCCAGGAACCCGATGCCCGGGTAGCTCAGTTGGTAGAGCATGCGATTGAAAATCGCAGTGTCGGCGGTTCGAATCCGTCCCCGGGCACCATTTGTTCTCAACATATTGAAAACATTAGAAAATCGTCAGGAAGACGGTCTTCGAACCCTTATTCTCCCACAGTTCTGCTACACAGTCGAACAGCCGAAACCGTTGAAAACCCTCGGAAAACAAG
>NZ_DATKFP010000379.1:0-19384 GCF_035511395.1 Sphingobium sp.
GCCGGCCGCCGGCGACCTTGGCTACGATATCTACGACATCGTGGTGAACCAGGGGGTAAAGGGACCGCTCGGCTTCGTGGGGGGCGTCGCCGCCTTCCTGTTCGGGGTCAGCCGCCTCTTTTCCAACATCATGATCGGCATCCCGACGATCGTCGCCGCCGTCTGCCTCATCCGGGCAGATTCCATCCTCCAGACCTTCGGCATGATGGTCTGAGACCCGCCTGAAACAGGGACTGGCGCGGGCTCCTTCATCGGTGCCCACGCCGGACGCGAAGAGCAAATAGTCGCTCTTCGCAACAATCACGCCTGGTCCAGGCGTGATGAAGCAAGGGAGAAGGACGTGGACGAGAGACTTCCCCAATTTCTGCACAAGCCGGTCCAAATCCTCTGGTTCGACGCGCAGGAATTCATCGTCGTGGTGTCCATCATCTTCGTCGCCGTCATCGTCGGCGGATATGTGGGCTGGTCGCTCCTCGGCGTCCTTCTCCTCTTCATTCCCTGGAAGCGGACCAAACCGCGCGGCTTCATGCCGCATCTCGCCTGGCGCTGGGGGCTGCTCAAGCTCCCCCGCTACCCCGGTCCGACCCAGACCCGCTTTTGCGAGTGAGATATTCTATGTTCGGCAGATCATCCGCCCCAGAGCCCAGCGATCCGCTTCTGGAGAAGCCGGCCAGCTTCGGCATCCACCGCTACCTCCAGGGATCGTCCAACCTCTTCGAAGAGAACCGGCTCCTCAAATTCTCTATTGCGGGCCTGTTCGGCATAACCGCCATCCTGGGGATCAGCCTCTACACGGCAAGCCAGAACCAGCGGACGATCGTAGTCCCCTTCGGCGCCGGCGGCGATCTCTATGTGACGGGTGGCAAGCCATCGCCCGCGTACCTGCGCACCATGACACGCAATATCGTCGCGCTTTCGGGCACCTATTCTGCGCTGTCGGCCGACCGGCAGTTCCAGGAATTGCTCAGCATCGTCCATCCGACCGCCTACAATGGCATCCGCGACAGTCTGAACGCGATCCTCGACGAGCTCGCCAATAATCCGACGCTCTCGATCGCGACCTACATCCGGCCCGACAAGCCAGTCATCTGGACCGACCGCCAGATCCTCGTACCGGTCGAAAAGGTGCGCGTCATCGGCGGCGTCATCCGCAAGTTCCGCGGCAATCTGCGCATCCGCTACACGATCGATGCCGGCCGCTTCTGGCTCCTGTCTCTAGCCGAGGAAAATTTCGATGCCGAACTTCGGTAAGCGCTTTTGCGCGCCTGTGGCACTGCTCGCCGCCTGTCTCCCAGCCCCTGCATTTGCGCAACCCATTATGGCCCTGCCCGACCAGACGAGCAGCATCCGTCTTTCCAATCGGGACATCAATCATTTCGTCTGCCAGGGCGGCGAGATCGAAGACGTCAAATTCTCGGCCGAAAAGGCGATCGCAGTCGAAAAGGCCGGCGCCGACGCCTGGGTCAAATTCCTCGTCAAGGAAAGCGATGACGTGGGCCAGGTGACCCGAAGCTTCGTCACAACCCCGTCGGAATTCTTCGTGACCTGCAACGGCGCGATCTATCCGCTCTATGCCGAGCCCTCCGACATTCCCGCCCAGACCGTGACGCTCGCACCCGGCGCCAGCCAGCGCGCCCGCGCCAATGGCGAGTTGCTGGGGCCGCTGGTCGAGGAAGAGCGCGCCGTCTCCATCACCCTCTCGATGCTGCAGGACCGGGTTCCCGCCAGCTTTACCGAGATCGCTGTGTCTGCAAAGCCGCTGGCGCTCGCCGCCGCGCCCGCGCTGCGCATCACCGAGCGCCGCCGCGTCGCAGTCGAGGGCACCGGCCTTTCGGCGTCAGAATATTGGGTCGAGGCAAGCGCCGATACCGAGATTGACGAGCGGCTGTTCCTGGGCACCGCGATCGGCGCGCGCATCTTTAGCGTCACCCTCGATCGCCTGTCGCTCCGCGCCGGCGAGAGCGCGCGGCTCATCCTGCTCCGTCGGGGAGAAGCGCTGTGAGTGGCGCCGACGACAAGATCCCCGGCAACAAAGGTGGCGGTAGCGGGGATCCTGCTTCGCCTGCCGCCCCCCAGCGGAGGCATGCCGGGATGCAGGGCTATTCCCGCCCGCCCAAGAAGGAAGGTCCTGGTGACAACGCAAAGGACGGCGGCGCGCAGAATGGAAGTCGCGGCCCCGCGCTCCTCGACCTGAAGACCCGCTGGGCAGCCTTAAGCGCCCGCCAGCAGCTGCGCGCTCGCCAAGCCGGCGTCGGGGTCGTCATCGCGATGTTTGGCTATGGCCTCTACACTGCCTCGACCGGGTCGAAGGACGTGGCGCCCGCGGCACCGGCGGCGTCCAACCTCAACATGGGCGCTGGCCTGCGCGGGGACAGCCTTGAGACCAAGGTGCGGGGGGATCTGAAAAAGATTCTCGATGGCCAGGCTCTGCTGGGCGACCGAGTCACCGCGATCGAGGAAGGCAAGATCGCGCCGGGATCGCGCTCCACCACGGACACGACGGACGGCGACCTGCCCAGCGCCATGCCGGGCGACATCCCCGCCTTCCCGCCGAGCCCCAGCGCACGTGAACTCGACAGCGCCGACGGCAGGCTGCCGCCGCCACCCGTGCCGCCTGCGCCTCTCGCACCGCCCGCACCTCCGGTCGAACGCCAAGTCGGCTCGATCGGGGCCGCCACCGCCGCGCTCACCGCCGATGCGGGGGACAAAGGGGCAAACGGCATTAAAAAAAAGACCCGGACGATCTATTTGCCGCCTGGTTTCATGAAGGCGCGGCTGCTGACCGGGATCGACGCGCTGGCGAGCCGGGACGCGACGTCGAACCCGGAACCGCTGATCGCCCGCGTCCAGGCGCCCGCCGTGCTCCCCAATGACGTCAAGGCGAACCTTTCCGGCTGCTTCGTTATCGGCAACGCGACCGGCAGCCTTGCCAAGGAACGGGTCGAAGTCCAGCTCGTCTCGCTCTCCTGCGTCGATTTCGACGAACGCTCGGTCGTCGATCAGCCGATCAAGGGCTTCTTCGTCGATACCGACGGGAAGAAGGGGCTGTCAGGCCGGGTCGTCACCCGTGCCGGGGCCGCGCTCGCCCGCAGCTTCATTGCCGGCACGATCTCGGGCATGAGCCAGAGCGTCGAAAACACCTTCGGCGACACCTCGGTATCGGCGCTCGGCACTGTCCGGTCGCTCGATGCGGGCGACGCCGCCAAGACCGGCATTGCCGGCGGCCTCTCCAAATCTTCCGACAAGCTCACCGACTTCTATCTCGATCTCGCCCGCCAGGCCGGTCCCATCGTGGAGGTGGGCGCCGCCAAGGATGTGGTCGTGGTGATCCAGGAAGGCGTCGCCCTCGAAATCAAGCCCACAGCGGGGAGCAAGTTCTGATGCGCCCACCCCTCACTCAAGGAGACACGCCCATGCCGCTCCTCTCTTTCCGATCAGCGTCACCCCTGCGCCGCGCCAGCGCCCCGCTGCTGATGCTCGCCGCCCTGCCCGCCTGCACCGCCATCGGATCGGTCATGTCGCCCTACCCGGAAAAATTCAGCTGCAAGAATAGCGACCATGGCCAGTGCATCCACCCCGAACGCGCCTATGAGGATGCGGTCGCCGACGCCGTCTCGCGCTCCGATCCCAAAGTCACGAACGACCGGAAGATGCTGAAGGGCAGCGCCACCGCAGCGTCCGCACCGGCAGGACGCGCCAGGAGCAAGGGCGCCACGCCTTATCTCGGCTACCGCGACAGCGTCTATCGCGAGCTTCAGGGGCTGGTCGAAGCGCCGGTAACGCCGATGCTGCGCCCCGGCCGCACGATCCGCACGCTCATCCTTCCCTATGCCGACCGCGAGCGGCCTGACCGGCTCTACATGCCGCGCTATGT
Organism: Sphingobium sp.; assembly: GCF_035511395.1. Classification (GTDB taxonomy): domain Bacteria; phylum Pseudomonadota; class Alphaproteobacteria; order Sphingomonadales; family Sphingomonadaceae; genus Sphingobium. The sequence continues at coordinate 3,875 of NZ_DATKFP010000379.1, forward strand.
CTATTCGATTCTCGACAAGCCTCAATGGTTGGTCGGCGACTATCTGGTGAGCCCCGTCAATCCGGCGGCCCGCGTGCCGGTTCTGGAGCAGGTGAAGGCCAAGCCGACCGGAATCGAGAGCAGCGACATCCCGGCCCCGCCACAGGAGACCGGCCGATGAGGGCGCCCGGCACCCGCCATGGCGGCGGCATGACCTTCGAGCGGCTGCGCCAGAGCGTCTCTCGCGATGCCTATTCCGACTTTCTGCCGATGGTCGCCTGGGTCGAGGAGGAGGAAGCCTTTCTCTGCATCGACGATGGCTGGGGCCAGGCCTGGGAACTCATTCCTTCCGCCTATCTCTTCGCCCATGTCCATCAGGCGCTGCTCGGCCTCCTCAATATCCACTTCGCGCCGGGCACCGTCGTCCAGCTCCATTGCTTCGCCGACCCTCTGATCGACGATGCGCTCGACGCTTTCCTCGATCTCAAGTCCCGACCCGATCCGCTGATCTAGGCCTCGGCGCGCCGCACCCGCGATTATCTGCGTGACGGAACGCAGGGCCTCGATGCGCTCCACGGCATTCCACTGCGCAACTTCCGGCTGCTTCTTTCGATCAAAACAAGGAAGCCGCTTGGGGCCGACCTGCGGCGTCAAATCGAGGAGCAGCTCTCTAAACTCGGCATCGCCCGCCTCGCGCCCGAAGCGTTGGTCACCTTCTATCGCCGCATCTTCAACGGCGTGTTTACAGCCGCGCCGGGCGTCTTCGCCCGAGGCAGCGACGACATGCCTGCGCGCCCGGTGCGAAAACAACTGATCGATGCCGGACCAGATCTCGTCTTCGACGGCCCCGAACTGTTCCTCGGCGATCAGGTCGCCCGCTGCCTGACGCCCAAGTCGCCAGCCCGGCGCGTCACCGCCGAGCGTTGCAACCGGCTGCTCGGCGGCATGCGCGGCGCGTCGGAAGATAGCGACCAGATCGGCGGCCCCTTCCTCTATACGCTGAACATCCTCTTCGATCATTCGAGCTTCGAGATCCACAAGCGTGCGCAGATCCTCTCCGCGCAAAAGGCTGCCGGCAGTTTCGCGGTCGAGGTGGGCAAGCAGATCGAGGAGATTGGTTGGGTACTCGACGAGGCGGGCAACAGCCGCTTTGTTTCTGTTATCCCGGTCATCTGGGTGTTCGGTCGCGACAGGGCGCAGGCCCGCGAGATGGCAGCGCGCGCCAAGCGCCTCTGGGAGAGCGAGCCACTACCCTGGATGATGCAGGAGGAGAGCTATCTCAATCCCGTGCTGCTGCCGATGGCCCTGCCATTCGGCTTCTATCCCGACCGGCGGACGGTTCGGATGCTGGAGCGCGATCTGCCCATGCCCGCCAAGGCGGCGGCGCTGCTGGCACCGGTCCAGACCGACTTTCGCGGCGGCGGCCGTCCTGCCCTTCTCTATGCCGGGCGCAAGGGCCAGCTCATCACGCTCGATCTCTTTGACCCGCGCATCAACAATTATAATTTCATCGTCTCGGCCGAAAGCGGCGCGGGGAAAAGCTTCCTCCTCAATAACCTCTGCCAGCAATATTACGCCCAAGGCGCGCTCATCCGCATCATCGATATCGGCGGCAGCTATGCCAAGCTCTGCACGCTCTGCTCAGGCCGCTATATCGATATTGGCGAGGAGCATCTCGTCCTCAACCCATTCGACATGGGGTTCGCACTCGACGGCGACGATCGCCAGTCAGCCATCTCCATGGCGGTCGCGATCGTCGCAGAAATGGCCAATGCCGCGACCAGCAAAGGTGTCAGCACCTCGGAATGGAACCTGCTCAAGTCCGCAGTCCAGTGGACGATCGACAGTGGACGGGCCGAGGCCGGGATCGACGCGGTGCGCGACTGGCTTGGCGCCTATCCCGCTTATGCCACCAGCGACCTCGACAAGGTCGAGCACCTGATCCCCGCCGCTCGCGAACTCGCCTTCAACCTTCGCGATTTCGCCAGCTCCGGCGCCTACGGACACTACTTCAACGGCCCCTCGACCTTCGACATCTCCGCCGACGAATTTGTCGTACTCGAGCTTGAGCGCCTCAAAGCCATGCCCGATCTCTTCAATGTGATCGTGATGGTGGTGGTGAACGCGGTCACGCAGGAACTTTATCTGTCCGCTCGCGACCGGCCGCGTTTCGTGCTGTGCGATGAGGCAGCCCAGTTCATGACCCGCACCGACGGGCAGGATCTTTCTCGCCTCGCTGAGGTGTTCGGCCAGGGCTACAGACGTGCGCGCAAATATCAGGGGAGCTTTGGCGTCGTCCTCCAGTCGATGAACGACCTGCTGCTCTTTGGCGGCACCGGACAGGTGATCCTCGAAAATGCCGCCACCCGCTTCCTGCTTCAGGGATCGACCTATGATCGGGCGGTCGAGAACAAAATCCTCGACTATTCGGGCTTCGTTCTCGATCTCCTGAAATCTGTCCGCAACAACAAGCCCAATTACTCCGAAGTCTTCATCGACTCGCCGCTGGGCCTCGGCATCGCTCGGCTCGTCGTCGATCCCTTCTCCTACTGGATCAACACCAGCGCGCCGCAGGAGGTGGCGGCGTTCGAGGCGCGGCTGCGCAGGGGCATGTCGCCCCTCGAAGCGGTCTGCGATCTGGCCGGCGTCGATCCGACCGAAATACTCGGTTCAGGATCTCACGGAGGTCAGGTCTGATGCGCCGGCCTTCCGACCAAAACCAACCTTGCTTCGAATTCGAGCCCGATCCGAAACTGGAAGCTTTCATCGAGGCAAGGGCTGCGGCCAAAGCCGAGGCCCAGGCCTTCCAATGGCGCTTCCGGCTCGTGACGATCGAGACGATGATGCTTGGCTTCCTCGTCGGAGCCGCCGGCATCGCGCTCCAGAAGCCACCATATCTGATCCTGCGCGCAGCGGTGATGGTTGCCGCAGGCTGCTTTGCGAGCGGCATATTGCTCATCGGCATGACCGGGGCTGCCGACAAGTCGGCCAAATGGCTGCGCAGCTGGTGGAACCGGCGATGAAGGGCATCCTCAGCGCCGCGCCCGCGCCGGGGCCGATCCGCCTTCTGGTCGGCACGCAGCTCATGCTGCTCATCCTGACGATCCTGGTGCTCGAAACACCCGCCGACCTGCCACTGCGGCTTCAGGGTCTGCTGCTCGCTGGTTGGGTGCTTGGCGCGTCCGCGCTCATTTGCGCGATACGCGGCGACAGATCTGACGACCGCCCCTGGTGGAGGCGGCGCCATGACCGCTGAACCACTCTTCCCCGACCGCGCCCGCCACGCCCTGATCGGCGCGCTGATGCTGGGCCTTGCCTGCGGTCACCCCGCCCTGGCGGCGACCTCGACGATCGGGCGAACCTGGCCGATCGCCGAGCTCGATGCCATGGCGGAGATCGAAGCGCGCGCCGCCAGGGCTCCCAGTCTTGCCTCGCGCCTCGGCCCGCGCTCGAGCTGGTCGGCGCTCCAGGCTGCGCCATTAGGGCAGGCCAGGATCGACCGCGTCCGCAGCCTGGTCCCCTTCTATACGGTGGAGGAAGATATCCGCCTGCCCGATGGCCGGCTGCTTTACCCCAAGCGGTTCACCTTCAACCCGCTCGACTATGTGTCGCTGCCCCAGCGGCTCGTTATCGTCCACCCGCGCGATCTGGGCTGGGCATTGAAGCAGGCGCGGTTCACCGATTTCATCCTGCTGACAGCGGGCGATGCGCTCGACCTCTCCGAGCGCAGCGGACGGCCGCTCTTCATTCTGGAAGAACGGGTAAAGGAACGGCTCGGCCTCACCGTCGCGCCGGTGATCGTCGCTCAGCAGGGCAAAAAGCTCGTCCTTACCGAATATGCGCCGCTGCGCGCAGCGGGCGGGAGCGCGCGGCCATGAAGCCGAGGTTCCTTACGCGCATGGCGCCGCTCGCACTGGCGCTCGCCGCATGCGGCGCGTCGGCACCTGCCCACGCATCAAAATGCGAGGCCGGCACCATCTTCAACCCGATCACCAAAGTGCGCTGGAACTGCATCTTCCCGATTACGATCGGCGGCGTGCGCGTCGGCAGTTTCGACAAGCTCGACAAGGAACTCGACGCCCAGTCCGCCTCCAAGCCGCTGTGCGCCTGCCGCAAGGGCGCAACCTTCTGGTTCGGGGTGAAGGTGAGCTTCTGGTCGCCCAACCGGATGATCGATGTCGTCACCGAGCCGGGATGCATGATGGCGCTCGGCGCTGATCTCCTGCCGACCGGCGGCAGGCTTCAGGGCAGCCAGTCCTCCATCGCTGACGGCACCAACAGCCAGAAGCTGTTTGCGCAGATGCACTATTATATCTCGCCGGTCTGGAAGATGCTCGACATGTTCACTGACCTCCCCTGCATCGAGGATGACGGGTTCGACGTCGCTATGATCACCGAAGTGCTGCCGACCTGGCAGTCCGGGACATTGGGCGCGATCATCCAGCCCGAAGGCATTCTCTTCGGCAATCCCGCTGCCGGCCTTGCTTGCATGGCTGACAGCGCTGCGGCGGCTGCGGGAAAGGTGATCGATCCGCTCTTCTGGTGCATGGGCAGTTGGGGCGCCACCTATCCCGTCGCCGGCGACATCCATTTTGGCGACAGCGTTGAAGCCTGGGCGGGCCTCGCCGCGCGCGGGACCTTCATGATGGGGCGGCTCGGAGCGCTCACTATCTCCTCGGCCGACGGCTGCTCCTTCAAGCCCCAGCCGATCTGGACCAAGAGCCGCTACAAGCTTCAGATCATGGAGCCGGTCAAGGGCGGCAAGTGCGTCAACATCGGACGGCCCGGCGCGCTCTGGTCCTCGGGCAAACATGCACCCGGCAAGGACAATGCCCAGTTCATGTCCTTTGAAAAGGTGATCTGCTGCGCGGGGGTGTCGACCCCATGAGCCTATCCCCTCCCCCATCCCCCACAGCAATCGCCTGCTTTCGATGGTCTGCCCGCCAAGGCCAGAACCGGCCGCTCGATCGCTGCGTGGGAGGAGCGGCGCTGGCGCCATCCGGCGCCGCTCCAAAACCCGATTCTCCCCATGCGGCTATGGGAGCGCATGGGGAGAAGGTCAGCACGGCCAGATGTACCCCCGGCGAGCGAGGATACCCCCCTCTGCCTGAATCCTCGCCCGCTTTGGCCGTGCTGACCACCGTCGACGGAAAGGCCGCCTTCCAATGCCTCTCCACGCCGCCTGACGTGGCCGGGATTTGCCCCTTGTTCCAGCTCCGCGCCGCAGATGGCTTTCGCGTAAGTGAGGACGAGGCATGAGATGGCCCTTCTCCCTCTCGCTTGCGATACTGGCAGCGCTGAGCGTCCAATCGGCCTTCGCGCAGGACATGGACGCTAGAGCGCTGGCAGCAGCGGCGGCCTCGCAGGCCAAATCCGGCGACAGCGATGCGATCAGCAACAATTATTTGACGCCGGGCCTCGCCAACCAACCGGTCAGCACAGTCGATAATAGTCGTAGCTTCACGCCCAATCTCACCTGTCAGCAGAGCGCGACTATGCTCGAAATGCTGGTCCAGCCCGGCACGACCGGCGACATTTCCCATCTTTCCATTTCCCGCGACAAGGATCTCGACGGCGCCTTTGACCAGGTCCTGACCCTCCCGGTCCCGGTTTCGGGGATTTGCGCCAACGGCGTCATCTCCTGTTCGCCGGGAAGCTGGAACCAGTGCCAAAGCTTCAAATGGGATGTCGGCGACACCGGCGACCTCAAGCTCAGCCAGGTCGACATGCCTGAGCTGTCGGGTTGCTATTGCGTCAATGCAAGCTGCGGCGCGAACCTGGTCGCGGGCAATCTCTCCTCGGTGCTGAAGGATCTGGGTGGCGGCGTGATCGGGGCGCTGACGACAGCCGATCCCAGGATCGCGGTGGCGCAGGCCAGCATCGACGGCCCGGTCATCCGCTATGTCGGCGCGCAGACGACCGCCTGCGCCTCTTCACCGGCGGTGTCCGGGACGAGTTACCGCGCCAACCCGACCGCAATCAGCGGCGACGCCTATGCCGCCTCGCAAGCCAGTTCCGTCTTCACCGCGCTGGCGGCCTCCCCGGCAGGGAATGGCAAGGCGGAGGAAACGCGGTCTTGCAGGATCGAGCGCGAGATTACGGTCAAAGCCTGGGACTTCACCGACATCGTCGCAGCCAGTGGCTCGATCACTTCGACCAGCAGCTGCGGTACAGGATGCCTGCGTTTTCAGATCCGGGGTGCGGGGAGCTGCGGCAGCAATCCGCCCGTCTATACAGTCACTTTCAATCCGTTGCTGCCTAGCCGGATTGTCTCGGCGCGGCTCATCGAGATGGGCGCTGACGACTGGGTCCAGGGCCGGATCAACCGCCAAGTCGTGGGGTCCGCGGGCAAGCGCCTCTGGACAGGCGATGGCCTGCCGTCTGGCGACTGCCGGATCAGCGATGATCCCTGGTATGATCGCATGCCCATCGATTTTACCGACAGGCTCAAGTCCGGCGCGACGTCAGTCAGCGCGCGGGTACGCGGCGGGGGTGGCGGCAATTGGGGCTATGTCACCGTCGAGATTCAGGTCGACACCAGCTGCGAGGTCAGCGAGCGGCTGGTCGATCTCTGCGCCGGCTATGCAAGCGACGTGGCCTGCCGCCTGACCCTGGAGGATGTCGACGGGGTCGAGACGGTCCGCAATGGTATCGTCACAGGTCTCAAGCCGCTGCCCCTTACCCGCCTGTTCGGCACGGGGGCCTGCACCTTCCAATATAGCCGCGACTTCTTCCTCCGGACGCGCCGCTATGCCTGCATCGTCGAACCATCAGTTACAGCGCAGCCCGATCTCAGCCGTGCCACCTATATCATCGATCATTCGACCGAGACGCTGCTCGCCGACCAGACCCGGGCCAGCGACTGTTCGCTCCTCCAGTCGACCCGCGCCTTCGCGTTGCCCGACCGCCCAGCTGTCGCTGCATGCGAATCCATCTGCAAGACCCGCGCGCCCAGCGCCAATGATGGCGTCGCCCCGGCCGGAACCGTGGCGGAGAAGCAGAACGTGCCCGTTGGACGGGCCAGCTTCTATCATGTCTGCACGGCCGGCAATGTCTGCCCTCTGGGCGCGGGCGAAGAGATCGTGTCGCCCTGCGGCTGTCTCGACGATTTCCCCGAGGCGGTGGTGATGATGCAGACGGTCCGGCTCGCTGGCTCGGACCTTACCTGCACGGCGGTGGCGCGATGATCCGCCGGTTTGCCCCCGCACTCGCGCTCACCTGCGCCCTGCTTCCGGTCACGATGGTCCCGCAGGCTCATGCGGCACAGATCTGCGCCGCCGACCTCAACGGCAATGGCGATGCCGCCGACGAAGGGGAGATGGCGCAGTGCCTTGCAACCACGGATGGCGGCGCGCTCTGTCCCATCGGCACGGTCGATTGCGTGGCCGACGCGCAGGGATCCTATGCCTGTCCGTTGGGCGCAAGCTATGCCTGCAAGACCTCGGCCTCAATTGCCGTGCCGGCCTGCTCGCCCAACAGCTGCATAGATACCTCCGCCACGCCGCTCGAAAATGAGGACGTGGTCGATGATCCGGGCGCCCCCAATGACGGCCCCGTCGATGCCGACGGCAATTGCCTTGGCACCATCGAGATATTCGGCGGACGAGCACTGCGCTGCCGGCCGCCCAGCGCCAGCGTCACCTTCCAGAATTGCTGCAAGGATAAGGGCAAGATCGTGAAAGACGGGATGGGCGGTTCACTGAGCTCGATCACCACCAAGATCGCCATCGCCAAGGGCGTCTTCACCGGCATGAAAGCGGCCTATACCGCGTTCAAGGCGGGTGCGACCGCGAGCGAGGCGGCCTCTGCGGGCGCCAATGCGATCATCGTTGGAATCGACCCTACCTCGATCGCGATCAGCCTGGCCATCAACTATATGATCGAGGTTCTGCTCCAAGGCTGCGACCAACAGGATATGGAAACCGGCATGCTGCGCGGTTCGGGCATGTGCCATGAGGTCGGCACTTATTGCTCGTCGAAGATCCTGGGCATCTGCATCCAGAGGGCGCGGGGCCATTGCTGCTTCAACACGAAGCTGGGCCGTATCATCCAGGAGCAGGGTCGGCCGCAACTCGCCGCGTTCAACAGCCTTGGCTGGGGTACGCCCAAACATCCCTATTGCCGCGGATTTTCGGCAGAAGAGTTCCAGGCGCTCGATTTCAGCCGGATGGATCTCTCCGAATATTATTCGGACATCGAGGCCCGCGCACAATCCGACATTCAGATCGACATGAAGGAGAAGATAGATGCGACGCTCAGCATCATCCATCCCTGACCTCTTGCTGCGCGCAGGCGCCATGGTCGCGCTCTGCGCCGCCGTCCCCGCGCTGGCGCAAGGCGGGCAGACCGGGGGTGAGCCCCGGCCGGCCGCACCGGACAAGCCCGTCCCAGACAATGCCAATATATCCGGCCCGACAGGCATCCCCGAACCGTCGCAGACGATGCGCCGCCGGGCGTTCAAGGCTATGCGGCAGAAGGGGCGCTTTCCCGACATCGAAGCGCGGGCGCGCAAGGATCGGGAGGATGTGGCGCAGCACATGGCTGCCGAGCATGATACCGTGCAAAAGCGCCTTTACGAGGCCCTGGGGCGGGCTGCGTCGATCGATGCGGCGAAGCCGAGGGATGGACGGGCTGTGGCTTCGGCAAAGAGCTGGGTGCCGATGCTGTTCGCCTCATCCTCCATGCCGCTCCAGACCATGCGCAATTACGCCGCGCAGCTGGAGACGGTGGGCGGTGTCATCGCTTTTCGCGGCGTTCCCGGGGGCATGAGCAAAATCGGCCCGATGGCGAAATTGACAGCGCAAATCCTGCGCGTCGATCCGGGCTGCGTGGGTCCGGCCTGCATGATGCGCAACGTCCAGCTCATCGTCGACCCGATCCTCTTTCGCGAGCATGGCGTCAATCAGGTTCCCGCCTTCGCCATGGTGCCGGGCGATCCCACCCTTCCCTATTGTGAGCGCAAGGACGAGGTCGCGCCCCAGTCCAGCCATATTGTTTATGGCGACGCGGCGCTGTCGGGCCTTTTCGAAGAGTATGCCCGCCTTGGCGGAAAGGAGGAAGTCAGCGATGCTGCGTCTCGCCTGTCTCGCCGCTGATCGGCTTTGGTTGGGGCTCAAGACCCTGCCTTCACAGGCGGCGCGCTCGCTGGGCGGTGCGATCGGTAACCAGCCTGCCGATAACCGGCGCCTGGCCCTGAACCTCGCCGTCATCCTGCCGGTCTCGACTCTCACCTGGCTTGGATTACCGGGCGTGACCCTGGTCATGAGCCCTTCGATCGATGCCTGGGCCGTACGGCGCGCGCCAGGTCCGATCCACAAGGGCGATCTCGTCGAGTTCATGCTCTATCATCCAATCGCAGGCCCCAAGCCGTTGAGCGTCACCAAGCGGGCGCTCTGCCTTCCGGGCGAGCGCCTCCGCGAAATTGAACGACTCTCGGTCGATGGTCGGGAGGGCACGCGTGGCTGGTATTATTGTGGCCGAAGCTTCCTCGGCGCGAGCCGGCCGTTCGGCCGGGACGGTCGCCCACTTCCCCATTTGCGCTGGGGTGATCGGCCGATCCCACCGGGTTTTGTCTACGTCGGCTCCGATCGCGCCGGGGGCTTTGATAGCCGCTATTTCGGACCGGTCCGGCTCGAGAGCCTCACCCGCATGGAGCGCATCCTGTGACGCGCGCCCTTGCGCTGCTGGCCTTGGCCGGCCTGCTGCTGCCTGCTACTGCCATCGCAGAGGACACAATCCGTCAAGGCTATTGGTGGTACCGGCCCAAGGCCGATCCCACCGAGACGCCGCTCGATGATGTGCCGCCAGCGCCCGTCATTCCGCCCATGACGGAGCTCGCGCGGTGGAGCCCGCCCCGGATCGCCAAGCTGATTACCGACCAGCGCGATTATGCTGCGACCGTTCTTACCGTCGAGGCAGTTTCCGATTTCTGGCGGCTGGAGGATTTCGCGCGGCGCAAAGCCCGCGCCTTTGCCGGCGTCACCCAGCTGGCGATGCTTGCCCATCCCGAGCTCAGCGCCAAATCCGCCAATCCCATAATCGGCGATGCGCGCGATGCGCTGGGTGCGCAGAAGGATGCGGTGCGCCGCGCCTATCTGCGCTCGCGCGGTCCCGAATTCGCGCTCGTCATGTTCTCGCGCACCTCCTGCGGTTATTGCCGAGTGCAATGGCCGATCCTCCAGCGTTTTCAGGAGGAAACCGGCTGGCAGATCATCCGCGAGGACCTTGATCGGCGGCCCGAACTTGGCGCCCGCTTCGGCGTCGAGGTGACGCCCACCACCATCGTCATCCGCCGCAATTCCGCGCAGCGCATGGTCATCGCCAACGGCGTCGAGGCCTTCCCGACGCTCATCCAGACCGCCTATCAGGCGGTGAAATTGCTGTCGGGCGACATCAGACCCGAACAGTTCCTGACCGGCGCTGGTGAGGAAAATGGATTTTTCGACGCGCTCGCCAATGGTCCGGTTGCGGCCGCCGATCCCATGACAAACCAAGGCGGTGTCCGCCCATGAGAGCTCTGCATCTTGGAGCATTGATCGCGCTTCTGGCCGCGCTGCCGTCCTCGGTCCATGCGCAGGCGGAACGGCGCGCGCCTGACCGGGTTCAGGCGGCCCGCGCCGCTATTCATCCGGTTTCCAGCGCCAGCGAAATGCGGAGCTGGCTCGCCCGCGTTCCCCGAACGGTCGATTATCCACCGGATTTCGAGGCGGCTTTAAAGGGCCAGGGATCCGCGTTCATGATCGAGATGAGCACGGCGTCTGGTTGCCTCCCCTGTGGCGATCTCTGGTCCAAGCTGCTTGCGCTCAAGACGCGCTACGGCCTGACGGTCCGCCCGATCGGCAGGGAGGAGGCGATGCTCCGCTCCGGACGGCTTGGTCTCCCCTGGATCGGCCATCCCGTCGCCTGGCTCCGCCCCGTCTCCGAAGAAGCGCGCATCCTGCCGATCGCGATCGGGACGGACCATCCGGTCAATCTCGCCCGCAATATCTATCTCGGGCTCAAGATGCAGACCGGCGTACGGGCAGCCGTCGGCGTGCGCGCCATGGCGAAGTTCACCGGAATCGTCGGCACCCCGGCGCCTTCTCACACCATCAGCAAAGCGAAGGACTGAGCGATGGCGGGCTCGGATCTTCCCTCAACAGCCTCACCTGTCTGGAGTCCGCCATGGCCGATCGCTGCACGCCCGCCCTTTTTCGGTTGATATCCTGCGCGCGGTTCCGGCGATGGAGCGCGCTCCTCGCCATGCTGCTGGCGAGTTGTGGCACGATGGCGCCCGCGCATGCACAGAGCTGGGCCGAACATTGGTTCGACAATGTGACCTATACCAGCCCTGGCAGTTTCGAGGACCAGACCCGCGGCTATGTGACGGCGGGCGGCATGTCCGGCCGGATCGACGTCCATAGCGATTACCTGATGAGCCTCACCATGCCCAAGGTAAAGGCAGGCTGCGGCGGCATCGACATGTTTTTGGGCGGCATGTCCTTCCTCGACCCCGATTATCTCGTCCAGAAGCTCGAAAGCATCCTCCAGGCCGCACCGGCAGTCGCTTTCCAATATCTGCTCGAAACCCTCGACGAGAAGATGGGCAACATCATCTCGAAGATGGAGGCGGCCACCAATTTCCTCAATTCCATCCAGGTCAATGACTGCCGCCTCGCCAACCGCATGGTCCAGATCGCCAAGGGCGATGATAACATGTCCGGGATCATTGAGGAAATGACCGGCTACAAGTCGGTGAAGGAAGGCTATGCCAAAAGCTATCAGCAGAGCCGCGAGAAGATCCAAGCGAACGGGAACAGCCCGACAGAAGATCTGAAGGACGCGCTCGCCAACTGCCCGGCCGAGGTTACCGACATCTTCCGTACCGGATCGTTGCTGTCCCATGCTGCGTCGCGCGTCGGCGCCGCCGATTGGGCGGGCGTCATGCGCGCGCGGGTGGGCGATGTCTTTATGCGCTGGGACGCTAACGACAAGGTGCCACTCTTCTCGGCCATCCCCGCCTGCGCTGGGCAGGACACCGAGTCCTCCGATGATTTCCTGAGCGGTCGGGTAATGCGCCGCGCACTCAACATGCCAGCCACCGCAGCCGACTGCACGCAGGACGGAGCCAAGGGCGCGCTCGCGCTGACCCGCGAGCGCATGACCTCGATCGCCGAGAAGATCAGGACGCGCTCCGCGATGACAGCCGAAGATCGGCAGTTCGTCGCCAATGTTCGCACCCTGCCGGTCTACCGGATGCTCGAATGGGGCGTGCGCCAGGATGTGGTGGACTCGGTGATCGGCGACACCGACGAGCTGGTCGCGCTGACCCTTGCCTATCAGATGCTGAACGATCTCACCCGCAGCATCGATTTTGCCATATCCAATGCCGAGCGCGGGGCCAACGCTGCGGGCGCCGCCGATGGAACTAGCTCCAACATCTGCCAGACCCGCATCCTCACCAAGGGCATCGAGCAACTGCGCGATCTGCGGGAGGAGGTGCTCCGCCAGCGCTCGCAGATGCGGCAATCCTATATAGCTGCGCTCTCCCAGGCGAACCTATCGACGGGCTATGCCGGCCTCATCCGCCAGCGTGATCGCGACGCGCGTGATGCCGCTGGCACCGCCGCCAGCGGCAACCGCTGAAGGATCGAACATCATGCGCCGCCTATCCCGACTGCCCGCTCTGCTTGGCGGTCTCGCCAGCCTGTTCGCCGCCTCCCCTGCCCTCGCTCTGGAGACGAGCTTCCACACCTATGACGGCTTTGCCGAAACCGTAGATGCGTTCCGGCTCGTCTCGATGATCTTTGCCGATCCGCGCTACGAGACATTGGTGCTGATCGTCGCGGTCGTCGGTATGGCGCTCGGCGCCGTTCTCGCCATGATCCGCGGCACGGGCATGGGCCTTGTCGCGTTCGGTCTCCAGATGCTGGTGGGCATCGGCCTGTTTGTCGGCCTCGTCGCGACGACCGGCACCGTCCATGTCTATGACCGGGTGCGAAACGCCTATCAGCCCGTCGGCGATGTTCCGAACCTGATCGTCTTGGTCGCGGGCGTCACAAACATGATGGAGCGGGCGCTGGCCGAGACGATCGACGATAATACGCTCGACCCGCACGCAAAACTCGAGTTCGGCGCGGGCGGCCATGCCTTCGACCTCTTCCTCAATGCCGTCAGCCCGCGCGGGCCGATGACCGATGCCTTTCTCGACGCGACGATCAAGGATTATGTCCGCCAATGCTATCCGGTCGCCCGCGTCTCGCCCGCCTATGGCATTGATGACGACCAGCTTTTCCGCACCAGCACGGATCTGCCCGCATCTTTCGCTGCAATGTCGGGCCCTTCCACTTTCAGCACTTTCTTCACGGCTTCGGACAAGGGCGGCACGACGGTCAGTTGCAACGAGGCCTGGACCCATATCGCGGATCGGTTGTCCGACCCTGCCATCTTCGCAGACTATTCCTCCCAGGTCTGTCAGCGCACCGGCTACGATATCGGCAAGGCCGACCAGCTCGCGCGCTGCCGCAGCAATCTGGCTGAGATGGGCGACATGATGTTGGGGACGCCGCTCACCGCCCAGGCATTTTTCACCAATATTCTGCTTGGGAATAGCGTCGGCGACGTGCTGTTCGAAGACAGTCCTGCGACGGCCGCCCGTGTCATGGCCAATCGCGCTGTGGTAGCAGGTGGCCTTGCCACCATGTCGACCGCCAACGAATGGATGCCGACGATCCGGGCGACGGTATTCGGGATCATGCTGTTCATGATGCCGATCGCACTGCTGTTCATCCTCACGCCGATCAACTTGCGGGTGGCGAGCTTCGCGCTGGGGCTCTTCGTGTTCGTGGCGCTCTGGGGCGTGATTGACGCCGGCATCTATCAGTTGACCCTTGGTCGCGCGATCGCGGTGCTGGCCGAGATGCGCTCCAACCATGTGGCGGCGACCGCCTGGATGCTGGCGCCATCCTCGGCGATGAAAGCGCTCGCCATCTTCGGGAGCTTCCGCACCGCCGCTGCCGGCCTCGCCGGGGCGTTTGTGTTCACCGTGTTCCGCTTCTCGGGTAATGTTTTCTCGTCCTTCACCGGCGGTTCGCTCGGTGTTCAGGCCCAGGGATCGGCGGCCGCGGCGGGGGTCTCGACCTCCGAGGGCTTCGCCTCCGCGCTAGAGGCGCAGGCTTCAGCCATGGGCACAGGCAGCCGCCGCTCGGCCTCTTCAGGTTTCGGGGATTTCGGCGAGCGTTCATCCTTCGGAACCAGCCGCAGCTTCGGCGCCGCGGGCGCGGTTGGCGCGGCCCATGGTGGTGGAGCCCCCGGCAGCACCGCGATGGGGCTTGGTGCGACGGACGCCGCGCGGGAACTGGGCGGTCTTGCGCCCGCGCTGCACGGACGCGACCTCAATGATCCTGCAACCGCGAGCGCCGTGCGCGCCGCTGCGGCGACCGGCGCGATCCATAATTTTGCCGAGAAGGATGCTCTGCGCGGTCTTGGCACCAGCTATTTCGGGAAAGGCGAAGCGGGCGAGAAGGCTTTTGGTGCTTTCACCCAGGGTCTGGTCCAGTGGCGAGCTTTCGGCGACACCCGCGCCTATGGCATGATGATGCAGGCGGCGACGCGGCATTTCGAGCGCGGCGGCTATTCACCGCATGACGCTGCACTGAAGGCAAGCGGAGTGATTGCCGAAGCGAGTGCCGATCCCACCTTCGCCAAGCTCATCGCCAATAGCTATGCGCAGGAGGAGATGCTGCGCAATGACCTGACCGCCGCCCAGGTCCAGGTCGGCGCGATGGAAGGCCGCCGGGATTATGCCGGCGGCCGGATCACGCAAGTGGAACGGGGCAATGTCGCGACCGAGCAGGCCCATCGCACGGGTGGCAACGAAGGTCAGCGCAACGCCGCCGCCATGCTCGGCCTCCCAGTTGATGAGATGAGCCGCGGCATCGCCTTCATCAATGCCCTTTCCGGCGAAGCGCGCTCCTCCGCTATCACGCAACTCTCCCGCGCAACTGGCCGGAATGAGGCGCAGGTGACCAAGGCGCTCGAAACCTATCGGGCAGCGGTCGACCTTGGTACGGCGGACGGAGCAACGGCCGAAGCGGCGCAGGAAGGCACCGGCGTTTATGGCCGGACCCGAGAAGCGGCTGGCTACGACTTTGCCGAGCGCTCCGGGAAGCTCGACGCCCAGAAGGAGGTCGGCCACGACGGCACGCGCAGCGCTGCCCGGATCGGCGAGCAGCGGCGGCAATCGGAGAATTTTGGTTTTGCTGAAGGTGCCGAGGCCGCCGGCATGTCGACTCGCGAGGCAGCCCGTCTCGACAGCTTCATTCGAACGCTGGCCGATGCGAGCGGCAACCAACTCGACATGGCGGAAGGGGGCGCAGATGGCATTACCGACCGGGCGAGAAACGCCAGGATAACCAGCATCGTCGAGCGCGAACGCCTTTCACGCATGCAGGGCCTGCTCCGGGCCAATGGCATCGAGATGACCAAGCGCCAGATCGCCATGGACCAGAATGGCGACTTCAGGATGAACCTCACCCCGGCAAGCGCCGCCCA
>NZ_DATKFP010000380.1:0-5160 GCF_035511395.1 Sphingobium sp.
GCAAGGCCGAGCGTGGCCCGGCGGCGACGGATTCGATCGCCAAGCACAAGAGCGCCTATCTGATGGCAGTCGGCGGCGCGGCCTATCTGGTGTCGCGCGCGATCAAGGCGTCCAAGGTCGTGGGTTTCGAGGATCTGGGCATGGAAGCCATCTATGAGTTCACGGTGGAGGATATGCCCGTCACCGTGGCCGTGGACAGCGAAGGCCAGAATGTCCACCGCCTCGCCCCGCTGGTGTGGCAGGAGAAGATCAAGCGCGAGAAGCTGCTCGAAGGGGCGTGACTTTCCCATCCTCCCCATCGCAAGATGGGGAGGATGTTGAGAAGGCGCGCCAGTTGCGGCGCGTCCTTTCTCCACCAGAGGTAGCCTTATGGCAGTGGATGCGCGGGCGACCGAACGGATTGAAATTCCGACGGCAGCATCCGGCTGGGCCTTATGTACTCGATTTCTATTCTGCCTTGGCGCGGATCGCGGTCGAGGTTGATGGCGCTATTCATGACGATCCGAAACAGATTGCGCATGATGCTCGGCGAGATGAGTGGCTGGCAACGCAAGGGATCGCTGTGCTGCGGGTCAGGGCTTCCAATGTGTTGAGGGATTTTGAAGCCGTGACGCGGCTTGTCCTCGACCGTTACGCTATTTCCCCTCCACCATTGCTGCGCAATGGTCCCCCTCTCCCGCTTCGCGCGGGGAGGATTAACTGCCTGATCTCGATTAAACCCCGGAACCGCGCCCTTTTCCCCGCATTATGTCCGGCACCCCAAGCCGGAGTGCCCCCATGTCCTTCACCCAGCTCGATCCGCCCTTGCCCGTCCATATCGAAGGCAAGGGCAAGGGCTATGCCTTTGCTGTCATCGACTATGGGCAGGAGCATAATCTGATCTGGGTGACCGGCCTTTCCGACAGCGGCGAAATCTGGTGCGCGCCCAATCCGCTGGTGCGGCTGGAGTCGAACTGGACCATGGGGCGCAAGATGTTGCGTGAACCGGACTGGGTGGAAGCGGTGGCGACGACCAAGCCCAGTTGAACGAAAAGCGCGCCACCCGATGGGATGGCGCGCTTTTCCTTTGCGTGTCGGTGGGGAGAAGCCTCCCCGCCTTGTCTTACAGCTTGCCGCTCAGCGACACGCCGATGATGCGGGGTTCGTTGAACACGGGCGCCATGTAGTTTTCGATCACGCCCTTCACATTCTTCTCACCCGTGATGTTGCGGGCAAAGGCGGCGATCTCATACTTGCCATCGGGCGCGGTGTAGCCGATCTTCAGGCCGCCCTCGAAGTCGCCCTTCGAGTAGAACTCCTTCGTCTTGTAGAGGACGAAGTTGGTATAGCCCTGGATGTTCCAGTCGGTCGCCGCGAACAGCTTGCCGCCATTGCCCAGCGGCACGTCGTAGCGGGCCGCGATGTTCGCCGTATATTTCGGCGCGTTGGGCAGCGGGTTGCCGTCGATCTGGGCGAAGACGCCGCGCGCATTGGTCACGGTCGGGTCTTCGACCGTGCAGACGACCACGCCGTTCAGCGTGCAGACCTGCGCATAGACATTCTTGTCGTCGATTTCGCTATGCAGCAGGCTGAGGCCGGCCGACACCGTGAAATTCTCGAACGGACGCGCTTCGAGATCGGCTTCCAGACCATAGGCCTTGGCCGCGTCGGCGTTGAACAGGACGCCGTTGCCGTTCACGTCGTTGCCGTTCAGCTGAATGTCCTTCACCTTCCAGGCGAAACCCGACAGGTTGAAGCGCAGGCGATTGCTGAAGAGGTTCGTCTTGATGCCGCCTTCGTACGACATGATCGTTTCCGAATCCGCCGTGGTGAAGTCGCTGTTGAACACCGCCGAGCGGCCTTGGATGGTCGGGCCACGGAAACCCCGCGCGACGCGGGCATAGAGGCTGACTTCAGGGGTCACTTCATAGAGGGCGCTGACGTCCCAGCTCGGCTCCTTGCCGGTCAGCTTCACATAGCGACGACCGGTGTAGGTCGAGACGCCCGCCACGTTGGCGGTGGCGCGGACAAGACGGGTTTCCTTCGTGTCCTTGGTGTAGCGGCCGCCAGCGGTGATGGTGAGGCCGGGGACGACTTCGTAGCTCGCCTGGCCGAACAGGCCCCAGCTTTCATTCTTGTTGCGCAGGCGCACCCAGTTATTGGGGTTGTTCGCCGCGCCGGTCAGGAAATAGGCGCGCTGGTAGAAGTCGGTGGTGTCGCGGCTGTCGAAATACATGCCGCCGACCTGCCATTTGAAGGCGCTGTTGCCGTTGCTGGCGAGGCGGACTTCCTGCGTCAGCTGGTCGAGGTCGCGGACATTGCCCTGGCTCTGGCCGAAACCGTTCGCCACGCCATTGACGGGATAGTCAGCGCCCGCGCCGCCGTCGGTGTCGCCGCGGCTGTAGCCGCTGGTGGTTTCATAGGCGGTGATCGAGGTCAGCGTGACCGGCCCCATGTCGATCGCGATATTTTCCGACGCACCATAGGTCTTGTAAGCCTGCGGGTTGTTCATCGCTTCGTCGAGGGCGATCTTCGAACGGGGTTCGCCCGCCACGCTGTTGCTGCCCTTCACCAGGCCGCCGCGATGGAAGATGGTCGAGGTGCCGTCATAGTCGCGGGCATGAACGCTGGTCAGCATCGAGACATTCTCGGTCGGCGTCATCAGCAGCTGAAGGCGCACGTCCTTCTCATTATAGCCGCCCATCGCGTCCTTCTTGGGAGACACGGTGCCATCGGCGCTGGGGCCGGTGTAGACATTGTCGACCCAGTCGTCGCGATGCTGGTAGAGGGCCGAGACGCGGAAGGCGAGCTTGTCCGCGACGATCGGGCCGCCGATGCCGCCGTCGAAGGTGACGGTGTTATAGCTGCCATAGCTGGCCTGCGCGCGGCCTTCCCAATCCATCGAGGGGCGGATGGTGTCGAACTTGATGATGCCCGCCGTGGTGTTGCGGCCGAACAGCGAACCCTGCGGGCCGCGCAGCACTTCCACCTGGTTGACGTCGAACACAGGGTTCGACTTCAGCACGACATGCTCCAGCACGACATCGTCCTGGATGATCGACACCGGCTGCGACGCACCGAGATAGAAGTCGATATTGCCAAGGCCGCGAATGTAGAAGCGCGGGAAGATGCGGCCGGTGGTCGTTTCGGCATAGAGGCCGGGCACGCGCGCGGCGAGTTCGAGAATGTCGCCGCCGCCGGCGGTCAGGTTGCGCAGCGCATCGCCCTGCACGACGCCGACCGACACCGGCACCTTCTGGAGGTTTTCGGACCGGCGTTCGGCGGTGACGACGATTTCGCCCAGCGCGCCGTCATCGGCAGCGGCGCCTGCATCCTGCGCATGGGCCGCGCCGGTGAAGGCAAGCGCGCCCAGAGCCGAGGTCAGCAGCAGCGCTGACCGTCCGAAAGTGAGTTTCGTCAAGGTTATTCCCCGATAATCTGTTGGTTTCTAACCGGAACGCCGGCGCCCCTGCGCCCCCGCGTCCGGGATGAACCGGCCGCTAGGCCCGATTTGTGGCGGGATAGTGACAAGCGCCGCGAAGCGCCGCGCGCAGCCGCAATATGTTGCTGAGCGTGGCAAAGCGGCAACATAGGGAAATAGGGATTGGGGCTGATCAGGAAGGGACCATGAGTGGACGTCACAAATCCTTCGCGCCGCGTTTTTCGCAACCTTGTTTTTCTTCTCGCCTTATGACGCTGAAAGAATGCAGCCGCCGGGCTTCGCCCACGCTCGGTTCGACAAGCTTAGGGCGAGCGGAGCTTTGGGTCTGGAAGCGACCATTTGTTGCCTTTCGAAGCTATTTTAAGGTGCCCGATAGCGGACATACTTCCCATATGCTTTAATTCAGCAATGGGCAGATCGAGAAAGACAATTGCTGCGGTCGCAGTGTCCTTCGCGGCCGCATTTCTTAGCGGTTGCACCTTCCCGATTTCTGATCCTGTGATGCTCCGCGCTATAGAAAGCGAAGCCCGATCATTGATCACAGATCGTCCGCTCAACTCGTCGGATGGATGGGTAGATATTCCGATACGGAGGTTGCCACCAAAGATCGCGAGCCTCAACCCGAAGGCGGTGACAGTCCATCGTTGGGGAGTCGATATCATCGTGAAGCCGGGCCTTGATGGTGGCTACGGCTATGCGGTTCCGCAAAGACAGGAAGACCTACCAATGCCAGCAAAAAATGGTCGTCATGCGAAATGACGGCCCCTGTTGATCCCGTCATTTCGCATGACGACCATTTTTTGCTGTTCCTTCAATCCTTTCAGTCTGCGGATTGCGGTCGTAGCACTGACTGTTAGGCTATAACCCCTCAGGAGACGCGGCATGGCATTCGTCGCACGTTGGTTGCTCGTAACTGCCGTCTGCTTTTTAGCTTTCCCGGTCTTGTTCGTTTTGTGGAATGGCCCGGACGCCAAATTAGGATATGTCGGAGGCATGATGACAATGCTGTTCGTTCAGTTCATCAGCCCATATGCTTTTTGGAAAATCCCGATCGGCGCCGGCACGATTTTGGTGCTGGGATGGCACGCTGCTTCACGTCTGAAATCAAGCTAACGGTCGCTAAAAGCGGAAAGTCCGCTTCCCACCCATTCCGTCATGCTGACGAAAGTCAGCATCCAGGGTTGCCTGTGACCACTCTGGATCCCGGCATCCGCCGGGATGACGAAGTCAGGGATGGTCCCCTCTCCACCCCTTCCTGACACACGGCATGGATATCCCCGGACTTATCCACAGCCCTTGCCCAGCCGCCGGCTTACGCTATGTCGCGAGGGTCGGCAGCGCGGAGGACATATGGGCGCGGGAAATATGGGTCGCCTTATCAGCATCATCCGGGGCGCAGGGATTGCGCTGCTGTTCCTTGTCATCGCGCTGTGCATGGCGATCACGATCATTCCGCCCTTTCTCGACCGCATCTATTATCAGGGGCCGGCCAGCCGTCATTATGACGGCGTGCATTTCTTCAACCCCGATGGCGCGATCGAGACGCCCGCGCCGCCGGGGACCAACCGGCAGGGCTTCATCCTGCGCTGGCTGCTGGGTCATGACGACCGCCCGCAATGGCCGGTGGCGATCGCGGTCAAGCCCGGCCGTCCGGCTCCCTTCGCCGCGCCGCGTGGCATGGTCGCGACCTGGGTCGGCCATGCGACCGTGCTGGTGCAGGCGGCCTGCTCCGAATTCAG
>NZ_DATKFP010000381.1:0-3572 GCF_035511395.1 Sphingobium sp.
TGCAGGGCGCAAGGGCGTGCGCAATCATCTGGCCTTCGGACGGGGTATTCACTTCTGCATCGGCAACCAGCTGGCGCGCGGCGAAATGCGCATTGCGATCCGGCGGTTGCTGGAGCGGTTGCCCCACCTGCGGCTGTCCCCCGATCATCCCGAGCCCCGCTTCATCCCGCATTTCGCCATCCATGCCCTGGACCATCTCCACATTGTCTTCTGACCGGCCTGCGCGCATGAACGGAAAGAGAGCATAACCGCCATCAGGGGAAACAGCATGAATTTCGACCATTATAAGCTGCTTACCCTGTCACGCGATGGCCGGGTGCTGACGATCACGATGAACCGGCCGGAACTGATGAATGCCGTCAATCATGCCTTGCATGAGGAAATGGCGCGGGTCTTCTTCGAGGCGGCGGATGACCCCGAAAGCGACGTCATCGTCTTGACAGGCGCGGGCAAGGCATTTTCGGCGGGTGGCGATTTCGACTGGCTGGAACGCCAGGTGAAGGGCGATCGCGTGCCCTTCGTCCATGAAGCCAAGAGCATGCGCCGGATCGTCATGGGCCTGCTCGACTGCCCCAAGCCGGTCATTGCGAAGGTGAATGGCGACGCCATGGGCTTCGGCGCGTCGATCGCACTCCTGTCAGACATCGTGATCGCCGCAGACCATGTCCGTTTCGCCGACCCGCATGTGAAGCTGGGCCTGGTAGCCGGCGACGGTGGCGCCCTGATCTGGCCGCAGTTGATCGGTTTCGCCAAGGCCAAACATTATCTGCTGACCGGCGATGCGATCGACGCGGTGACGGCTGAGCGGATCAATCTCATCAGTTTCGCCATACCCGCCGCAGACCTGGACGCCCATGTCTCCACCTATGCGCAAAAGCTGGCGCGGGGCGCGCAATCGGCGATCCGTTACACCAAGTCCGTGACCAATATCGCCCTGCGCCAGCTGTTCAGCTCGGTGTTCGAGGCCGGCGTCGCCTATGAAGGGCTGACCACCTACACCCGCGACTTCGGCGAGGCGGTATATGCCGTGAAGGAAGAACGACGCCCACACTTTACGGGTGAATGACGACAAGAAACGGGGAGAGGCAGGATGGACGAGCAGCTTGAAGCCCGGCTTCGCTTGGCGCTGGATCGGCAGGAAATAGAGCAGGTTCTGAAACTCTACTGCCGCGCGATCGACCGGTGCGACCTGGAGTTGCTCAAGACCGTCTATCATCCCGACGGCACAGACGATCACGGCTCCTTTTCCGGCAACGCGATGGAATTTGCCGAAACCATCATTCCATCGCTGCGCGAGGGGATCTTGGACGGAATGCACAGCGTCACCCATTGCACTATCGATGTGGAGGGTGACTTCGCCACGTCTGAAGCCTATTATTGGGCCTATCAACGGGCACCGGGCGGAGAAGAGGCCGTCACGGCCTTCTTCGGGTCTGACTATGCGGCCAGGACACTGGCAGACGGGACGATCGACGGCAAGCATGACTATTATTGCGGCGGCCGCTACATCGACCTGTTCGAACGGCGTGACGGGCAATGGAAGATACTGCGCCGCAAGATCACCAATGAATGGAATGACATAAGGCCGAGCACCCGGATCACCGATGCAGGCCATGTCGCGCATTACAATCTGCCCGGCCGGCGCGACCGGCAGGATCCGGTCTATCTCAATCGGTTGCCCGAAGCTGCCCCGGTCTGAACCGGCCCATCATACGGTCGGATCGACCGGATATTGCAGTGCCTCCTGCGCCATCGACGCGACCAGTTCGCCCACCCGATTATAGATGAAACCCCGCGCCAGATTGACGCCATCCTGCGCGTTGGGACCGTCCGTCTCGAACAACAGCCAGTCGTCGCAGCGCACATCGCGATGGAACCACAGGCAATGGTCCAGGCTCGCCACGAACAGATGCGGGCCCGGCAGCGCGACAGTGTGCTGCGACAGGGGCGCACCGGCGAACATATAGTCGGACAGGAACGCCAGTATCTGTCGCTGCACCATCGGATCCTCGATCCGCTCCGCTCCGGGCGCACGCAGCCAGTAATGCCGCTTACCCGTGGCGTTGCGTTCCAGAAACCCGGATTTCCCCGGCAGGCGCACGTCGATGGGATAATGCCCGCCGAACAAGGCTCCGTAGATTTGGCCATCCTCCGCCTGGAGCGCGCGGAACGTCGCCTGATCCATCGCCGCTTCGGGATCGAAATCGATCGGGCTGGCGCGATAATGGCTGAAGCCGGCGACGGGCAAGCGATAGGATGCATCCATCGTCAGGATCAACTGCTCTTTCTGCCAAGCCTCAACCCGTCGGGTGGAGAAGCGTCCGCCATCACGCAGGCGATGCACCCGATAGTCGATCGACTCGTGATCCATGCCTGCACGCAAAAAATAGGCATGCAGCGAATGGACATTGCGATCGGGCGCCGTGCGGTCCGCGGCAGCCAGCGCCTGCGCGACAATCTGCCCCCCAAACAGCGCGCGATAGGCGTTGCGCTGATTGTCGCGATTGCGGAAAATGTCTGGCCCGACCTCGTCCAGCATCAGGAGCTCGGGGATATCCTTGCTCCACTGCGCGTCATAGAGACTCGCATCATATTTGCGCGACATGTCATCATCCTCCCCAATCATCGTCCGCTATAGGCAATTGCCAAATGATATGCTAGCAAACTAATAAATCAGAAAAGCGAGAGGGCCATGCATCCATATTATAGCGCCGAAGACGAGGCGTTTCGCGCTGACGTTCGCGCCTTCATCGTCGCGAATCTGCCGGCCGATCTCGCTCGACGCGGCCGATATGATTATCATCCCCGGCGGGAGGACCAGGCCCGCTGGGCCAGGATTCTGGATGGCCAAGGCTGGTCGGTACCACATTTCCCGGTCGCCTATGGCGGAACGGATTGGAACGGCGTGCAGCGCTTCATCTTCGAGGAGGAAATGCGCCGCGCCTACGCCCCCACCATGGATCGCATCGGCACGGAACTGGTCGCCCCCGTCCTCTACAGTTTCGCATCGGAAGAACAGCGCCAAGCATATCTGCCCGGCATCCGCACCGGCGATACATTCTGGGCACAGGGCTTTTCCGAACCGGGATCCGGCTCCGACCTCGCATCCCTGCGGACGCGTGCAGTCCGCGATGGCGACCATTATATCGTCAACGGCCAGAAGACATGGACGACCGAAGGCCATCATGCCGACATGATCTTCATGCTGGTGCGGACGGACGCGGATGCCAAGCCGCAGGCTGGCATTTCCGCACTCATCATTGACCTGAAAAGTCCGGGCATCATCCGGCGGCCGATCTGGACAATCGACGAAGGGCTGACCGTCAATGAATTTTTCTTCGACGATGTGCGGGTGCCCGTCGCCAATCTTGTGGGTCAGGAAGGCGCAGGCTGGTCGTACGCCAAATTCCTGCTCACCAATGAGCGCACCAACAGCGCCGAGGTACCGCATACCAAGCGCGACATCGCGCAACTGCGCGACATCGCCCGAATCGAGTGCAAGAATGGGAAGCCGCTGATCGAAGACCCGATCTTTCGCGCGCGCCTTGCCCGGATCGAGGTCGATATCATGG
>NZ_DATKFP010000382.1:0-7525 GCF_035511395.1 Sphingobium sp.
CTTGAGTGTCGCCGCCATGGACAGTGGGTTGGCGTTATAGCTTTCATCGATCAGCAGCACTTCGCCGCCGACCACGGGCAGAATGCGCCGCTCGCCCCGTCCGGGCAGGCCCGGCATTTCGGCGAGAGCCAGGCCCGCCGCCGCCAGATCGCCGCCGACCGCCTCCACCGCCGCCAGCACGGCCAGCGCATTGGACACCCAATGGTCGCCGGGCGCCGCGACGGTGAAGCAGAGTTCCGCCTCCGGCAGCTTCGCCGTGACCAGCGTGCCGCCGCCGGGTGCCGCGATCGTCTCCAGCGCGTGAATGTCCGCGTCCTGACCCATGCCGAAGGTCAGGATGCGATCGGCATGGCGCTCCGCCTTGCTGTAGAGAGTGGCGACATGCGGGCTGTCATAGGGGATGATGGCGGTGCCGCCGGGTTCCAGCCCCTCGAAAATCTCTGCCTTCGCCTCGGCGATCTTCGCCTCGGTGCCGAAAAACTCGATATGGGCGGGCGCGATCGCGGTGACGATCGCGATATGGGGACGGACCTGCCGCGTCAGCGCGGACAGTTCGCCGGCATGGTTCATGCCCATTTCGAACACGCCATAGGCCATATCGCGCGGCATTCTGGAGAGGCTGAGCGGCACACCGACATGGTTGTTGTAGCTTTTGACCGAGCGATGCACCTGCCCCGGCGCGGCACGGTCCAGCGCATGGAACAGCGCTTCCTTCGTGCCGGTCTTGCCGACCGATCCGGTGACGCCGATCACCTTCCCGTCCATACGATTGCGCGACGCCTTGCCCAGGGCTTCGAGCGCGGCGGCGCTGTCGGGCACCAACACATGGGGCCAGGCTACGGCTTCGCTGACGATCGCGCCGGCTGCGCCTTGGCCGAAGGCTTTGTCGACGAACTTGTGGCCGTCGGTCGCCTCGCCCTTCATCGCGACGAACAGGTCGCCCTGCCCCACTTCGCGGCTGTCGAATGCGACGCCCGAAACGGTGAACGGCGCCGACGCGGCGCCGCCTGTGGCCTGAGCGATTTCCTCGGAGGTCCAGAGGGTATCCATCACCAGCCCCGTTCGCTTCGAGCGAAGTTCAGCAGCGGTTGCGCTGGTCGGGTCTCGACACGCTCGAACCGAACGGATGCAGGTGCGTGACGCATCAACCCGCGCACTCACGCGCTACGGTGACATCGTCGAAGGGCAGGACGCGATCGCCAATAATCTGGCCCTGCTCATGCCCCTTGCCCGCGAGCAGCACGATATCGTCCGCGCCCGCCTGACCGATGGCGGCGGCGATGGCCGCGCGGCGGCCGCCAATCTCTTCAGCATCCGGCGCGCCCGCCAGTACGGCGGCGCGAATGGCGGACGGTTCTTCCGAACGCGGATTGTCGTCGGTGACGATGACATGGTCGGACAGTTCCGTCGCGACCTTGCCCATCAGCGGGCGCTTGCCCGCATCACGATCGCCGCCGGCGCCGAAAAGGGTGATGAGGCGGCCACGGGTATGCGGACGCAGCGCCTCGATCGCCGCGCGCAGACCGTCGGGCGTGTGGGCATAGTCGACATAGACGGGAGCGCCAGCCTTGCTGATGACCGCACGCTCCAGCCGGCCACGCACCGGCTGTACCCGACCCAGCAGTTCCAGCACCTTCGCCGTGTCCGCACCGGTAGCGATGACGAGGCCCGCGGCGGTCAGCGCATTGGCGGCCTGATAGGCGCCGATCAGCGGCAGGTTTACCTTATAGGTCTTGTCATCGGCCTCGATCTCCAGCGTCTGGCCCAACTGGGTCGGGATGCGGTTGGCAAGCCGGAGGGCCTGCCCCTGCACCCCGACGCTCAGCACACGAAGCCCCCGCTTCGTAGCCCGCGCGATGACCTTGTCCGACCATATGTCATCCGCCCACACGACGGCGCTGCCATGCGGCGCGACGACTTCGTCGAACAGACGCATCTTGGCGTCGAAATAGCTGTCCATGTCGCCATGATAATCGAGATGATCGCGCGACAGGTTGGTGAAAGCGCCGGCCAGGACCGGCAGGCCTTCGGTGCGATACTGGTCGAGGCCATGGCTGGAGGCTTCGAACGCGGCATGGGTAATGCCCTCGCGCTTGAGGCCCGACATGTTGGCGAGGAAGGTGACGATGTCCGGCGTGGTCAGGCCCGTCGACACCTGATCGACCGAGGTAGTGACGCCCAGCGTGCCGATCGACGCGGACTTGTGGCCCATCATCCGCCACAGCTGGCGGGCGAGTTCGACCGTGCTGGTCTTGCCGTTGGTGCCTGTGACGGCGACGGTCACGTCGGGGAAAGGCGCAAAATAACGCGCCGCCATCTGCGCGAAGAGGAGACGGGGATTGGCGTCGGCGATATGGATCGCGCCTTCCACCTTCGCCTCCGGGCGTGCGACCACGGCGACGGCGCCGGCCTTCACCGCTTCGGGGATATAATCCTCCCCGTTGACGCGCAGTCCCTGAAAGGCACCGAAGACGGTGCCCGGTGCAACCTTGCGGTTATCGATCGCGAAGCCTGTAACGGACGTGTCGAGGCCGGTGTTGTCACCGACCTCGACGTCCAGCTCCTCGATTAGCGACCCGAGGCGCATCATTCTTTCTCCTTGTCGCCGTGCAGCAGCGGCATCAAATCCGAAATATCCACGTCTCGCCGTTCGTCCGGCATCACGCCCAGCATCGGCCCGGTCCGCTCGATGACCCGCTTCACCACGGGCGCGGCGGTCCATGCAGCGGTGCGCAGGCCATATTGGCCCGTCGCCTCGTCCATGATCGCAATCACGACATAGCGGGGATTGTCCATCGGGAAGGCAGAAGCGAAAGTCGTCACCAGCGAAGTCTTGTTATAGCGCCCTTCCTGGGGCTTCTCGGCCGAACCCGTCTTGCCGCCCACCCGGAATCCCTTGGCGTCAGCACTCCGCCCTGTACCCGCCGACACGATCATCCGCAACAGTTGCCGCATCCGCGCGCTCGTGGCGGCGGAAAAGACCCGGCGCCCCTCCGGCACATCGTCGGGGCTAAGCTTGCGCACGGTGGCCGGACGCCAGATGCCGCCATTGACCAGCGCGGCATAAGCCGCCGCCAAATGCAGCGGCGTCACCGCAATACCATGGCCGTAGGATGTCGTCATGCTGGTGATTCGGCCCCAGCTGGACGGCCAGAGGCCGGCGGCGCGCTCGTTGAACTCGATCGGCGCGCGCTGGTCGAAGTCAAGGCTGCGGAACAGCTTCTGCAACGGCGCCGCGCCCATTTCGTCGGCAATGCGCGCGGTGCCGATGTTCGAGCTATGCACCAGGATTTCCGGCACGTTGATCCAGCGGCCGAGCGAATGGTCGTCCTTGATGCGAAAACCGGCGACGGCGAGCGGTGCGGTCGCATCATAGCGCTTGCTCATCGACGTCACGACGCCCGCATCCATGGCTGCGGCGATCGACAGCGGCTTGAAGGCGGAACCCAGCTCGTAACGGGCCTGCACCATATGGTTGCAGAGCGGCGATTCGCTGCACCGTTTGCCGGCGTAATTTTGCAGCTTGTTGGGATCGAAGACGGGGATCGACGCCATGGCGATGATCTCGCCGGTATTGGCGTCCAGGATGATGCCGCCCGCGCCCTTGGCCCGCGTCTGCACCAGTTGCGCATAGAGTTCGCTTTCGAGCGCGCCCTGCACCCGGCTGTCGATCGACAGGGCAAATGGCTTGCTGCGTTGCGCCGTGTCGGTCAGCCGGTCGTTGAAGGCCGCCTCCACGCCCATGCCGCCTGCACCCTCGCCATTCGGGGCGAAGCCCAGCACATGCGCCGCCAGGGTGCGCTGCGGGTAGAGGCGCTCCTTCTCGCGCGGAAATTCGATACCGATCTCGCCCAGCGCGTTCACCGCCGCCACCTGTTCCGGCAGCGCGCGGCGACGCAGATAAGCCCAGCCCCGACCGGTCAGCTTCTTGCGAAAGGCCGCTTCGCTTTCGTCGGGGAAGATTTCGTTGAGCTTGCGCGCCAGTTCGTTCGGGTCGCCGATCAACTTCGATGGGCGCACCGCGATCGAATAGGCGTCCATCGTCCGCGCCAGCGGCACGCCGTTGCGATCGACGATATCCGCGCGCGCAGGCACGAACGCACCCAGCGACCCATCGCCCCCTGCCCCATGCGCAAAAATGCCGACCCACAGGAGCCGGCCGATCACCACGGTCGTGATTGCCATGAACAGGATGAGCAACAGCATCAACCGGTTATGGGCAACGGCGGTCAGATTGACCCGTTGCTTGCCCGCCCGTGGCCCGCCTGGCTGGACGATGATCGTGGCCATGTCAGCGAGCCCCCTTCCGCCGTTCGCGCGCCGCCTTCGCGGTCAGATCGCCCAGCGTGCTGTCATCCAGCAGCTTGGCGTCGAGCATCGCCATCCGTTCGGCCTTGCGCGCGATCGGATTGGGCTTCGACACATCCGCATCGGCCTTCGCCTGCTGCACCGGAGTGCGCTTGGCGGGCTTGGGCAGCGTGTCGACATTATCGGCGGCATGGGCTTCGCGAATGACCGCGATGTCGCTGCGGATCTGGGTCGCCGCCGGGCTTTCGGGCGCCTTCTGCGGCGCGGAGGGCAGGTCGGCGGGGCTTTCAACCATCGCCACCATCACCGGCGGCGCGACATAGTCGGGACCGTTGGGCTGCACCCCGTCCAGCTGCGCCAGTGCGCGTTCACCCGCGAGATATTGCTGCGCGGTCGGCGTCGCATAAAGGAAGTCGTGCTGGTTCCAGCTCTCCAGCTGACGCATCGAGGCGCGCGCGCTGAATTCCGTTTCCAGATAGCGAATATCCGCCTTCGCCGCCGCGATCTGCGCCCGTACGCGCATCAGGTCGTTGCGCTCGGTTGCGACCTTCAGAGACACCATATAGGCGCCAAGCGCGCCCAGTGCGACGAGGATCACCCAGATCAAGCTCTGCAACCTCTTGACGGCGATCATGAGCGGGCACTCCGGGGGGACTGGTCGGGGGGGGCAGATGTACGGACGGCGCTGCGCAGCGTGGCGGACCGGGCGCGGGGGTTGCGCGCCAGTTCCACCTCACCCGGGCGCACCGCCTTGGCGGGCTTGGCGAAGGTCGGTGCGGCGCCGACCGCGCGTTCGGGCAGATGCCGCGACCCCGCGCCTTCGCCGCCACTGCGCTTGCGAAGGAACTGCTTGACGATGCGGTCCTCCAGACTGTGGAAGGTGACGATCGCCAGCCGACCGCCCTCCTCCAGCAGCGCCTCGGCCGCGTCGAGCGCCAGTTCCAGCTCTTCCAGCTCGCGATTCACATGGATGCGGATCGCCTGAAAGGTGCGAGTCGCCGGATCCTTCTTGTCATGCAGCTTGTGACCCAGCGCCTTGCGGACCACGGCGGCGAGTTGGCCGGTGCGCTCCAGCGGCCGCGCCTCCACGATCGCGCGAGCAACGCGGCGCGACTTGGGCTCGTCACCATAGCGATAGATGACGTTGGCAATGTCCTCTTCCGGGGCGGAGTTGAGGAAATCGGCGGCGCTCATGCCGTCCTGGCTCATCGTCATCGTGAGCGGGCCGTCCGACTGAAAGGAAAAGCCGCGCTCCGCCCGGTCGAGTTGCATCGAGGACACGCCGATGTCGAGCGTGATGCCCGACACCTTGTCGATGCCGCGCGCCGCCAGCCATTCCGCCATGCGCGAAAATTCGCCGGGGATGAGCGTGATGCCATGTGCGTCGGCGACCGCCTGCCCTTCGCGAATCGCATCGGGGTCGCGATCGAAGGCGAAGACGCGCGCACCCGCGCGGGCCATGGCGCTGGAATAGCCGCCCGCGCCGAATGTGCCATCGACATGAATCTCGCCGGGGTTGATGGCGAGAGCGTCAAGCACTTCGTCGATAAGGACGGGGATGTGGGGCGCGGTGGCGGCGTCGCTCACTTGGCCGCCCCTTCCGCTGTACGGGCTTCGAGCCAGCGCTTCACCTTGTTGCGGATCAGGGCCGGACGATCGGGGCTTTCCACCAGCGCCTCAGGCTTCCAGAGCTGGAAGTAACGGCCGACGCCGTAGAAGAAGACCGTATCGGTGATGCCGGCTTCTTCCTTGATATCGGGGTGCAGGAAGAAACGGCCGCCATCGTCGAAATTCACGTCCTCGATCGTGCCGAGGCGATTCTCGCGCTCCAGATCGGCATTGAAGTCGCGCCCGGACTCATAAGCCTGGCGCTCCAGCTTCTCGACTTCGTCGAACAGGAACTGCTTGTGCGACAGACCGAAGCCGGTGGCGCAACCATTGTCGAAATGGACGGACAGGCACAGGCGGCTTTCGCCGCCGCTGGCCTGCTTGACCAGCTTGCGCATCTCCAGGGGCAGCACGAAACGGCCCTTGCCGTCCGCGACGCTGAACGCGTTGCCCGAATAGAGAATGACGTCCGACACGCTGGAAACAGGCCCCTTTTGTCCGGGACGCAGGCCGCCCTTCGCCGGAATCGCGAAGAGACCATCCGACGCACAGGACTGCACAAAGCCTGACGAACCCCAATGCCGGTTTTTCTACCAAGCATGGAGCCGACTGAAAAGGGGAAAAGTCGGGAGAGGGTGGGAAAAGCCGGTCAAAAATGGGTTAGAATGTTTTCCCGGCTTCTTTCAGCCTCATTTTCGCTTTTTGTTCTGCGGTTTTTTGCGACGAGTTGCGCGGCGAGGAGCACTGCTCCCAGCATTGCCCACCCTGTCCCAGCCAGAATCGCCCAGCGCAGACCCAGAATCACATCGGCGGGGCTCCGCATCCAGCGGCGCTCGCCGGGAATCGGAGCGGCCAGCCATTGGGCCAGCAAGGCCGGCGTGTCCGCGACCCAGGCGCGCGGATCGAGCGGACGGGTCGGGTCGACCAGCCAGAGGCGATCGTCGATCAGGTCGGCGTCGCCGACCAGCAATGCCTCACCCCGTCCGATCCGCATTCGCTGCGGCACGGCATGTACCATCGCCGCCCCGGACAGGGTGACAAGGCGGCCATCGGGCAGGAAATGACGGATTTCGCCATGTGCCAGCGCGCCGCGATCGAATCCCCAATGATCGAGCAACGGCGCGAGCAAGCTGGCCGACGGTGCGCGGCGACGATCGCCCAGCGGCAGGTCGGTGGGCCAGCGCAGCAGCGGATCAGCGAGGACCAGGGCCGTGCCGCCGCCCCGCACCCACTGGTCGATCGCAACCAGCTGTGCCGGCGACAGAGCGCGCGGCTGTGCGATCAGCAGCCTACGCGCGCCCGACCGGGGAAGATGCAGCGGGTCGTCGAGCGGCTCCACGGTGAAACGGGTCCGCAGCAGCGTGACGATCGGGGCGTCGCGCAGCCCGCTCCCGGCCTGTCCCGGCTCCGTCCAGAAGAGCGGCAGCGCGGTGAGGATAGCGAGCTTCGGGCGATTGGCGGCCAGCTTAACGGGATGCGCAGGGCCAAACCAAAGGAAAACCGCGGCGACCAGGATCGGGACAATGCCTGCAATGCGCGCCAGCACACCGTCCCTCGAAGGACAACGAAGCCATGCGGCCCCGAAAATTCCCAGCAATGCGACCGCCGA
>NZ_DATKFP010000383.1:0-4690 GCF_035511395.1 Sphingobium sp.
CCCAGGCCGTCGATCTCGACATGGTCGCCGCCGGTTGGACGCCGACGATCGGCACCTATTTCGGTCGGGTGACCAAGGCGCGCATCCTCGCAGCCGTGCGGGAGGCGAAAGGCGCGCGGGCGGGTGACCGCATCGAGCACCTCAAGAAGGCCGAGATGGCGGAGCAGGCCGAGACGCTGTTGGCGGAGTCCGGATGGCTTCCGGAGCCGCTGCGCACGCCCGGTCGCGATGTGCCGAACGCCGCTGCGACCGACGCCGCGAAAGCAGACGCCGATGCACCGGGCGTAGAAATGACGGCGGACGGCGGCGAAACGGCCGTGGTGGAAGACGAGGAAGTAACCGAGGATGAATCGGTCGCGCTCGAACCCCACGCGACCGCGGCCGAATAACGAAGGAGCCAACCGCACTGCCAGGGGCCCGCCAGCGATGGCGGGCCCTTTTTCGTCTCGGAGGACACGATGTCGGACAATGCATCCGATCTGGCACGCCGTATGGCCAGACAGGCTGAGGCGGTCTGCCGTCATTATCTTTCCAACGGCCGCCGTGAAGGACGCTACTGGCTGGTCGGCGATGCCCGCAATACGCCGGGGCGCTCTATGTTCGTCCGCCTGAAGGGCGCCGAATCCGGCAAGGGCACCGCAGGCAAATGGACCGACGCCGCCACGGGCGAGCATGGCGATTTGCTTGACATCATCCGCGAGACACGCGGCCTGATCGATTTCAAGGACGTCGCCGAAGAGGCGCGGACCTTCCTCAGCCTTCCGCATCCCGAACCTGAGCCGCAACCACGGCCGTGGCAGGCGCCAGCTCCGATCGGATCGCCGGAGGCCGCACGCCGGCTCTTCGCCATGTCGCAACCGATTCCGGGCACTGTCGTAGACACGTATTTGCGGATACGCGGCATCACGGCTTTGCACGGAACCGGATCGCTGCGCTTTCACCCGCGATGCTACTACCGGCCCGACGAGCAGAGCCCGACCGAGAGCTGGCCGGCGATGATCGCATCCGTCACCGATCTCGGCGGCCGGATCACCGGCGCGCATCGCACCTGGATTGCGCCCGACGGCAGCGGTAAGGCGCCGGTCGACACGCCGCGGCGGGCGATGGGCGACCTCCTCGGCCACGCAGTCCGGTTCGGCGTGACGCATGACGTAATGGCGGCCGGCGAAGGCATCGAAACCATTCTGTCGCTGCGAATGGCAGCCCCCCGCATGCCGATGGTCGCCGCACTGTCGGCCGCGCACCTCGCA
This sequence comes from Sphingobium sp., assembly GCF_035511395.1. Taxonomy (GTDB): domain Bacteria; phylum Pseudomonadota; class Alphaproteobacteria; order Sphingomonadales; family Sphingomonadaceae; genus Sphingobium. Next base: position 1,251 of record NZ_DATKFP010000383.1, read on the forward strand.
GCCATCCTGTTCCCGGCAACCCTCCGCCGGCTCTACATCGTGCGTGACGACGATCCGGCCGGTGACGGCGCGCGCGACAGCCTGATCGAACGGGCAAACGCTGTCGGGATCGAGGCGATTGTTCTGTCGCCCACGCTCGGAGACTTCAACGAGGATCTCAGACTGATCGGCATCGTTGTGCTCTGGGCCAACGTCCGCGTCCAGCTCGCCCCGGAAGATGTCGCACGCTTCATCGCGACAGAGGCGGTGTAGTTCCGGAGGGATGCGACAAGAGCGGCGGCGCCGTCAGCGCTATCGCTCTGGCTGCTTTCCATCTCGCCGGAAAGACCGCGACCCGGCCTTCGAGAGGGCGATCGGCCGTCAAACGGTCCGGCCCGGCAATGGCTGCGCCCGGTTCTTTTCCGCCGGCCCTCCGGGCCTTTGCATCGCGAAGCAAAACAACCGGGCTTCGCCATCCTCCGCTGACGCTCCGGCCCTGCGCTTCGCTCCGGGTGCAGGTCCGGCCCGCCCGACGGCTTTCGTCGCCAGAAGGCCGCGAGGGTCGCGGTCAGACCGACGAAGGAGCATCCCATGACGAGCGATCGCGACGACTTCGAGCCCCATCACGCTTCGTCTCCCACCGACCACCTTCTCACCGAACTTCAGCTTTACGGCTTCCGTCCCTTCCAGGACGAACTCGACCCGAGGCCGCTGCCCGAGGGGAACGCCGTCGCCGGCGCCATCGCCGACATCTTCGATGCGCTGATCGTCACCTTCCAGGACACCCGCCTCGAGCCCGACCTCGACGATCTGCTCTGGTCGACCGTCAATCTCTTCCACCGCGCCACCGGCCGGATCGAACGCGAACTCGACGACAATGAGCAGGCTCAGCGGCGGAGCCAGCGGGAACAGGACGGCTCCGAGGTCAAGTCCGTCGAGCTGGAGCGGCTTACCGCCGAGGGCCAGACGCTAATCGAACGCCGTGATGCCTTCGAGTTGATGCGCGACCAGGCCGCCGAGCATTTCGAGCGCCAGACGGGATCATCCTGGCGACCGCGCAGCGGATCGATAGTCAACCACCGCACCATGACATCGGCCATGATCGACAGCCGTGATTTTCTCGCCGCCAAGCGCCGCGCCGAAACCGAAGTGATGCTGCCTGCGGGTCCGAAGATCGCCTTCACCGGCGGTCTCGACTTCAACGATCACCGGCTGATCTGGGCCAAGCTCGACCAGGTCCACGCCAAGCATCCCGACATGGTGCTGCTACATGGCGGATCGCCGAAAGGCGCCGAGCGCATCGCCGCCCGCTGGGCCGACCATCGCAAGGTTCCGCAGATCGCATTCAAGCCCGACTGGACGAAACACGCCAAGGCCGCGCCGTTCAAGCGCAACGACCAATTGCTGCTGATCCTGCCGATCGGCGTCATGCACTTCCCGGGTACGGGCATTCAGGACAACCTCGCCGACAAGGCCCGCAAGCTCGGCATCCCGGTCTGGAAATTCGGCAAAGGCGGCGCGTGAGCGCCGCCTAGCTCAATTCGATCTTCCAGAATCTCAGCACTTCCTGAACCTCATCCTTCGGATAGTGCAAAAAGGCCGCGTTTGCGATGTCGGCCTTGATCCTCAGTTTGCGCTTGGCGATCTCCCGCTCGATCCGCGGAGTGAACGGAGCCGTGCCGGGCGGCAGAACACCGGGGCGATCGGGGCCTGGCCAACTCTTCGGGTAGCCTTCTGGAATCCAACCACCTCTCACTTGGTCGGCTTGATCGGCGACCGAAGGATGCTCACAAGCCCATCCATAGAGATGAAATGCGCAAACACGTAGCATGGCCTTGATCTCGGGCAGTGTGTCGGTGAAGCCCTTCAGCGATGTCGGCAGCCACACCATGTTGGCGACACAGGAAAAGTACCGAAGATCCTGGACGACGTTGCTGCGCTGCGCGAAGGACGGATCGTCATACCCCCAGATGTGGCACACGGTCCAATTCTTCGGCTTGGGCGACGCGATGTCGAGAGCCGCGACCAACGCGTTAAGCGCGGCGACATTGCCTTCGAACTTCTCCGCCGTGACGCCAGTGGCCTTGCGCGTATTCGTATATCGGCGCGTCCATCCCGCGTCGTAGAGCGCCCGCCCGCGCGCGGTGTGCGGAGCCCAGACCGGCAAGGCCCGGAAGGTGTCCGGATGGACCCACCGCGCCGTGCGCTCGATAAGTTCCACCACGGCCGGGATATCGTCCCGAAGCGCCTCGTTACCGTCAGGTATGAAGAATCCGCCCGCCACGCTTTACCGCCATTTTCCTCTTGTCGCCCCTGCGCCGGTGCTCCGGACTTAGGTCCCGCGCGGGGAGAGCTGGAGTCGTCCTCTACTACCATGGCAACGCAAAGCACCGGAAATCATGCCCGATTTCCGCTCCCGCCAACCCACAAGTTCGACTATAGTTGGTTTGCGCCGGGGTGGTGGTGGAAGGCGCGACCGTCAGACCTTTTCTCACGGGAGACCATCGCCATGATCTTCATTGGCATCCTCGCCAGCATCGCAGCCATTGGCATGCTCTGCTGGCTCTTGTTCACCCTTGCTGTATTCGCACTGCCCGCCTTCGTCGGCGTCACCGCTGGAGTCTGGGCCTATCAGACCGGCGCAGGCTGGATCGGCGGCATCGTTGTTGGCCTGGTCGCCGCCGCACTGACGTTCGGCATCAGCCAGTTCCTGCTCGGCTTCGCGCGGCCGTTCTGGCTGCGCCTCGCGATCGCGATCGCGTTCGTCGCGCCCGCGGCGCTCGCCGGCTATCATGCCACCCACGGCATCGTGCAGCACACCATGCCCTCCGATACGTGGCAGGTCATCTTTTCCGTCGCTGGTGCGATTGCTGTCGGCGTCACCGCGTTCGTGCGGGTGACAGCTTTGGCAGCGCCCGGACCATCGGGGCGGGGCTTGGCGCGCGCCTAACGCTATTAGCAGCGGAGGCGGGACAATCGGCCGATCTTCACCCGCGTCGCCCTCGTCATCGAAACCCCGAGATGGCGGTCGGCGCTCAGACCTTGGCCTCGGCCAACCCGTGTCGCGTCATCGCAGTCTTACGCTGGAGCAGCGTGACGCCGTTCGGTCGCGCGATCAAAACATCGGTGCGCTGGCTTTCTTGCCAGAGCGGTGTCGGCATCGGGACGCGGTCAAGGCCTGGACTGGCTCTGTGGAATCGCCGACTCCGTTGCTGCCGAAATCGTGACGGCAACGCCGTGCTCACCACGTTCTCCTTGATCAATCTCTGTCTAACCGACCGCTCCAAAACGGCCTCTTCAATGGGCTGATCTGGCCGAAGGCCGGCTGCGCCTTGATCGCCTATGCGGCAATGGCGCCGATCGACTTTCTTCCCCTGCCGGCTGCGCCGTCATTCCTCGCGAAACAACAAAGTCGCCTGGCTGCCATCCTCCGCTGCGCTGCGGTCGCAAGCGATGCCGCG
>NZ_DATKFP010000384.1:0-1766 GCF_035511395.1 Sphingobium sp.
AACATCGCGAGTTGCAGGCTCTCGGCGATCCGCCTCGCCTTCGCCTGTAGTGCCGCGGCCGCTTCTGACGTCATCATGTCATTGGTCGTTTGCACCCAGAGCGCGAGCCACCGCTCGAAGAGCGCGGGTGTTATCCTAGCCTTATGCTTCAAATGGGCCGGCACCGGTTGACCCTTGTATCGGCCACTGGTGAGCATGACGGAGGACCAGAACGCAGTCAGCTTCCCAAGATGCTCCGGCCAATCGTCGATCGCATCGTTGAAAATCGGCCCAAGTTCGGCGTCGGCCCGGACCCGCGCGTAGAACTCTTCCACCAAAGGAGCCAGCTCTTCCTCTCTGATTATCGAGGCATCGACCACGACTCGCGCTCCAATCATGCATATATAATACATCTATCATAATTGCGCATAAACGCAAGGCTAGCGCATATTTCCAGGTCGTCGGTCGCGGCGATGTACACAGCCTGAGAAACTGCTCAGCCCCGCTAGTTTAGCCTTGAATCCGAAACACGAAGGCATAGCATCAGCCAGCGACCCGAAGGAGTCTCGGTAAGACGTAGACACCTTTCCTTGCCCGCCCGTCAAAAGACGGGCGGGTTTTCTTTTCCGATTCCGTCGGACATTCGCTGGAACGCTAATCCGCGTGATCTGGCGCACTCGGAATTTTCAAACACCGTCACAAATACCTAATTGTGCGCAGCTCAAGATCTAATCACCCGATTTTCGCGATCAAGCGGCCGGCGGCACCCTGCTCAGCCGCCAGATTGCGATTATAGGCGAGCGGCATCCGGGGACTCTTCCAGCGTAGCGCATCCATTATCCCCGCCAGATCCTCGCCGCTCGCAAACAGATCCTGGTTCAAGCCCACCCGCGTCGAATGCGCGCTCACGCCCTTGAGCAACTGCGCCAGATCATCGGCGGTGAGGTCGCTCAGCGCGCCCTTGTCGAAGGCGCGCCGGATCATTGCCCGCCAGATCGGCCCGATCGAACCCGGGTGCAACGCCCCCTCTCCCACATCATATTCGGTGCGCGCCGGCACCGCCGACTTCGGCAACGTCTTGCGCAGATCCCAGCTTTCGCGGCCAGAAATCGTCTCGATCCGCCGCCCCTTGACCGCGGCCCGCGCCTTGTAGCGGCGCACCTGCACCCGGCGAAACAGCGGTCCCTCCTCGATGTCGGCAGCCGCAGTCCAGGCGGCGATCGCCCGCACCGAGCGCGGGCTGAGGAACGCGGTCGCGCCCTTTCCCTCCTGATCGCCCTTGCTGCGCGAAATCGTCAGCAGCCGCGCCTCGGGATCGATGGCGTCCACAATGTGCTCGACCTCGACCGCGACCAGCTCGGAGGCGCGCAAGCCCGTGTCGTAGGCGACCGACAGTAAAGCCCGATCCCTAAGCCCCGGCAAATCATCCGCGCAGGCCTCAAGCAGCCCCCGCACATTAAGCCCCCGGGGTGCGTCCCGCTCGACATTGCGCACCGGCCCCTTGAACCGCAGCGGCCGCGCCTGGGCTTGCGTGCTGCCCTTCTCCCGGCGGATCGCGCGGAGCCGCAGCTTGACCAGCTCGGCCTGGGTGGGATCCTTGATGTCGAGCAGCTGGTGGATCTTGGCGATCGACGCCTTGTAGCGACCGAGCGAGGCGGGTTTCGCCCCCTGCCCTGACCGGGCATCGAGATAGTCGGCGACCGTCTCGGGGGTCGCCGGCAAGGTCACGCGCCCGTTTCGGCGGCACCAATGGTCGAACGCCTCGATGTCGCTGGCAAGCGCGCGCA
>NZ_DATKFP010000385.1:0-6509 GCF_035511395.1 Sphingobium sp.
GGCATCCGCATCTGCATCTGCATCAGCGTCGGCATCCGCATCGGCGTCTGCATCGGCGTCCGCATCTGCATCAGCGTCGGCATCTGCATCCGCATCTGCATCGGCGTCAGCATCGGCGTCCGCATCAGCGTCGGCATCTGCATCTGCATCTGCATCAGCGTCCGCATCTGCGTCAGCGTCGGCATCTGCGTCAGCGTCGGCATCTGCGTCCGCATCTGCATCAGCGTCGGCATCCGCATCTGCGTCCGCATCTGCATCGGCGTCAGCATCTGCATCAGCGTCCGTATCGTCCACCGACCGATTTCCGCCCGATGAGGCGACACCGGCGATACCCACACCTCCTATGATCGCCGGCAGTATCAACGACGATCCCGCTGCGCCTGCTCCGCCGGCAGCGCCTACCAGTTCGTCCAGATCGTTTAGCAGCGAAAAGCGCGGGAAACGGCCTCCGGAGCGCGCCAGCCACTGGTTGCCGCCATTATCGCGCAGCACCAGATCACTATTGCCACCATCGAACGGCTCGTAGAAATTGCTGACCTTGATGGCGTTGCCGTCAGTCAGTCGAATGATCAGGTCATTACCATTTTGCTCTAAGCTTGAAACAGCTTCCCGGTTCAACTGTAGGCGAACAACGCTCGGATCATCCAAAGTTATCGCTTCGACTGGGGATTGGCTGATTTCACCCGTCACCTTATCGATAACTTCGGCCGCCATCGTCGATACCTTTTCTTCTTTCGCGTCCGCAACGAAACGGAACGCGGCCAGGCTTCCACCCCCGCCCAAGCCCTGCAAGGGCCAGACTGAGCCATTATTGGACTAACGGAAGGAATCGGCACGCGCCGCAAGGATTCCGAATTCGGAATTAATTTCGCACTTGAGCCTACAGCCAGCCGCGATGCCGGGTTATATCGTGAATGGTGCCACAATCCCGAAACTTAGGCACCGTTTCTCCGATAAGCTATCATTCCGCAACTGTGTCCTTCACAAGCTGACCGAAACCGCAACCGACCAGCAGTGCGGCGAACACCAGCATGAGTGCGATAGGGACATGCAATGCCTCGATGAATAGCACCAGCCAGCCGATTTTACAGGCGACGATGCGGCGGAAAGGGCGGCTTCAATATCGCTCATGCAGTCTCTCCCTCCGCTCGCGGGCGCTGAATTGCCCCTGCCATGGTCATGGATGGCAGGTGGATGCCAAGCCCGGTCAATATGCCCGAACAATGGAGTAGCGCACGGGTAAAGAACATGTCTTCGTGAAAATTCTCGACATGATTGCTGACCCGCTGTCCGCGCGCCAGCCATGTCAGCAATTCCAGTTCGCCATCGCTGACGTAAGGCGCAGCGGTGGGCTGCACATCATAGCCAAGTCCCATGGCGAGGCTGCGCAATTGGGCAAAGGGTAGTAAGTGCGGCGCGCGATCCTTCTGGCTGGCCCCGCACATGGTATCCGGGTCGATGCTGTCGCTGCGGAGCAAAGCTAATGCCTGCCGTTCCGCGCTCGGCCGGCGGAACAGCGCCTTCACGCTTGTGGATCGGGAGGACATGGCGATCGGTTCTCCATTAGCCGGTGACGAAGACGCGCCGCATCCTGTCATAAATACGCTAATGCGAACTATTATCTATTAAATCCAGCTAACGCAATGCCGACGGAACGCTGTCCTGTCCCCTTTTTACAACGCCCGGAAACGGAAATCCCGAAACCTCGCCTCACCCGGCCCCGCCGCATAAAGGCCCGGCCGCAGCATCAGGAATCCGCCACGCACATTATGATGATATCCCGAAACCTCCATGCCCCGGTCGAACCGGCTCCATGTCTTCCCACCATCTCCGCTCAGATGATAGGACACGATATGGTGCCGATTTGTCACCTTCATGGTCATCCGGCGGCCATGGGGATTGGCCGGTCGCCCGCGCTCAATCCCATATTGATGGGTGACGAAGCGCGTCTCGTCGAAGCCCAGCCCGCAATAGAGCTTGTCATCATAGAAGAGCAGCAGCCCCGCCGTCCCGCCCGGCGCAATCTCGATATCGCACTGGAACTCATAGGCCGGATCGCCCGCGATCAGCAGCAGCGGCGAAGAATCCAGCGGCGCCGTTCCTCGTCCCTTGAGGATCAGCGCACCCTTCTCAACCCGCGCCCGGCTTGCTTCGTCAGGCGCCGGGCGGAAGAAATTCCATTTCGCGCCCAGCTTCAGCTCACGGAAATCGTCCGACAGCGCCATGCCATGCGGCAAGGCCTGCCCGCCGCGCGGCTTTGCGATCGGCTGCGACAGGTCGCCGCCGGTCATTCGGAACCAGCCATCGACGGCCCATTCCACCGGATCGAGCAATGTCTGCCGCCCCAGCGTCCAGAGGCCATTCTCATAGCCATGATAGACCGCCCACCAACTCTTGTCCGGCCCCTCGACCAGACTGGCATGGCCCCGCGACCACCAGCGCTCGTCGGCGCTTTCGGTATGGACCAGCGGATTGTTCGGATGCTGCTCCCAAGGCCCATGGATGGATCGCGATCGTGCGGCGATCACCATATGCCCGGTGGGCGGCCCCGCCGTGCCACCCACGGCGGTCAGCATATAGAACCAGTCGCCATGGCGGTGGATCTTCGGTCCCTCGGGCGCGAACCCCTCGACATCCCATGTATCGGGATAGCGCCAGGGATCATAGACATGCTCGACCGCGCCGACCGTCGACAGCCCGTCGTCGGACAGGCGGATGCGGTCGCCACCCGACAGGAACAGCCATCGACTGCCATCCTCCCCCACCGCGTGGCACGGATCGATATGGTCGTGCAGTTTCAGGTCGATCGGGTCGCTCCATGGCCCGTCGATGCTGTCGGCATGAATGACGAAGATGCTGTTCGGCTCGGCTTTGACCGGAATATAGAGGAAATAGCGGTCCTCGTGCTTTTCCAGGCTGACCGCCCAGACCGACCCGATATTCCTGGTCAGCGCTGCCCCACGCGGCTGCCAGTTGATGAGGTCGCGGCTATGCCAGATGGTGATGCCGGGATAGCTCTCGAAGGTCGAGAAGGTCATGTAATAATCCGCGCCGTCCTTCAGGATGGCGGGGTCGGGGCGATCGCCCGAAATTAGCGGATTGAGGAAACGCCCGTCGCCCAGATCGGCGATCCGCTGATTGTCGAGGCCGCGCTTCCAGTCGACCGCCAGACCCGGCGGCCCTCCCGACGCCCCTCCCGGCACAGCCCCCGGCACTGCGGCGGCCCGCCCGCCTCCCAACGCAAACGCGCTCCCGGCAAGAGCGGCTGTCATGGCGTCACGGCGGCTGATGATCATGATCTCTCCAACATATGCAAAAGAAAGGCCGGGCCACCTGTGCAGAGGCGGCCCGGCCGAGCAGTCACAGCTTGAACCGCGCACCCAGCTGAATGGTGCGGCCGAAATGCAGCTGCTCATAATTGCGATTGGCATCCTGATCGGTGTAGCGATCGCGATAATCGTCGGTCAGGTTGATGCCCTCCAGCGACAGTTCGATCCAGTCGGTCAGCTTGTAGCGGACCGAAGCATCGACGTTGATCGTGCTGTTATAACCTTCGAAAACATTGCCTGTACCGCTATTCTGGTCGATATATTTGCTGCGATAGCTGGCCGATACGCGGGCCGAGAATTTCTCGTCTTCATAATAGAGCGTGCCGTTGAACGCCCGCTTCGACAGGCCGAACAGCGTGGCATTGCGCACCGCCGCGATATTGCCGCCCCCCGGCACCACCGCCGGTCCCGATACGGTATAGTCGGCACTCGAATCCACGAAAGTGGCGTTCAAAATGCCGCCGAAATGCGACAGGAAGCCGGGCAGGAAAGTGAAGGGCGCCTGCACCGACAATTCGATCCCCTTCAGGCTCGCGCCCGTGCCGTTGACGATCGTGCTGATCGCCCAGCCCTCGGCGCGCTCCGGCTGGATCGCCGCGGGCGAGCTTGGCGGGATCACCGACAGCGGCAGGCCGGTCGACGCGAAGGTGCCGGTGATCGTCTGGCTGATCGGGAAACTCTGCACATCCTTCTTGAACGCCGCGACCGAAAAGACCGACTGCGGTGCAAAATACCATTCGAACGCCAGGTCATAGGCCGTCGCCCGGAACGGGTTGAGGTAGGGATTGCCAAAGCTGACGCGATAATTGAAGCCGTCGACAGAACCGCCCGGCGTCAGGTTGCCCAGGCTCGGCCGCGTCATCACATCGGCCACTGACGCGCGGATGATGATGTCGCGATGCGGGAAGAAGGCGATGTTCGCCGCCGGAAGCCAATCCTCATAGGATCGCGACACGCCCACCAGCTGACCATTGTTGAGGCCGGTCGAACTCTGGTCGGTCTTCACATAACGGATGCCCGCATTGGCCGCATATTCCAGCCCGAAAATGTCGCCCTTGGCATCGACCTGGACATAGCCGCCCGTGGTCTTTTCCACCACGCCGCGCGTATTGCCCGCATCGACCGCCAGCGCTCGCTCATAGAGGTTGGTATAATCGGTGCCCGCAGCCAGGTTGGGCACCAGCCATTGGGTCGTCGTCCCTGCCGGCGCATTTGCGCCCTTAAGGGTATAGAGTTCCGCCAGCGCCGACGTCACCGGCAGGCCATAGATCGCACCCGGCCCGAACGCGCTGCTCGGCGAGCAGTTCACCGTTCCCAGCACCCGGTCGACGCCGCCATTGCCGCACACCACGGTGTCGCGGGTGAAGCCTTCCGTGTCGAAGGAGAAGCGCCGATACACCGCACCTGCCTTCACCGTGAAGCCATCGGTCACGTCCCATTCGGTGCGCAATTGCGCGGTACGGAACTTGTTGACGGTCGAGGATGGCCGATCGCGGATTTCAGCGAGCTGGAAATTGGCCGGATCGGTGACGCTGGTGCCGAAGGTCAGCACCGGACGGCGCATATTGCTATAGTCATAGCTATAGCCCTGCGCATCACGGTCGTCGAACACCAAAGTGGTTTCGACCGGGATCGACGCGTCCGACTTGGAAAAACCGCCAAGCAGAGTGAAGCGGAAGCTGTCGCTCACATCCTGGTCCCAGGTCGCGCCCAGCTGGTAGAATTTGGTCTGCGACTTGCGCAGATAATGTTCGGTCCGCACCCAGGCGTCGTTCAGCGTCGCCGACACCATATTGTTGTTGCTGTCATAGACCGGGTTCACCACGTCGATCGACCGCTCGTTGGAACGCAGCAGCACCTCGCCCCATTTCTCCTCGCGCGTTTCGCGGAAGCGGGAGAAGAGGCCGTCGATCGACACCTTGGTCGCGTCCGAAGGCGCCCACTGGATCGATCCGGTCACGCCCAGACGCTCGCGCTCCTGAGCAATCTCGCCATAGCGCGGAATGCGCGGATGGAAGGCCAGCGCGGCCTCGTCGCACGCAGCGCCCGGAATATAGCTGCCGCCGCTATTGGGCGCCGTGAAACAGCGCGTGCCATCGACGCTGTCGAACCGCGCCTGCGACCAGCGCACCGTATTGTTACCCATCTGGAGCGTGTCGAGCTTGGAATAGGCTGCAGACAGCGCCACGCCCCATTGTCCGTCGGGCGACTTCCAGGACAACAACCCCGCCAGACGCGGCCCCCATTTCTTGCTCAGGTCGTTATAGGATCCGGTCGCGGACCCAACGAAAGTGAAACCACTCTTCCCCGCCAGCGGATTGCCGGTGTTGAGGTCGACCACAGCGCCCAGCGATCCTTCGTCCAGCGACGCCTCGGCTGTCTTGTGCACCACCAGCGAGCTGAAAAGTTCGGACGCGAAGACGTTGAAATCGAACGCGCGGTCGCGGTTGGAGCTGGCACCGTCGGTGGAGGTCGCGACCGTCTCCAATCCGTTCACCCGGACACGCGTGAATTGCGCACCCAGGCCGCGCACGGTGATGGCGCGCCCTTCGCCGCCATCGCGCTGGATCGAGATGCCGGGAATGCGCTGGAGCGATTCCGCCAGATTCTGGTCCGGGAACTTCGCGATATCCTCGGCCACGATGGCATCGACCGATCCCACCGACTGACGCTTCAGGTTGATGGCCGCGCCTAAAGACTGCCGGAAACCGGTGACAACGATATCGGCAACCTCGCCATCGGCAGCGGTCTGCGGCGCAGCATCAGCCTGCGCTGTATCCTGCGCCAGCGCGCTACTCGAAAAAGTAAGCGCCATGGCCGCGAAGGAAGCCCCCGCCAGCCAGCGCCGAGCCGCAAATTTATCCTGCTGATTCTGCACGTTCATCCACTCCCTTCCCAAATCTGCTCTGCGACGTTGGCGCAGGCGATTCCCGGGCAATCCCGGTCGGAAAGAGGCGCGCCTCCCTTTGGCCGCACCCTCTCTCGACCCGCGCGCCGCCAGCTCTGGCTGGTCATTGGCGCCTAGCGGAAACCGGTGTCATGAATGCGCCGATGGATTATATCTGTCAATATGCTCCAGCAGCCATTTCTCGCCGCCCGCTGGCGGCGGGTCACAACTCGCTGATTCCACATCAACTATTTTTGAAAGTGGTTTGGAGCAGCCAGCCCATTGGAAATGCA
>NZ_DATKFP010000386.1:0-1589 GCF_035511395.1 Sphingobium sp.
TGGTCAAGAAACCGGGTCCAGTGATCAAGACCGCAGGGACAACGCTCGATTTCACTTATGCCGACCACTTCAAGCTGTCGGGCCGGACCGGCTACGAAACCTTGCTCTATGACATGATGACCGGCGACCAGACATTGTTCCAGCGCGCTGAGCAGATCGAGGCGGGCTGGGCCGCGGTCCAGCCGATCCTCGATGACTGGGTCAAGGACAAGGGCAGGCTTGAATCCTATGCACCAGGCAGCGCCGGCCCGGCCGGCGCAGATGCCCTACTCGAACGCGATGGCCGCTTCTGGCACAGGATCGGCCAATGATGCTGGGCCTCGTCATCTCCGACATCGACGGACTTTGGTTCGCAAGGACAAGAGCCTGGCGTCGGCGACGATTGCCCGGTCGCGGACCTACTATCTGGACGTCACCAACCCCTATGCCAACAAGCGAGCTGGCGTCGATGCCCTGGCGCGGGCGCTCGGCCACATGCCCAATGACCTGCCCTTTGCTCGTGCGCACCGGCCTATCGATCGCCATGGGCAAGGCGCCTGAGGAGATCCGTAGCGCAGCGCACTACATTTCAACCAGCGACGACAAAGATGGCATCGCCGATGCCATCGACGCATTTCTGCTGCCGCTTGTGGGAGGATCATCATGAAGCGACTGGCCGCTTTCGACCTCGAGGGAACGCTCGCGCTCAACAAGCAGCCGCTCGACGATGAAATGGCGGATCTGCTTACCCGCCTGCTCGACGTGACGATGGTAGCGATCATCTCCGGAGGCGACTGGCCGCAATTCGAGAAACAGGTGGTGTCGCGCATGCCCGCCCGTGCGCGGCTCGACAATTTTATCATCCAGCCGACCACGGGCACCAAGCTATATCGTCACGCCGACGGCCAATGGACGCGTATCTATGCCGATCTGTTCACCGGCGACGAAAGCCAGCGCATCCGCGAAGCACTGACCAAGGCGGTCGAGCAGGCGGGCTATGCAAACGAGAACATCTGGGGCGAGCAGATCGAGGATCGCGGCAGCCAGATCACATTCTCCGCGCTCGGTCAGCAGGCGCCGCTCGAGGCCAAGGACACGTGGGATCCCGATCACGCCAAGCGCAAGAAATTGCAGGCCCTGCTCCAGCCGTTGCTGCCAGGCTTTGCCATCAATATCGGCGGGGCGACATCGATCGACATCACCCGCGAAGGGATAGACAAGGCCTATGGCCTTAAGCGCCTTTCCGAGCAGACCGGCGTCGCACTCGACGAGATGATCTTCTTCGGTGACGCGATCTTCCCGGGCGGAAATGATTATCCGGCCAAGCATCTCGGGCTGGATACCGTGCGAGTCCGCGACGTTGCCGAAACCAAGTCGGTGGTTGGCGCGATCGCTGCCTGGCTGGTCTAGAAGCGCTACCGCCGATCCTTAACCAGTCCCGCTTTCGCACCCATACGACCCAGCTTCGCAGCGGTCCCACATTGTAGAGCCGACGGATCGCTTCAATGGTGCTGGAGCTGCTTGACCTCACTACGCCTGGGCGCGTTCGAGGAAACTCAGCTCGCCATGTCCGCCATCATCCGACAGCTGGCGGCGCAGTCCTTGCAGGT
>NZ_DATKFP010000387.1:0-10772 GCF_035511395.1 Sphingobium sp.
GTTCGCGCCGGTGAAGCGACTTGGAACAAGGCGATGCTGTTGCTGCTAGAACGCAGCGGCTTTCGCGAGGAAACCTATCACAGCTTCTCCTACAGTCCCTTACGCGAAAAAAATGGATCGGTGGGTGGCTTGCTGTGTATCGTCAACGAAGAAACGCGCAGAGTCATCGGCGAACGGCGTCTGGAAACACTAAGGTCGCTCGGCAGCGCGCTGGCGGAAGCGACCAGCCGGAAAGCGATTTTAGAAGCCGCCCAGCGCGCGTTCGCAGACAATCGCCGGGATTTTCCCTTCATCGCTCTGCATCTGGCGGCCGGAAGCGATCAGAATGGCGATGACGCCATGCTCGCTCAGGTTGCGGCGATCCTGCCGGACAGTCCGTCGGATAGCGGAGAGATCGTTGCGCTTCCTTCGGATGTCGAATGGCCGTCGGGCGAATGGCAGGATCAGCCCGACAGGGCAGTCGTGATCGCTATCCCGGCATCTCAGGGAACATCCGCCGGCACGCTGACGCTTGGCCTCAATCCCTATCGCGGGGATGATCCGGACATCATCGATCTGGCCCGATTGATCGCAGGACAGATTGGCGGCGCGCTGGCGGCCGTCGCGGCGGTGGAGAGGGAACGCCGTCGCACCGACCGGATGTGGAGCCTGTCTCGCGATCTGACGGTCGCTATCGACAGCGACGGCGTATTTCAGTCGGTCAGCCCATCTTGGACACGGATTTTAGGCCATCCGGTGGACAACGTCATCGGTCATCGCTTCGAAGAGTTCATCCATCCTGACGATCTGGGTCCGAGCACCGCAGCACTTGCCGACGCGCTGATCGCAGACGACCTTACCGATTACGAAAATCGCTTCCAGGCCAGCGACGGCAGCTATCATCGCATCGAATGGCATACCACGCTCGAAGGCGGCCTGGTCTATGCCTATGGTCGCGACGTGACCGAAAGACGGATCGTTGAGGCTAGGCTGAGCCAAAGCGAAGAGCAGTTTCGGCATCTGGTTCAGGGGGTGACCGATTACGCTATTTACATGATCGATCTGGAAGGCCATGTGTCCAGCTGGAACGAGGGGGCACGGCGGATTAAGGGCTATGAGCCTGACGAGATTATGGGAAAGCATTTCTTGCATTTCTACACACCCGAAGATCGAAAGAGCGGTGAGCCGGGACGGGCGCTGGAGACGGCTCGTCGCGAAGGGCGGTTTAATGCCGAAGGCTGGCGGGTCCGCAAGAATGGCGAGCGTTTCCGTGCAAGCGTGGTGATAGACGCCATCAGGGACGACGAAGGCAGGCCGATAGGATTCGCCAAGATCACCCGCGACATCACGGAGCGCGACGCGGCCCAGCGCGCGCTGGAAGCGGCGCGGGAGAGCTTGTTCCAGTCACAGAAGATGGAAGCGATCGGCCAGTTGACCGGGGGGGTCGCGCATGATTTCAACAACCTGCTGATGGCAGTCATGGGAAGCCTCGATCTGCTGCGGCGACGCATACCCGACGACGCCATGTCGCAGCGGCTGGTTAACAACGCCATCGAAGGCGCGCAGAGAGGCGCAACGCTGACCCAGCGCATGTTGGCCTTTGCCCGTCGGCAGGAACTCAAAGTCGACCATGTGGATCTTACACGGCTTCTGGCAGGCATGAACGATCTGGTTCAGCGCTCGATCGGCCCCGAATGGCCGATTTCAATCAGCTTCCCATTAAAATTGCCCGCCGTGAAGGCCGACGCCAACCAGCTGGAAATGGCGCTGCTCAATCTGGTCGTGAACGCGCGCGACGCCTCGCCGGGCGGGGGTGCAATCGTCATCTCGGCCAGCTGCGAAGACATTAAGGTGACTAAATCTTCGTCGCTGGCCGCTGGAACCTATGTACGGCTGGCGGTGAAGGATCAGGGCACCGGCATGGACAAGGAAACGCTGAGGCGCGCCACGGAGCCGTTTTTCACGACCAAAGGGGTGGGAAAAGGCACTGGCCTGGGACTGCCGATGGTGCATGGCATGGCCCAGCAGATTGGCGGAACCTTCGAACTTCTGAGCGAGGTCGGACACGGGACGAGCGCGGTCCTGTGGATGCCTGCGGCAGACGATCAGCCAGCCCCGGCAAGCGAACCGGCCCCGCTGGAGGAGCTGCAACAGCAGACGAAGCGCCTGAAAATACTGGCGGTGGACGACGATGCTCTGGTGCTGCTCAACACAGCGGCGCTGCTGGAGGATCTTGGCCATGAGGTGATCGAGGCGCACTCAGGGGACGAGGCGGTCGCTGCTTTCCAGCGGGATCCGCATGTCGATCTGCTGATCACGGATCAGGCCATGCCACACATGACCGGCGCCGATCTTGTCGCGGCTATCGATGCAATTTCGCCCGGCATTCCGGTGATCATCGCCAGCGGCTATGGCGAGGGCGTAGCAATTTCCGATCGGGAAGTCGTGCGCCTGGGCAAGCCATTCAATCAGGCGCGCCTCTCAGCCGCCATAGTGGATGCGTTGGGAGCAGACGCGCTGTAGCGCAATCCTCGCCCCTTTCATGTTCGATGCCGCCTGCTCGATCCGGACAGCAGATCACCGCCAGCGGTTCGACAGCGGCCCATTAATGCCCCGGACGGGATCGATTTTGGGAAAGGGCAGTGCGGCCATGCGCCTGCGCGCGTCCGCATCGGACGCGTCTCTAAAGACATCCCATTTCTGGCCATCAGGATAGCCGTCCACGACCAAAAAGTTGCTGCCGGACCGGGCGCAACAATGGCCGGCACCGGCGGGCAACAGCAACGCGTCGCCAGCGTCGACCTCTACCGCCCGTGCCTCCGGTCCGCCGATGATGAGCTGCGCAGATCCAGCCGCGACGCCCAGCACCTCATTAGCGGTGGAATGATAATGGTGATAGTCGTAAATGCCGTCGCGCCATTGCGCCGGCCAGCCATGATTGGCGAAGGTCGCCTCGAACAGGGCTGCCATCTCTTCGCATGACCCGCCTTTCAGCGCATGCTGATAGATGATCACAGGCAATCTGGCATTGTTGGGCACCCAGCCATGCTCTGCCAAACGGTAAGTTTCTACTTCCACCTCGCTTCCTTTCGCCATGGCCATCGCCGCGCGTTTCCGCGCAAAGCAGAACGCATCGACATGAATTTTGACGCGCGCGGCGTGGCAGACCCCATTCAGTTCATGAATAGACTTACCTAAGTTAAAAATGGCCTATTTCCTGTCTTTTGGGCCGAAATGATCGGAACGGCTGGGTGGCAAGAGGGTTAGCCATAGCATCCGAACAAGGAGACAGCCCATGGGCGAGACTATGACGCCAGCGCATGATAATGCGCCGTTGAGCGCATCCAGACGTGATGACCAGATCGGGAACGCGACCCATTCGCTGGTAGAACCCAAGGGCGACAGCCAGTCGGGCAAGACCGTCACCATCGACCGGCCAAGGCAGGAGCTTTACGACTATTGGCGCGCGCTTGAAAATCTGCCGACCTTCATGGAAAATGTCGTGCTGGTCGATGCGCTGGGCGAAGGCCGCTATCATTGGGTCGTCAAAGCTCCGGCGGGCAAGACGGTCGAATGGATCGCCGCCATCACGGAGGATCGATCGGGCGAGTTTATCGCCTGGGCGTCGGAGCCGGGCGCCGATGTGCCCAACAGCGGCCGGATCGACTTTCGCGACGCGCCGGGCGGGCGTGGCACCTGGGTGACGGCGACCATCCTCTACGATCCGCCCGGCGGCATCATCGGCAAGGTCGTCGCCACGCTGTTTCAGCGCGAACCGGCGATACAGGCGCGCCGCGACCTGCGCCGCTTCAAGCAACTGATGGAAACCGGCGAAATCGCCACCGGCGCTTATACCAAGGCGCAACTGGCCGAGGAGATGGATTGATGCGCGCCCTGACCTGGCATGGAAAACATGACGTTCGCGTCGATACGGTGGACGATCCCGAAATCCTCAATCCTCGCGACGCCATCATCAAGATCACGTCGACCGCTATCTGTGGTTCCGACCTGCACCTTTATGACGGCTACATCCCGTCGATGCAGGCAGGCGACATATTGGGCCATGAATTCATGGGCGAGGTCGTCGAAACCGGATCGAAATCCACATTGCAAAAGGGCCAGCGCGTGGTCGTGCCCTTCACCATTTCCTGTGGCTCCTGCTTTCATTGTTCGAAGCATCAATATTCCGCCTGCGACAATGGCTTGCCAGCCGACAATCAGGACATCGCGCAGGCCGCTTATGGCCAGCCCATGTCGGGCCTGTTCGGCTATAGCCATATGACGGGCGGCTATGCCGGCGGTCAGGCGGAATATGTCCGCGTTCCCTTTTCCGATGTCGGACCGATCGTCATTCCCGACGGCATCGAGGACGACAAGGTGCTGTTCCTGTCCGACATTTTGCCGACCGGCTGGATGGCCGCGGAAAATGCCGGGATCGAGCCGGGAGACACGGTGGCTGTCTGGGGCTGCGGACCCGTGGGCCTCTTCGGCGTGCAGTCGGCCTTCCTGATGGGCGCCGAGCGGGTGATCGCCATCGATCATTTCCCGCACAGACTGGACCTCGCCCGCAAATTCGGGGCGGAGACGATCAATTATGAAGAGACAAAAACCTACGATGCGCTGATGGAAATGACCGGCGGCATAGGCCCGGACGCCTGCATCGATGCTGTGGGACTGGAGGCGCACGGCTTCTTTGCGGACAATGTGTGGGACCAGATCAAGGTCTCGACCTTCCTCGGCACCGACCGTACGCACAGCATCCGGCAGGCTATCCTGGCCTGCCGCAAGGGCGGGCGTGTGTCGATGCCGGCCGTCTATGGCGGCTTCGTCGACAAATTCCCGCTCGGCGCCTTCATGGAAAAGGGACTGACGCTCAAGACCGGTCAGACCCATGTGCAGCATTATATGCCAGCGCTGCTCAACGCGATCATGGAGGAGAAGATCGATACGACCTTCCTGATTAGCCATCGCATGCCGCTGGAACAGGCGGCGGACGGCTACCGAATGTTCCACGACAAGCAGAATGAAGTCACCAAGATCGTCCTGAAGCCGGGCATGGATGTGGCTGCCTGAACGGGCGGCCTCATGAAATATGGGAGAATGAAGATGCGCAAAATCGGATTTCTGACAGGCTGCGCCCTGTCCCTGATGGTGCTGCCCGCCTGTCAGGACCGGCAAAATGCCTCCGCCACCAATGACGGCGCGGCGCTGGATTCGACCGCGAACGCGGCTGGTCCCGACGCCATGCAGACCAACACGACGGCCAACGACATGGCGACCATGAACCCCGCTGCCCAGGCATCGAGCGCTTCGGACTATCTGGCGAAAGCAGGTGCCGGCGATCTGTTCGAAATCGAATCCTCCAGGGCCGTTCTGGATAAAACGAAGGATGCCAGGGTCCGCGAATTCGCCAATATGATGGTCAAGGCTCACCAACAATCCACAGCCAAGCTGAAGGCGGCAGCGGCCGAGGCGAATCTGTCCGCCAGCTCGCCTGCGCTGACGCCCGACCAGCAGACTATGCTGGATGCGATCAAATCCGCCCCTGCCGACAAGGTCGACGCCGTCTATGTCGAACATCAGAAAAGCGTGCATGATGCGGCCCTCAAGCTGCACCAAGGTTATGCCGCGAACGGTGACGTCGCGACCCTGAAACGGGCCGCCGGCGACATCCTGCCGGTAGTGGAAAGCCATATCCGGCAGCTTACCGCCATGCCGTCGAAATAAGGAAACCCTCATGGGCAAATTTGCAATCATCACAGGTGCGTCCACCGGAATCGGTTTTGAACTGGCGCATCTGGCTGCGCAAAATGGCTATGATCTGCTGGTCGTGGCGGATGAGCCATTGATCGATGCTTCGGCGACCGATTTCAGGCGACATGGGGTCGATGTCCAGTCGGTCGAGGCGGACCTGTCCACGCTGGAGGGTGTAGACCATCTGGTCGCGACGACCAACGGCCGGCCGGTCGATCTGCTCTGCGCCAATGCCGGGCGAGGTTTGGGTCACGGCTTTCTCGATCAGGAGGTGGCCGACTGGCGACGGGTTATCGACACCAACGTCACCGGCACCCTCTATCTGTTGCATAAGGTGCTCAAACCCATGGTCGCGCGGGATGCGGGCAAGGTGCTGATCACTGGATCGATCGCAGGCTTCATACCCGGCAGCTTTCAGGCCGTATATAATGGCACCAAGGCCTTCATCGACAGCTTCGCCGACGCGATCCGCAACGAGATCAAGGAAGCCAAGGGCGTTACCGTCACCACCCTGATGCCCGGCCCCACCGAAACCGAATTTTTCGATCGCGCCGACATGCTGGACACCAGCGTAGGTTCGTCGGAAAAGGACGATGCGCAGAAGGTCGCACAGGACGGCTGGGACGCGCTGATGGCGGGAAAAGCGCATATCGTGTCGGGTTGGATGAACAAGCTTCAGGCCGCCGCCGCGCATGTGACGCCTGCGTCGGTACTTGCAGAGCAGCACCGCAAAATGGCTGAACCCGGATCGGGAGAGGAATTATGACCGACAAAAGCAACCCGCGCGAGGATTCGGAAACCCCGCGCGGCCCGCTGGGCGATACGCTGCCCGGCCGCGAAAAGGCCGACCCCCGCACCGGCGGGGCGCTGCCACAGGAAAAGGTGGAGGATCGCCCCAATGTTGGGTCGGTGAAACCGGAAGATTATCCCGAAAAAGACCGCGACGATTCGCGGCCGTAAGGAGACAGGATGCAGACCCTCCCCCGATCCCCGCTCCCTTATTCGCCGGACGTCGAATACATCGGCCCGGATGAGGCGAATAGTCAGGCCGAACTGATCGAGACATTTCGGTCGATCATCGACAAGACCTATAGCGACTATGGCCACGGGTTTCGCGCGGTTCATGCCAAAAGCCACGCTTTGTTGCAGGGCGAGTTGCGCGTGTCGGACGATTTGCCCGCGCCGCTGGCGCAGGGCATATTCGCGGCCCCGGCCCGGCATGACGTGCTGCTGCGCATCTCCACCAATGCCGGCGATCCTTTGCCGGACACCATCTCGCTTCAACGAGGCATCGGGATCAAGGTGCTGAACGTCGCGGGAGAACGCCTGCCGGGCAGCGAAGGCGCAACCACGCAGGATTTCGTGCTGGCCAACGGCGTCGCTTTCCCGGTGCCCGGACCAAAGCCCTTCCTCGCCAATCTGAAGATGCTGGCGGCCACCACCGACCGAATGGAAACGGGGAAGAAAATCGTGTCCGCTGCCTTTCGTTCCATCTCATCGTCCAGAACGCGCGCCCGATCCCAGCTCCAGCTCTGATGCGGGCGCGGAAATCGGCTTATGAGGACAGCGCGCAGCGCCGCAGCAGATATAATGGTTGCCCGCTCCACGAGCCAGCGACCGCCGCCTTGCCCGATTGATCGAGCGGCGGCGTCAGTGGATCATGCGTCCCAAAGTGGAAACGAGACAAACCGCCAGATCCTGCTTTGAAATGAAGGGCGCGGCGGGGTGCGCCTGAACGACGGGATTGTCCGCCGCGCCCGAACAGAAAATATAGGGAATATCGTAAAGGTCGAGATCGTCGGCCAACAATCCGACGTCGCTGCTTTTCAGTCGGACGCGACGGGCATATGATCGGCGACGGCTGCCACGCCGTCCGCCAGCGTGGAATAAGGGCCATCGACGGCATAATCGGCATCTTCCAATATGTCGGCGATCATCGCGGCGATTGCCGGATCATCCTCGACCAGAAGAATATGTCCGTTCGCGCGCATGACCTTACTCAATCCCGAAATGCGCGCGATAGCGATCGAAGCAGCGCTCGCCGCAGCGCAGGCGGATAAGCGCGCCTTCCGCCATGGCCGTCGCCCGACGCCGGTCTTGCGCCACGAGCGGGCGGATCGCCTCGTCATTCCAGTCACGGCTATGCTTGACGTCGAGAACGGCGTGGAGATCGAAGTAGCGCCGTTCCGAACCGGACAGGCCGATGCGCCGCAGACCACGCGCCGTGTGCGCCGACCGGTCCGGCGCGGTCAGTTCGATGACGCCCAGCGCGCCCACGCTGTGCCAGGCATAAAAGCGGGACGACGCCATCGCCGTCATCGCATTTGCCAGCGCCAGACTTTCCCAGACGGTATTTTCGATGCATGTATCCAGATCGAGTATGTCGACCAGTTGCCCCAGCATCGGCCCGTGCATCCCTTTGGCATTGCCGCGCCCCATTTCGTCCCAATAGTTGCGCGCCAGTTCGAGCTTGGCTTGCGGCGGCAACTTGATCTGGGTCATTGCCACCAGGTCGTCGAACCCCGCTTCGCCCGCAGCCTCCTGCGAGAGGAACCAGCGCAGTTCGTCGCGACTGGCTTGGTCCGCCAGCCAAGGGAACAGACGGTCGTGCTGACCGGGGCCGGTCGCCTTCAATTCTTCGAACCAGGCGACGAACTCTTCGACATCGGTCGGCGCAGCCGCCGCCTCATCACGCACCTCTGCGCGCAATTCCTCGATGAAGCCATATTCCAGCCGGAGCAGGTTACGGTCTTCGTCGAAGCGCGACGCCGTCGCTTCAGATGGAAAAGCAGGCGACAATCGTCGTTTGTTCCAATAGCTCAGCTCTTCCTGAAACGGCTGATTGAGAAATTGCGATCCACCATATTGAAGCTGGGTAGCCACTATAAAGCCTTCCGATTGGAGTATGATAGAAGAATGCGGAAGGTCCATGGCCGTTCCGGGAAATCGCACTAACGAAGATCAAGCGGCGTGCGAGTAAGTTTGGACGCTGCGCTCAATGATGCGAACTTCATGGCAGGAAGCGCGTTCTTCGGGTGGAGGAGTGTCGCGATGACGACGCAAGGCCTGAATGTTACGCTGCCCTATTGCGGCCCCGCCCCGGCGCCCGCCGAATGGTGGATGCGATGGAATGCGGACCCGCTGCTGATTGCGGGGCTGGCGCTTGGCCTGTTCCTGTTGATCGCGGCCAGGGAACGGCGCTGGACCAGCCATGCCGCGCTGTTCCTTTTCGCTTTTCTCTACATTTCGCCCTTCTGCGCCGTGGGTTCCGCTCTCTTTTCCGCCCGGATATTGCATCATCTGCTGCTGGTGACGGCGCTGGCGCCGTTGCTGGCAAGGCGGATCGGAACGCGTTGGCCCGGATCGCTGGGCGTGTGGACCGTGGCGCAGGCAGTGATACTCTGGTTCTGGCACTTGCCTGTTGCCTATGCCGCGGCGCTGTCTCATTCGACTTTATTCTGGGCGATGCAGAGCACGATATTGCTGAGCGCGACCTTGTATTGGCGCAGGCTGACGCAGGCCCGCCCCGCCGCCCGCGTCGTCGCGTTGCTGGCGACGATGATGCAGATGAGCCTGCTGGGCGCGCTCATCAGTTTTGCGCCCGGCGCACTCTACAGCCCGCATTGGCTCACCACCCAAAGCTGGGGCCTTTCTCCACTGGAGGATCAGCAGCTGGCAGGACTGATAATGTGGATACCGACAGGCGTGATCTATTTGGGACTGGCGTTGGGCACGGTCGCGCGCATGATCCGGGTCCCGCGCTATGACGGTGCGCTTCTCAAACTGTAGAGATAGGCTGCCACATCGCGCGCTTCGCGATCCTCGATCCCCATGTCTGGCATGGCGTTGCCGGGTGCGATCACCTGCGGATCGCGCAGCCAAGCGATCATCGCATCGGGATCATTGCGAAGCAAACCCGCGATGGTCTTCCTGGATCCCATGCCGCGTAGCGAAGACCCGACCTGCCCCTTCGCGCCCGCTATTCCGGGGATACTATGGCAGGCAGCGCATTGGCGATTCTCGATTGCGGCTTTTCCCCGCGCCACGCTGCCGCCGGTCAGCGCTTCGGCGGCGGCTACGCCCTTGTCCGGGTCATTCAGCACGATAAGGCTGGCGACGCCGCCGATCGCGCCCGCCGCCAGCAGGATAGCAGCCAGCCGCAGGCTTTCCGGCACCGCCCTCATGACCGGCAGAGGGGCAGCAGAATTGCAGCCATTCCCTGATAGACGATGGCGAGCGCGAAAATCGCCGACCATAGCAGCGCCGCCTTACGCTGTGTGTTTTCCCGCGCCGTGGCGAAGATGGCGATCGCCGGGCCAAGGGCGGCGAGGGATAGGATTGCGATGATCGCCGCGCCGGTCTGCCCCTGCGAGGGGCGGCAGGCATGAAGCAACAGGCCCGAAAGCTGCTGGCTGATGAACCAGAAAAGCGGCGGTGGCAGCACGGCGAGAAGGAATCGTGTGTGGCTCATGACAGCCTCGGCGCCCAATAGACGAGCGCGTAAATGGGCAGCCAGCTCAGCTCCACGAAGCGCCAGTAAAGCGCATTGTCCTGAACGTCGGCATATTGGCGCTCACCCACATCATGGGTGTGAAGCAGGATGGCCAGCACCAGCGTGTCGCACCAGTCTGTCAGCAAATGGGTGCTGTGCAGCACCATCAGCAGCCACAATATGGAGCCATAGCCATTATCGTCCCACCGGATGTTCAGGTGGTCGAACTCTGCAATGCGCGGGCCGAACAGCGCCAGCCCGGCGAGCGTCATGACGACGATGCCGATGCGGACGGATCGCCGCTCCTTCGCGTTCGCCTTGCGCATCAGCCAGCGATTGGGCAGTTCGCTCAGCAGCAGAGCGACGGTGAAGACCGTGCCCCAGAGCAGGTCGGGCATCGCCGTTCCCTTTGGCGGCCAGTCCGGGCTGGCGAGCATCAGGTACAGATAGCATCCCCCCGCCAGCACGAAGGCCGTGCCCTCAATCGCCATAAAGCCGATATTGCCCCACCAGGCGACGCTTTGCGGGCCGGAGCCATGATCGGGCA
>NZ_DATKFP010000388.1:0-7458 GCF_035511395.1 Sphingobium sp.
GCGCCATTTGCGTGCTGGACCCGTTCTGGAGGCGGGGCGGATGAACGATGCAACCATCCGAGGCTGGGTGGCGCGATACGATTTGAAACTGGGGGACCGTGCGGCTCGTGAAAGCGGCAATCCGCGGTACGATCTGGCGGACTGCGCGCGTGTGTTCATGCTTCACATTCTGACCGAAAATCTGCGGATTAATGGCAAAACTGCGGTTTGGATTGTGAATAAGGCTCATGTCTATATCGGGATCATTGCTGAATATGAACTGTCGGCGATCGACAAGGGATGCGCGCCTGATTGTCCCCGCTATATCCTGACACTCCCGGCGGCGTCTCTCCATTCGGAGATCAATCCGGAGATCAGACTGTATGGCGAAGCCGCCGCTATCGCTGATCGCGAGGCCAATCGCGGTCGCTGGTGTGAAATCGTGATGGATTTGCGCGAGATCGTCCGTCATGCTCGCAACGCCTTGACCAACGTTTTGGGTCATTCGACTTCTGGGCTTCGCCACGATTTTGCGGATGCTCCCGAACCGGCGTTTGAGACGTCGGCCGCCTGATGTCTTCGCGCCGCAGCACCTTCAGGCAAGTTGATGCCACCCGCGCTTTGAAGGCGGCGGTAGCGGCTGGGCTGAAGCCGAGCGGCTATCGAGTTGACCCCACTGGCGCGATCGAGGTCTTGTTCGCAGGAAGCGATCGAGGCGTGTCGCACAATTCCTTTGATGACATCCAAGGCCTATGAAGCGCCGCTGGCTTCCTGAATGGGTCAGCGAGTATCGCTCCCGGCATGGCAAGCTGTACTATCGGTTTCGCCGCAAAGGCTTTGCGCCCTACACCTTCAAGGCCGCCCCCGGCACAGAGGCGTTTCGGCAGGAATATGCATCCTGTGTCGATGGCACAGCCGCGCCGCCGATCGAGGTTGGCGCCGATCGCGCCGCACCCGGCAGCTTTGATGACCTGATCGCCCGCTACTATCGCTCGCCGGATTTCCTAGATCCCAGCGAGCGGACACGGGTTGTCTATCGTGGCGTGATAGAACGCTGGCGTAATCATGAGCCTACTAGTGGCCGCCGTTATGGTGACGCGATCGTGCGCGATCTTCAGGCGCGGCACGTCGAGAAGATGATGGCCGACATGCTGCCGCATCGCACCGCCGCCAACATGCTGCGCAAGCGGCTGAAGGCGCTAATGCAGTTCGCGATTCGGCAAGGCATGGCCAAGGTCAATCCGGTCGATGCTACGCGCCCGTTCAAGGTGGAGAGTGAAGGCTTCCACACCTGGAGCGAGGAAGAGATTGCCGCCTATGAGGCGAAACATGCGCTTGGCACCGTCGCGCGGCTCACCTTCGACCTACTGCTGTTTACCGGCCAGCGCGGCGGTGATGTGCGATTGATGGGGCCGGGGCAGGTTCGGAACAAGCGCATCACGCTGAAGCAGGAAAAGACCGGCGTGACGGTGAGCCTGCCGGTCCTACCGCCGCTCGCCGCGTCTATTCTGGCAACGCCGTCAGGAGCCATGGTCTTCATCGTAAATAGCTTGGGTCGGCCGTTCACTCGCAAGGGTTTTGGCAATCGGTTTCGCGCTTGGTGCGATGAGGCGGGCCTGTCTGAGTGCAGCGCACACGGCCTGCGCAAGGCGGCTGCGCGCCGATTCGCAGAGGCCGGTTGCAGCAATCAGCAGATCAAATCTTGGACTGGCCATACCACTGATAGCGAGGTCGCGCGGTACACCGCAGCGGCCGATCAGAAGATGCTTTCTGACGAGGCTGGCGACATGCTGATGGCTAACCTTCGCGAAAGGTTAGCCATCCAAATCAATAACCCACTGGAAAAGGGCGTTTAAATGTCAAAGGTGGCGCACCCAAGAGGATTCGAACCTCTGGCCTTTGCCTTCGGAGGGCAACGCTCTATCCAGCTGAGCTATGGGTGCGTGACGCTGGTCAGAAGGGGCGGTTAGCAAAGTCCATCGGACTGCGCCAGCACCAAAATCATCTGTCGACGATCTTATTTCGCCGCTTTTTCCATCGGCTGGAATTTGCCCAGGCCGCAGCTCGCGCCAGGTTGCAATCCGGGGCCGGCATTCCAGAGCACGGTTATGATATCGACCGAGCAAAGCTGCGACAGGCTGGTCTTGTAGAGGAAACGCTTCTCGAATCCCAGGCTGGGGCAACTGTTGGGCAGCGTGTTGCGGTAGATTTTCCGGCCATTCATGATGAAGTCGATCGTCTGGTCGTCGCGCACATTGGTGGATTGGATCGACCGGATGGGAATGCAATCGGCCGGCTCGCCCTTTGCGACATAAGGATCGGGTACATCCTTCTTCGCAAAAGCGGGGGCGACGGCGCAGCAAAGGGCAATGCCCAAGGCAAGGCGAACGGGGGTGCGGATGGACATGGCTTCTCTCCTCATATCACGCCGATTCGACGACACGGAGCGCGGGTTTCCGTCGCCTTCCTAGCACGGACCAACTGAACCGGGCGATAACGGAGGAGGGGATCAGGCCGCCTTTGGCGCGGGTGTCTTGGGTTTGTAGCGGCACAGGTCGGCGACGATGCAGCGCCAGCATTCGGGGCGGCGCGCCTTGCAGACATAGCGGCCATGCAGGATCAGCCAATGATGGGCGTCGCGCCGGAAGGGGCCAGGAACACGCTTGTCCAGCTTCTGCTCAACCGCCAGCACCGTTTTGCCCGGCGCGAGGCCGGTGCGGTTGCCGACGCGGAAAATATGGGTATCGACCGCGAATGCCTCCTGCCCGAAGGCGGTGTTCACGACCACATTGGCAGTCTTGCGCCCGACGCCGGGCAGGGTGGTCAGCGTGTCGCGATCCTGCGGCACTTCTCCCCCGAAATCGCGGACGAGGATTTCGGATAGGGCGATGACATTCTTTGCCTTGCCATTGAACAGACCGATCGTCTTGATGTGCTGCTTCAGGCCTTCCTCGCCCAGATCGACCATCTGCTGCGGGGTTTCGACGTCCCGAAACAGGGCGCGCGTCGCCTTGTTGACGCCGACGTCAGTCGCCTGCGCTGACAGCACGACCGCGACGAGCAACTGATAGTCGTTGCCATATTCCAGTTCCGTCTTCGGAGCGGGGTTGGCCTCCGCCAGACGACTGAAGAAGTCGAAGATCTGCGCCTTGTTCATCTGCTTAGAGACCCAGCACGCCCCTCATATCGTATCGGCCAGCAGGTTGGCCCAGCAGCCATTGCGCACCCCTGATCGCGCCGCGCGCGAAGATGGTGCGGTTTTCCGCGCGATGGCCGATTTCGATGCGCTCGCCTTCGGTGGCGAAGATCACCTGATGATCGCCTGCGACCGATCCGCCACGCAGCGCAGCAAAGCCGATCGCCCCCTTGGCGCGAGCGCCGGTGATGCCATCGCGGCCGCGCTCGCTACTGTCGGTGAGGGCGATGCCACGACCGCGCGCTGCGGCTTCGCCCAGCAGCAGCGCAGTGCCCGATGGCGCGTCCACCTTGTGCCGGTGGTGCATTTCGACGATTTCGATGTCCCAATCGTCGCCCAGCCCGGCGGCGGCCTTTTCCACCAGTGCGGCGAGCAGGTTGACGCCCAGCGAGGTATTGCCGGTCTGGAGTACGGGAATGACCTTGGCCGCCTCGTCGATCAGGGCATGATGGACCGTTTCCAGTCCGGTGGTGCCGATCAGGATCGGCTTCTTCGCCGCGATACAGGCATCAAGATGGGCAGAGAGGGCGCCGGGAACAGAGAAATCGATCAGCACATCGCTCGCTTCGGCGAGCGTGAGCGGATCGGCGGTGATCGCGATACCCGGCGCGATCTCGCCGCTGCCGTTGCGGTCCGTACCACCGGCTATGCCGATGCCGGCTTCCGCCGCCACGGTGGCGATGGCACGGCCCATGCGGCCGGCTGCTCCGAAAATCCCGATGCTGGTCATGATGCTGCCTGTCTCAAATATCGTGGCAGGCGCGATGCCAGAGCGGCGGGGCTTTGTCATCCCCGCGTGGCCGTCAGGGTCAGCGTTCGGTCAGGCGCGGCATCAGTTCGACGAAATTGCAGGGACGGAAACGGCTGTCGAGCTGAGTGACGAGAATGCCGTCCCAGGCATCCTTCACCGCGCCGGTCGAGCCGGGCAGGGCGAAGATATAGGTGCCGCGCGCGACGCAGGCGGTGGCGCGGGACTGGATGGTCGACGTGCCGATGCTCTGGTAGCTCAGCCAGCGGAATAGTTCGCCAAAGCCCGGAATTTCCTTGTCCTGCACCTGCGTCAACGCTTCGGGCGTCACGTCGCGGCCGGTCACGCCGGTGCCGCCGGTGGTCAGGATCACGTCAATCTGCGGATCGTCGATCCAGGCGTGCAGCCGCGCAACGATGGCCGACTTGTCGTCCTTCTCGATATGGCGCGCGGCAAGGATATGACCCGCGCCTTCCAGTCGCTCGACCAGAGCGTCGCCGGAGCGATCCTCGGCCAGTCCGCGCGTGTCGGAAACGGTGAGGACGGCGATCCGGACCGGAAGAAAGGTCCGGCTCTCGTCGATCGGCATCAGTCGGAGCCGGCGCCCATGGAGGTGCGGCCGTCTGCCTTGCTCATGCGCACCAGCTTCACGCCCTTGGCATTGGGGAAGGTCGGCCACATGCCCTGCGCCATGCCGGTCAGGCAATCGGTGCTGCCCTTCGCCTGGATCTGGTACATCCAGTAGTTCCGCATCACGATGTTCACATAGGCGCGGGTTTCATAATAGGGCAGCGATTCCATGAAGAGCAGCGGATCGCCCTTGTCATGAACCTGCGTGTTCCAGCGCTCGACCGGCAACGGCCCGGCATTATAGGCGGCCATCACCTTGGGCAGCAGGCCGCCCGTCGCGCTCATGTCGCGCAGCGATTCCAGATAGCGCTGGCCATATTCCATGTTGGTCGACGGCACGAACAACTGCGCGGCGGACGTCATGCCGACATCGCCGGCTGTGCCGGGGCGCACCTGCATCAGACCGCGTGCGCCCGCACTGCTCACCACATCGGTGCGGAAGCCCGATTCCTGAAGCGTATGGGCGAAGATCAGCGAAGGATCGACGCGCCAGCCGCCATCGGGGCGCCAGTCGGGCGCGGGGAAGCGGGCGAAGCTGGCGGGCTGTGTGCCGGCCGGGCCGTTATGGGCGAGGTAAAGCTGGGTCGCCGGCAGGTTCAGCACGCTGGCGAGGCGCAGCAGCGGATCATATTGGTCGCTACCGCCCAGCTTCGCCTGATAGCGGAGCAGTTCGTCAGCCCGGCCCGTTTCACCGATTGCCGACAGGGCGATGGCGGCGCGGGCATTGGGGCTGTTCTTCAGCTTTTGCCACTCGATTGCGCCGAAACGGCTGGCCATGGGCGCACCGCCCAGCGGCATGCCGAGCGATTCCTTGGCGAGCAGGCCATAGAAAGTCTCATCCGAACGGGCGGCGAGCTTCAGATAATTCTCGACCTTTTCCGCCTCGCCGCACACCATATAGGCGCGCGAGGCCCAATAGGCGCCGGCCGATCGCATGTCGGCGTCGGTTGCCAGCGCGGCGACGTTGGCGAAGGCTGGCGCAGCGGTGCGGCAATCATTCTGGCGCCACGAGGCAAGGCCGGTGGTCCAGTGCGCCTGCACCGTCCAATCGCCGCCAGCCCGCGTTTCCAGCGCCTTGGCAGCCATGCGCCGGGCGTTGTTGTCGTCATTTTCGATATAATAGGCCCAGGCGACGCGTTGGCGCACTTCGGTCAGGCCTTCCGGAGTCAGGCCCGGCTCGCCACTGGCGAGCAGCCCTTCGGCACCGGCCGGGTCATCATTCTTCACATAATTCTGAATCTGGCCGGCAAGCGCCTGCGCCAGCACGTCGGTCTTGGTCGCGGCGACATATTGGCGGCGCGGAGCCGAACCCAGCCAGACCATTTTCTGGATCTGCGGCAGGGTGGGCAGGATGGTGGCGCCGCGTTTCTGGGCCAGGCGGGACAACTGGTCGGCCTTGGGTAGCCAGGGTGCCTTGTTGGCGAGATCGAGCAGGTCGAACAGTTCGACGCGGGGCGAATTGCGGGCAAGATAGAGTTCGGACAGCGCTACGGAGCGAATAGCATCCTGGCTGTCCAGAGTCAGGATCATCGCC
This sequence comes from Sphingobium sp., assembly GCF_035511395.1. Lineage (GTDB taxonomy): Bacteria > Pseudomonadota > Alphaproteobacteria > Sphingomonadales > Sphingomonadaceae > Sphingobium. The sequence continues at coordinate 6,088 of NZ_DATKFP010000388.1, forward strand.
TTGGCATCAATCCATTTTTCCGCACGCAAGGCGGCGAAGATGGCGTTGTAGCGCGCCTTGTCGCCATCGCTGAGGTCCAGCGGTGACGCATCGGAACGGGCGATCGGCAGGCCCGGCAGGGTTTCGGCAGAATCGGCGAAGGCCGGTGTTGTGGCTGCGGTTCCCAAGGCTATCAGGGCCAGGCAGGATAGGCGGGTCGCGGCACGCATCACGGACGGTCTTCCTCGATCAGGCTTTGTAGAGCAAGCCAGCATTCCGCCTTCGCCGCGGGCTGGCTGAGCAGCAGGCGCGGGTGGAATGTGGCGACGACAGGCACAGTGCCGCCATCATGATTAAAATTACGTAAACTATTTGCCGGCGGCGTGGCGTCGTCCGGCATCAGCGCACGGATCGTCCGGTCGCCGAGAAGCAGCAGACGCTTCGGTCGCGCCAGATGGACCTGCGTGCGGATTCGCGCGGCAGCATATGTCAGGTCGGCCGCTTCGACCATGCCGCCGGGCGGGCGCGCAAAGAACAGCGATGCGATATATGCCTGCGACCGGTCGAGGCCGATCGCTCGCAGCATGGCGTCGAACAGCGCGCCGGCGCGATCGGCCAGCAGCGATCCGGCGTCGACATCGGCCGGATCGGGCATGTCGGTAATGATCATCAGGGGCGCATCTGTTGTGCCGGCCGGATAGATGGCGCGCGTCGACCAGCGCCGTTCAGGGTGAAGTGATTCGGTTTCCAACCAGAGATGAAAGGCTTGCAGATCCTGCGGCTTGGCGGGCTGAGGCGCTTCGGTCGGCTGTGCCGTTGGCGTGCCAGAAAGTGCCGCAGGCGCGGGGCGCAACCAGTTGAACGGTGCTTCCGCTACGGCGCTCTCCACGCCGGCCAACTGCCACCACGCCAGATAGGCGTCGGCCGACAGAGCCGCATTGTCCTGCATTAATCCCCGCATCGCAATCAACTAGGGCCAGAGGTTGACGATCGGGTCAAGCTGCTTCATCGCCTTCAATGGCAAACTGTTGGAGTTATGCGGCGGTTGGAAGCGCGGGAGGGTAGCCCGCCAATCGCGTCGAGGAGGGATGAATGAGCGAACGGGATTCGATGCCGTATGACATTGTGATTGTCGGCGGTGGACCGGCCGGTTTGTCAGCGGCGATCCGGTGCAAGCAGCTTGCGAACGATGCCGGACAGGAACTGGCGGTGTGCGTTCTGGAGAAGGGGTCGGAGATCGGCGCCCATATTCTGTCGGGCGCGGTGATCGATCCCAGGGCGCTGGACGAACTCTTCCCCGAATGGCGCGAGATGGGCTGTTCGCTGGCCGACGTGCCGGTGACGGACAATCAGCACTGGATGCTGACGAAGACCGGCAAGATCGCCATGCCG
>NZ_DATKFP010000389.1:0-51026 GCF_035511395.1 Sphingobium sp.
CTTCGACAGGCTCAGCCCGAACGAGGCGAGGTCGCGTGACATAGGTTTTAAACCGGTTGGGCGTTCCGCCGAACACGGCTTCACGCTGGTCGAACTGATGGTCGTCATCGTCATCATCGGCCTGCTGGCGACGATCGTGGCGATCAACGTGATTCCGGCGACCGACACCGCCCGCGTCGAAAAGGCCAAGGCCGATGTCTCGACCATCGAGCAGGCGCTGGAGCAATATCGGCTCGACAATCTGACCTATCCGTCGGCGACCGATGGTCTTCAGGCGCTGCTGAACCCGCCCGCGTCGCTGGCGCAGCCGCAGCGTTATCGCCGTGGCGGCTATATCAAGAAACTGCCGCAGGATCCGTGGGGACGCGCCTATCTCTACACCGTGCCGGGTCGCCGGGGCGCGTTCGACATCAGTTCGCTGGGCGCCGATGGCCAGCCGGGTGGCGAGAATGAGAATGCGGATATCTTCTCCAGCGAGCTTTGACTTGCTCTCCGTTCGCTTCGAGCGTGTCGAAACGCGGTTGCGTCACCGTTTCTCGACTTCGCTCGAAACGAACGGTCGTGGGGAAGCGGCTTCACAGTCATGAAGGGTTCCGCCCAACAGGGCTTCACAGTCATGAGGCGTTCTGCCCAACAGGGCTTCACTTCTGTGGAGCGTTCCGCCCAACAGGGCTTCACTTCTTTGGAGCGTTCCGCCCAACAGGGCTTCACGCTGTTGGAACTGATGGTCGTGCTGACGATCATCGGCTTCATTTCCGCTGCCGTCGTGCTTGCCATTCCCGACCCGCGCGGCCGGGTGATCGAGGACGCCGACCGCTTCGCCGCGCGCGTTGCCGCCGCGCGCGACGAAGCGGTCGTTACGTCACGGCCGATGGGCCTTTGGGTGTCGGCTTCCGGATATGGTTTCCAGCGCCGCGAGGGCAGCCAATGGACGCCGCTGGAGGACAAGCCCTTCGTCACCGCCAACTGGAAGAGCGGTACGCGTGCGCTGGTGGGCAAGGATGGCCGCCAGCAGATCGCCTTCGACGGCACCGGCCTGCCGACCGATCCATTGACCGTGACCCTCGCTCGCGAAGGCGAGCGCGTGTCTGTGACCGTCGACATGGCGGGGAAGGTCATGGTCGGTGGCTAGTGGATCGGGCCGAAGCGAGGCAGGCTTCATGTTTTCGGAGCGTTCCGCCCGACAGGGCTTCAGGTCTTTGGGGCGTTCCGCCCAACAGGGCTTCACGTCTTTGGGGCGTTCCGCCCAACAGGGCTTCACGCCTTTGGAGCATTCCGCCGAAAACGGCTTCACGCTGCTGGAAATGCTGGTCGCGCTGGCGGTGTTCAGCCTGGCCGCGCTGGCACTTGTCCGCTTGCAGGGGGTGACGCTCCACACCGCAGCCGATCTCGACAGCAAGGCGATGGGCCAGATCGTTGCACGCAATCTCATGGTCGAAACGCAGACCGATCCAGCACCGCCCTCGATCGGCGAGGAGGACGGCGAGGTCGAGAATGGCGGGCGCCGCTGGCACTGGAGTCGCACCGTCCGGGCGACCGACGACAAGCGGCTGTTGCAGATCGACCTCACCGTCGACGGCCAGCCCGGCGCTTCCCCGGTGGTGCTGAGTTTCGTGCGGGTGACGGAGTGATGGATATGGATCACTCCCACGGAGGAAGCGGAAAAGGCTTGGAGCCTTCGCAGCGTTCCGCCGAACACGGCTTCACGTTTTCTGAACGTTCCGTCGAACACGGCTTCACGTTGGTCGAACTCCTCGTCGCGCTGATGATTTTTGCCATGTTGGCGGCGGCGGGGGTGCTGTTGCTCGGCAACAGCGTGTCTGCGCAGGCGCAGGTCAAGGCGCGGCTGGACGACATGGCGGCGGTACAGCGCGCCGGCGGCGCACTGGCCGGCGATCTGGGGCAGGCGGTATCGCGCATCACCCGGACCGAAGCGGGAACGCTGGCGCCGGCCTTCTGGGCGCATGATGATGGCGAGGAACAGCCGGTGATGCAGTTCGTGCGCGGCGGTTGGGACAATCTGGGCGATCTGCCGCGTCCTTCCTTGCAGAAGGTCGAATATTGGGTGCGGCAGGGCCGACTGGAACGACGTACCTATGCGCAACTGGACGGCGCGGCGGGCGATGATCCGGCGGCGCTGCTGGAGCATGTCGAGGCGGTGAAGCTGCGCTTCCGTGACATACAGGGCGAGTGGCGCGAGGAATGGACGCCCAGCCAGCCCGACCTGCTGCCACGGGCGGTCGAGATGACGGTGACGCGGACAGGCGAGCCGCCGGTGACTTTGCGCTTTCTCGTCGCGCCCGGACCTGCGGAAAAACCTCTCGAAGGGGAGGGGGGGACAGGTGCCTGATCCACGCAAATCGAGTGAACAGGGTGCGGCGCTGCTGACCGTATTGCTGCTGGTAGCGGTGATGGCGGTGGTTGCCGCCGGCGCGCTGGAGCGGCTGGCGCTGGCGACGCGGATGACGGGTAATGGCGGTGCGGTCGATCAGGCACGCGCCTATGCCGATGCCGGGACCGAGATCGCGCGATTGCGGATCGGCGATCTGGTCGCATCCAATCCGGCCCGGATGACGCTGGCCGGCGGATGGCTGGGGGCGCCGCAGGCCATTCCGGTGCCCGGCGGCGTCGCGACCGCGCGTGTCATCGATGCGGGCAACTGCTTCAACCTCAACAGCGTCGTGAGCGGCCAGAGCGAGGCGGCGCTCAAGGTGCGCCCCGTCGGCGTCTCCCAATTTCAGGGATTGCTTCAGGTGCTGGGCGTCGATGTGCGGCAGGCGCAGGCGGCGGCGGCCAGCCTTGCCGACTGGATTGACAGCGACAGCGTGCCGCAACCCGGCGGCGCCGAGGATGACTATTATGCCAAGGGCGAGCGCCCCTATCGCGCGGCGAACCGCATGATGGTCGATCCCAGCGAATTGCGCGCGGTGGCCGGGATCACGCCCGCCATTTATGATCTGGTGAAGCCATGGATCTGCGCACTGCCGGTCACGGATCTGTCGCCGATCAACATCAATACGCTGCTGCCCGATCAGGCTCCGCTGTTCGCCATGCTTCTGCCGGACGAACTGAGCGTCGCGCAGGCGAGGCAATTGCTGGCGCAGAGGCCTGCGGACGGCTACGGCAGCACGGTGCAATTCTGGGCCTTGCCTTCGCTCGCCGGCCTGTCGCCGATGACCGAGGTTTCGGAACAGGTGAAGTTGACGACAGGATTTTTTGGAGTGGACGTTTCGGTGGACGTTGGGGGAACGCAACTGGTGGAGCGGGCGCTGATCGACGCGCGGCAAAGCCCGGCGACATTGGTGCGCCGCAATTGGGGAGCAGGCGCATGAGCAGCCGTGACGCCCTGATCATCTTCCTGCCCGAAAGGGAGGAGACGTCCGCGCGCTGGATGCGCGTGATCGATGGCGCGTCGGTTCGGTCGGGCGAAGGCGCCAACTGGCTCGCGGCCTGCGGGATCGTCGCGCTGCCGGAACAGGCGCGCGTGCTGCTGGTTCCGCCGGCCGCATTGGTGACGCTTCACTGGATCATGCATCCCGACCTGCCGGTGCGGCAGGCGCGAGCGGCCTCGCGCCTTTCCGCGCTGGCCGCCGGATTGCTTCCCGCGGATCGGCTTTTCGCCGCGAGCGACGAGAATGACGATCCGACAAAGCCCCATATCGTCGCGATCGCGAGCCGCGCGGACATGCAGCACTGGCTGCTCTGGGCGCAACATCATGGGCTGGATCCTGACATCATCGTGCCCGCCGCCCTGTTGTTGCCGGAGCCGGAAAGCGGCTGCTTCGTTCGCGGTTCGATCGGCGGCGATGCGGTGCTTCGCAGTGCCGATATGGCGCTGACGGGGGACATGGCATTGGTTCAACTGGTCGAGGATGCAGCCATCATCGATGCGGCGCCGGGCGCCATCGAAGGGCGCGCCATCGCTGCGCTGGACAAGGCGCCGCTGGACATGCGCCAGGGCGATTTTGCCAAGCGGGTGCGGCGCGCCATCGACAAGCAGGCGGTCGGTCGCATCGTGCTGTGGACCGGGCTGATCCTGTTGATCAGCCTGCTGATCGCGCTGGTGACGATTGTTCGCCAGAATATGGAGGCGAGCCGGCTCGATCACGACAGCCTGGCGCTGGCGCAGCAGGTTTTGCCCAATGCCGGCGACGCCGTGCAGGCGCAGGTGGAGATGGAAGGGCGACTGGCGGCGCGCGGCGCGGGTGGCCGAGCCTTCACCGCGCCGGTTTCCGGCCTGCTCGCCGCGATGCAGGATGCACCGGGCGTGGCGCTGATCAGCCTGTCGCGCGATCCCGACGGCATGGTCCGCGCGACACTGGCGGCGGCCAAGGCGGACGACATCAACACGGTCCTGCTGGCCGTACAGGCGGCAGGCTTCACGATTACGGCGACCCCATCCCAGGATCCGGGTGGGCGGACTCTGGCGGATATCACGGTGCGGTCATGATGGAACGGATAGCCACCTATTGGGCGGAGCGATCCGTCCGCGAACAATATATGCTGGGCGTTATGTTCGCGCTGCTCGCCGGGGTGATCCTCTGGTTCGGCATCGCCATGCCGCTCGACAGGGCGCAGAACAGCGCGCGCGAAGCGCTGATCGAGGCGACCGACCGCAATGCCGCCATCCGATCGGCGGTGAAGCAACTGAAATCGCTGCCGCGCACGCCAACGTCGAGCGGCCCCGCAGTGCCGCTCGACCAGTTTGTCGGGCAGGGCGCAGGCGAGGCCGGGCTGACGCTGGAGCGGGCGCAGGCGCAGGGCAATGACCGGATGGATATCGCCATCGCCTCGGTCCGCCCGATCGCGCTATTTTCCTGGTTGGCGCAACTGGAGGCGCAGGGCGTACGTGTCGAGACGATGAGCGCGCGGCCGTCGCCCACGGCAGGCAGCGTGTCAGTACAGGCGGTGCTGGTGCGGGGCGAAGGGCAATGATGAGCCTGCATCTGTCACGCCGCAGCCGGATCGCGCTGATCCTTGTCCTGTTCGTCGGTTTGCTGCTTTTTTTCCCGATGCGTGTTGCGCTCGGCCTAGCCGGGTTGGAGAGGCTGGGAATTGCCGCGCGAGAGGTGCGTGGCACGGTGTGGAGCGGCCGGATCGACCAGTTGATGCTGGGCAATATGCCGCTGGGCAGCGTGCGGGCAGGGCTGTCGCCTATCTCCTTGCTCATGGGGCGCGCCCGTTTCGACATCGTCCGGACCAGAAGCGTGGCGGACGATGTCACGGGTGCGCTAACTGTCGGTTTTGGCCGCCTTGGGGTCGATGACGTGACGGGTGCCGTGCCGCTCGGTCGCAGCTTCGCGCCGTTGCCGGTGGGCAGCCTGACGCTGGAAGATGTCAGCGCCTACTATAGTGGCGATCGCTGCGGTCATGCCGAAGGGCGGGTGCGGGCACGGATGGCCGGGCAGTTTCCGGGGCTGAACCTGTCGCAGGGTTTGTCGGGCGCGATCGCCTGCGACGGCGATGCGCTGCTGTTGCCCCTGGTCAGCCAGTCGGGCCTTGAGAAGATCAATCTGCGCATATGGCGCTCTGGTCGATATGTCGCGGAAATGCGTGTCGAGACAGCGGACCCGACACTTACCGGCGCTTTGGCACAGGCGGGTTTTGCCGGCATCGACAATGCCCAGGTGCTGAAGGTCGAAGGAACGCTGTGATCCTGCCGGTTGCGGCGCTGATCGGTGCGCTGGCCGGCGCGATCATCGGCAGTTTCCTGGCAACGCTGATCCTGCGCTGGCCGCAGGGACGCAGCGTCATGCGCGGCCGGTCGGCCTGCGATGGATGCGGCCGGACGTTGACGGCGCGGGATCTCGTCCCAATGGTGAGTTCCCTGCTGAGCCGGGGGCGGTGCCGTACCTGCGGCGCGCGGATCGATCCGTTGCATGGTCGGGTTGAGGCCGGATGCGCGATCATTGGCGCGCTGGCGTTGGGCTTCCGGGCCGATTTGGGTGGTGCAGGCTGGATGCTGCTTGGATGGTCGCTGCTGACGCTGGCAGTGCTCGACTGGCGGCATTTCTGGCTACCCGATGCGCTGACGCTGCCGCTGGCCTTTATGGGACTGACCGTAGGCTTGTGGACGACCGACATCCCGTTGGCGGACCGGATCATCGGCGCGGCGATCGGCTATGGCGCGCTGCTGGCAATCGCGATCGGCTATCGGGCGTTACGCGGACGAGAAGGGCTGGGATTGGGCGATGCCAAGCTGCTGGGCGCACTGGGCGCCTGGTTCGGCTGGCAGGCACTACCTTTCATCCTGCTGATCGCGTCTACAGTCGGGCTGACGGCCATGCTGGCGACCGGACAGGCGCGACAACGGACCGCGCGCGTTCCGCTTGGCACCTTCCTGGCGTTGGCGGCCTTGCCGGGATGGCTGACCGCTTCGCTATTTATGGGGTAAATGGTCGGGGAGACAGAAATCAAACCAGCGCAGATTGCGCTGATAGACGTTCAGCCGATGGGCCGGTTGTCTTGTGATATGTTCTTCGTCTGGAAACACGAAAACGTCGACGGGGCTATTCGCAGAGCGCAGCGCATAAACGGCCTCGAGAGCAGGGATGAGCTCCCCGTCTGCTGATTGAATCAGCGGGGGAAAGGCCACGCGCTCGGCGTTGCGGGAATAGGAGATCGCAGCCCAAATGTTCGAACCTGTTTCCGGCGATGTCGGCCAGCCTACGCGCTCATGTTGCTTTTGAATGGCTGTACCCAGAAGCCAAGTTTGTGAGGGCTCTCAGCGGCAGCCGCTGATGGAGGCAGCCTTGAACATCTTGCTGTGCACGGCGGCAAACTGGGTTGTCGTCGCTCCGTCGCTGAGGCCGGTAATGCCTACCTTGTCAGTATCGACCAGGCCTGCCGTAATAAGCTGCGCAACCTTGGTTTCGATGGTCGACAACATGCTGCGTCTTGTGACGAAGCCCTCATTGTCACGCCTTTGCCATTCGAGCGGCGTCAAACCCTTAGTTGGGAATGGAGATCGCGGTCGCTCGATGCTCAGGACAAGATAGCCAGCGCGCGCGAACAATTGGATGGGAAACTCGTCGCCCGTGCCTCCGCGGAGGAAGCCCCGGGTCGCATATTGCGTGACAATTAGCGGATAGCGGCGGCCAGCTTTGAAATCGGGCGGATAGATGAGATCACCGAAGCCGTCGATGCCCATGGCGTTGGTCCATTGCAGCCGTTCAACCCGACCCAGCTTGATCGATCGATAAGTGGGGTTGGGGTCGAAAATGCTCTGGGCCGTACCCTTTGCCAGATTGATCCGATCAATAAAACGGGGACGATTAGAGGCTTCCCGCCCACATGCGACATCGTCACCCAGACCTGTACATCCCATGAGAACGTCGGGCGTTGCGAACAGACGGACAGGCTTATCCTCGCCGCCTTTCCATTCATAAATTGCGGTCATGCTGCGGGCCCAGCCTTCCCGGCGAACATAGCGAATCCGGTCCGATGGCGTGATCCATGGCTGACCATCGAATTGCGGACCGTTCGCACCTCGTGAACTTAAATCGATGGCTGAGCGTCCTAAAAGGGTCGACTGCGGCACCCAACCAAAGAGAACGTAGACGCAAACGATAGCTCAAGATCGGGTTGCATCAAACGAGCGCACAGCCAATGATCCCGTGGTGCAAACGAACGATGGCCCAACAGACCCCGAGCTCATCCGCTTCCTGCGCGAGGAACTGGGCGGAGACGTCTCACCTGACGAAGCAGCTTGGGAGCATGTGGGCCCTATCTGGTTGTGGCGCGGGGAAGGCAAGGATGGCCAGCCCTCATCGATGTCGTGGCATTTTCTGACGATCGACGGAGACGTCGGCGAAGCCATCCGTGTAGCATCGTCTGGCCACTCAGCGGCTTGGGGATCGGTCTACGTAGAGGCTGGTATCGGCAAAACGTGTTGGCGCACATCGGTCTTTCCGAGCAAGGCCCGGCAAGGCTACATGCTGCCCATCAAGGCGAGTGTGAGAAAAGCAGAAAAGCTGGCCGAGGGCGACGTGATCACGGTACGCATTACCCTATCCAAGGGACCATCACGCTAGAAATGAGCGCTCGGCCTGAGGGAAGTTGGTCCGCGCAGTTCTTATCAGCTTGGTGACAACTTCTCTAGACGGCTCCATCCGCGCGCTTCGCTGCTCGACAGTCGCGATGCGCGAAGATGGTTTGTTTCGGCGTGATCCGACATTGCCAGCATTGCTCCAGAACGGCGCAAGTTGGTCGATAGTGTTGAAAAACTCGCGGGACGGCCTCAGGCGATGTGGAGCACGCACCACTCAGGTAATTTGTGCAGGCCGTACGTAACGATGCGCCTATTCTGAATGGTTTTACGGAATAATGTTGCCACGCATGCCCGCGGCAAATGGCTCGACGGAGTTTTTCAACACTATCGGTCAACACGCGCTTGAAAAGCAGACCCGCTGCAGTCGGGGATCGAAAATCTGGCTCTGAGCGTCCGGCGTGGGTCGTCATTCCAAATATGAGGCGTCCGGCTTCGGCTTCTCGATACCCTCTATAGAAACCAGACCTGTCGCGATCTCATGACCATGGTATTTCAAGACGATGACAGTCAGGCCCTCAACCACGGTGGTGCTAATCGCGCCCTCACTCTCAAGGAAATCCAAGATTGATCGCAACTCTGCTCTAGACGTGCGGAGTTGGATCATCTCAAATAATGCTGTGAGCAAGCGCTCGTTTGTTCCGCCGCGCAGGGGGCCATCAAGTAGCTGGAGGATGGTTAGCGCACGATGAGCGCTTAAGCCCTGACGAATTTCATCTGTGTGGTTAGCGATCATGGTCCAACCTGTTAAAGCGGGTTGGGGTGAGTACAAGCGGCCAATGACGGTATCGGTTACTGCCTGTCTGCACTTGGGATTGAGAAATCTCCGGCTGAATATTTTGGATGGGTCGGAGCATATTAGCGTCGGGCCACTCCGATCAGCGCGGTTGATGGGACGGACAGGATAGGGCGCCCCGCCGCCATTCGCCGAACCTCGGCGACAACATCTGCTTTTTCCTCATCGCTAAGACTGGTCCAGTCGGGTGACATGCCGAACAATGTGTCAGGATCATCTAGGGCCGTGACCTCGAGTGCATAGTCATGGGTGACGCGCTCGATGTCTGGATCGCGATAGCCGGCGGCGATCATCTCGCGGGCGAAGTCGTCTGGGTCGCTCAAAGCTCCAACCGCTTCCGGCATTGCCATGCTGTCGCGACCGGGGAAAAGGTCCCGGCGAATATTACCCAGCAGCAGGAAGGTTGCTGCGCCACGTCCCTGCCAGGTCGCGACAATGCCATGCCCGCCTGGACGCGTAACCCGTGCCATTTCGGCTAGCCCCTTGCGCCAGTCGGGGAACATGATGACACCGAAAATCGAAAAGACGGCGTCGAACACCCCGTCCGGCAGCGCGAGCGCCTGTCCATCCATGGCACGGGCTTCGACATTGGGTAGCTCCGCTGCCGCGATACGGGCCACCATCCCCGGCGAAAAGTCGGTCGCTAGCACCTGTGCGCCTGTTCGGGCGGCCGCCAGCGCTAGCGCCCCGGTGCCGGCCGCGACGTCCAAGACACGACTGCCAGGCCCCAACCTTATCCGGTCCAGCGCGGCCTCGGCATAGCGCGCGGTGAAGGGATGGGCCGTCTTTTCATAATGCTGCGCCGCCATGTTCCAATGGTCAGGGTTCTCGAACTCTCGCATTTCCTATGCTCCGCGAATCATGTAACATTATGAGTATCGTGAAATATCGGACTTGCCAATCGGGGCGGTCATGCAAAAGATCGGGTCGTGCGTAACGATAGTCGTCTCTCGCGGATGCTTCATGTGCTGCTCCATATGGCGCGGCATGAAGGGGCTATGACGTCCGAGACGATTGCGGGGATGCTAGGCACTAATCCGGTGGTTGTCCGCCGCACCATGGCCGGGCTGCGGGACGCAGGATATGTGCGCTCCGAAAAAGGGCATGGCGGCGGCTGGGTTATCGCAGTGGATCTGGAGACAGTCTCGCTCCTAGACGTGCATCGGGCGGTCGGTGGCCCACGTATCTTCGCTATCGGCAATGAGCATTCTCATCCTGAATGTGCAGTCGAGCAGACTGTCAACGAGGCATTGGCGGATGTGCTGGCGGATGCAGAGGCGCTACTGGTCGCCCGGTTAGGGGCGTTGAAACTCGCTGAACTGGCCCGAAACTTCGATGCGCGATGCGCAATGGAGAGGGAAGGTGCGCCCTTGGGTTGACCGCCCCCCTTTGCGCAAGCGGACGGTCTGGTCATTGGGATCCATAATTTAGCGCTGAATGGCCGATTTGGGTCGGTGATGAATCTCGTTGCTTCACGCGCCTTTCCCCCCGGCATCGCGCGAAAAACCTGCTGCGAGATGATCGATGAGCGCCCGGACGGCCGGTGGCAGGCCTCGCCGTGTGGTAAAGACCAGATGCACGATGCCCCGCTGTCCGCGCCAGGCCGGCAAGACGCGCACCAGTGTTCCCGCATCGAGAGCCGCCCGACAGACATGATCCGGAAGGATCGCTACCCCCAGCCCATCAACGGCGGCTTTGCGGACGGTAGCCATGTCCTCGCACCCGATGCGCGGCTGGACCCGGAGGACATGGCTGCGACCGTCGTCGGTCTCGAGATGCCATTCCAGATCGTCGGCGGCGTCATGGGTGGCAAGGGCCGGGAGCGATGTCAAATTCTCGATGCTGCCTATCTGGTTTGCTATTTGAGGAGCCGAGACGAGGATGCGGGTCGATATCCCGAGCGATCGCATGGTCAGTGCGGCGTCGCTGGTGAAGCTGGCCCGCACGCGAAGGGCGACGTCGATCCTCTCCTCGATAAGATCCACCGGACGGTCCGTGGCAACAAGCTGGAGCCGCACTTTCGGATACCGGTCCAGAAAGGAAGAGATTAGGTCAGAAATAGGCTCCAGCATGCCGGTCGGGCAGCTGAAGCGAATGCGACCATGGGGCTCAGCCTGCGCCTGCATGACCAGTGCCTCCGCCTGTTCCGCTTCCGCCAACATTGCGCGGCATCGCTCATAAAAGGCTTGCCCCGTGTCGGTCACACGAAAGCGCCGGCTGGATCGCTCGATTAGGCGGAGGCCCAGACGTTCCTCCAGCCCTGCAATGCGACGGCTCAGCTTCGACTTGGGTTCGCGCAGCGCACGGCCCGCCGCCGCGAAGCCGCCGTGGGCCACCACCTCGGCAAAATAGGCATAGTCGTTGAGATCGATCCGCATCAGCGTTCCTCCTGTGGAACGCTCAGTGCCATATTTGCTGACTACAGGCATCATCGTTCTCGCTGCATCTAAGAGGGGCACCGGCGCTCAGCCGGAAAACTCAAGGAGACAGACGATGACGAACAGATTTGACAACCAGGTGGTGGTGGTAACCGGCGGGACCAGCGGCATCGGCCTTGCCACCGCGAAGGCCTTCGCAGCCGAAGGAGCATCGGTGTTCATCACCGGGCGCCGGCAGGAGGCTCTGGACGCGGCGGTCAAGCAGATCGGCGGTCGCATCACGGGTGTCCGTGGCGACATGTCCAATCTCGCCGACATCGACCAACTGTATGACGCGGTCCAGCAGAAGCACAGCCAGATCGATGTCGTGTTCGCCAATGCCGGCGGCGGCGAGATGGTGGCGCTCGGGTCGATTACCGAAGAGCATTATCAAAGCACGTTCGACACCAATGTGAAGGGCGTACTGTTTACAGTGCAGAAGGCGCTGCCGTTGCTGAAGGATGGAGCATCTGTGATCCTGACCAGTTCGACCACGAGTGTCTCCGGCACGCCAGCCTTCAGCGTCTATTCCGCGACGAAGGCGGCGGTGCGCAGCTTCGCTCGCAACTGGATCCTCGACCTCAAGGATCGCCGCATACGCGTGAATGCGGTGAGTCCTGGCGTCACCGACACTGCCGGCCTCAACGAACTGTTTGGCGGCGGTGAGCAGGCCGAGGGTACGAAGGATTATCTCGCCAGCCTGATCCCCGCGGGTCGCGTCGGTCAGCCCGAAGAGATCGCCAGGGCCGTACTGTTCCTGGCCTCGGCGGATGCCAGCTTCGTCAACGGTGTGGAGTTGTTTGTCGATGGCGGGCAGGTCCAGATCTGATCAGCGTTAACCGAGGTCGGATGGGCATGCGTCCATCCGGTTTCCGCCTAACCTCCCACAGAACGAACAGAATAGCCGCCGGTCCGCATCTAAGAGCGAGATATTGCGCGCTGAACGACCGGGAAGGGGCGGACCCACCATGAAGCGTTTTCCCCGCGGCCATTACGGCCAACTGGAGACGTGTCATGGGATTGTCAGAATTCGATCCTGCCGCTCGTGATCGAGTGTCGTGGAATGCAGGACGCAAGGTAGGTGCGAAGCGAGCGCTCAAACCCTGTCAGATTTGGGCCATCCGCTTCTTCCTGGATCAACATGGCGGGCTCTCTTCGATCTCTCCATCGATAGCAAACTGCGCGGCTGCGACCTGATGAAGATCAGGATCAGCGACATCGTTTGTGATCGGAAAAATCGTACGCGAGCCACGGTCGTTCAGCAAAAGACCGGAAGGCCAGTCCAGTTCGAATTGATGGACGATGCTCGCGCTAGCCTCCTCAAATGGCTCGAACTGAGAGGGGGCTCTTTAGAGGATTTGGCTTTCCCCAGCCGCACCGATCATGCTGCCCACATAAGCACGAGACAATATGCCCGCCTTGTCGACGAGTGGGTTACAGGAATTGGCTTGCCCAGTGAAGATTATGGTACCCATTCGCTGCGGCGGACCATGGCATCGATCATCTACAAGGCAACGGGAAATCTTCGCGCGGTCCAGATCCTACTGGGGCACACAAAGATTGAAAGCACGGTCAGATATCTCGGAGTGGATGTAGAGGACGCACTGACATTGGCGGAGGGCACGGAAATCTGAGGTTGCCTGGCTCCTCGCCGATGCGAGGAGCCAGGACCTATTTTGCGGCTGCTACGCGCCATTTCTTGCCGCGAGTGGTGCCATTTGCACTTCCAGAAACCGGACGTTCGTACATCATGTGTTGGATGAGACGAACCACTCGCACAGCTCCAAGGAATCAAAGCTGCGCGGAGGCTGGTGTGCTGTCAGCGCCGTTCGCCTTCCCACCCACGAGGCATATGGTCGAGAAAATACTAGAAAAAGTACTCCGCCGTTCTATTATGCCGCCATTATATAGGAGGGGGAGAGCAGGCCATGCGCGTTCAGCGTCGGGACATGATGAAGGGCAGCGCGCTCGCATTGGCGGGTCTGGCCGCTCCGGGTGGCGCCAGGGCAGCGGAGGCCGCCGGATTCGGTCTCATGGACCTGCGCGTGTGCGGTCTCACCGCGCCGCTGGCGATCGGGCGGCTTCAACCGCGCTTTTCCTGGCAATTGGTCAGCAATGACGCAACCCTGACGCAGGGCGCCTACCGCATCATGGTGGCGCGGTCCGAAGAGCAGCTGACCGCCGGGCGCAATCTGGTCTGGGATAGCGGGCGCGTCCCGTCGGCCAGCACCTTCGACATTCCCTTTGACGGCCCGGCCGCGACCTCGCGCTCACGTTTCTGGTGGTCGGTCGAGGCATGGGATGCGGACGGCAAGCGCAGCGTTCGCAGCAGCCCCGCCATGTGGGAGACCGGCCTTGCCGATCCGGCCGACTGGTCCGCCCAATGGCTGGCGAGCGAGGATGCAGATGCCGCGCTGGACCGGCAGGCGGGATTGCATTGGATCGACGGGACAGACCGCATCCCGGCGGACGGCATGCGCTTTTACCGGACGGTGCTGAGTGCCACCCGGGGCGAGGGCGGCGTGCTGCTGCTCAGCTGTCCGGGGTTGAAGGGGGTTTGGCTGAACGGCAGGCCGGTCAAGGCCGAAGATGCCGATCCGGTCAGCTGGACGACCATGGCGACCTACCGTCTGGCGCTGCGGCCGGGGCGCAATGTGATCGGCGTGTCGCAGGGCCGCTATGTCAGCTATAATGTGCCCGGATCGCTGCTCGCCGCCATCGTCCGTATTACCGACGCGCGCGGGAACAGCCGCCGCCTGACCAGTGCGACGGGGTGGAAGGCCAGCCTCTCAGCACCCGATGACTGGGCGGCCACCGCCTTCGACGACAGCGCCTGGCCTGCCGCGGTGGAAGCGAAGAAAAAGCCGGTGGGCGAACCCTGGCCCGCCTATCCGGCCATGCATTTGCGGCGCGGCTTCGATGCCGCCAAGCCCGTGCAGAGCGCCCGCCTCTACGCCACCGCGCTGGGCTGCTACGAACCCTGGTTGAACGGCGGGAAGATCAGCGACCGGCGGATGGCGCCGGAATCGACCGACACCAGCAAGCGCATCCTCTATCAGGCCTATGATGTCACCAGCCTGGTGAAGCCGGGCGGGAACATGCTGGGCCTTTGGGTTGGGGATGGCTGGTATGGCAGCGAGTTCACCGAAGGGGCGCGCTTCGTCTTCGGGCCCGCGCCCTGTCGCGTGCTGGCGCAGCTGGAACTGACCTATGCCGACGGTCCGACCGAGACGATCGGCACGGGCGATGGCTGGACCACCGCGCCTTCCGCGATCCTGTCGTCGGAAATCTATGACGGCGAAGTCTATGACGCCCGACGCGAGCAAAGCGGCTGGGCGCTGCCGGGCGCATCGGTGGAGGGCTGGCGCGCCGCCGAGCGCGCGCCGGTGCCCGATATCCCGGTCGAGCCGCAGGTGGCGCCGCCGATCCGCGTCACCCAGACCATCGCGCCGGTCACCATCACCCAGCCCAAGCCGGGCGTCCACGTCGTCGATTTCGGTCAGAATTTCGCCGGATGGGCACGGCTGCGGACGCAGGGCGCGGCGGGCACGAAGGTCGAGATGCGCTTTGCCGAGATATTGCTGCCGAGCGGCGAGGTCGACCAGTCCAACCTGCGCACCGCCTTCGCCCGTGACACCTATATCTTGAAGGGCGTGGGTGAGGAGGTCTGGGAACCGCGCTTCACCTATCATGGCTTCCGCTATGTCGAGCTGCACGGCCTGCCCCATGCGCCGACGCAGG
The DNA here is from genome assembly GCF_035511395.1 of Sphingobium sp. Classification (GTDB taxonomy): domain Bacteria; phylum Pseudomonadota; class Alphaproteobacteria; order Sphingomonadales; family Sphingomonadaceae; genus Sphingobium. Next base: position 15,002 of record NZ_DATKFP010000389.1, read on the forward strand.
AGACGCTGACGGGGCTGGTCGGCCATAATGATCTGCCTGTCACCGGCGCCTTCCGCATCGGTGATCCGGTGATCGCGAAATTCTGGCGCAATTCCACCTGGAGCCAGCGGTCCAACTTTTTCGGCCTGCCCACCGACTGCCCGCAACGCGACGAGCGCCTGGGGTGGATGGGCGATGCCGCCGTCTTCTGGCCCGCGGCCGCCTATAATATGGACGTCGGCGCCTATACCCGCCGCTTCATGCAGGATGTCCGCCATGGCCAGACCAGGGCGGGTGGCTTTCCGGACGTGATCCCGCCCTTCATGCCCAACAGCCAGAGCAGTTCGCCCGGCTGGGCCGATGCCGGGGTGATCCTGCCCCACACCGCCTGGATGCATTATGGCGACACCGGGATCATCGCCGAGAATTGGGAGGCCATGAACCGCTACATGGCCTATATATTGGAGCGGAACCCGGATCATCTCTGGAAGAAGGCGCGCGGGTCGGATTATGCCGACTGGCTGGCGGTGGACGCCAAGCAGCCCGGCGACGCGACCACGCCGAAAGCGCTGATCGGCACCGCCTTCTGGGCGGCGGATGCGCGGATGATGGCCGACATGGCGGCCGCGATCGGCAAGACGGCGGACGCGGATCGCTATCGCGCGCTGTTCGGGGCGATCCGCGACGCCTTCCTCAAGGAATATGTCCAGCCCGACGGCCAGATCGGCAATGGTAGCCAGACCAGCTATATTCTGCCGATCCGCTTCGACCTGCTGCCGCCGCCGCTGCGGATGGAGGCGGGGCGCAGGCTGGCCGCCAATATCGCGGCGCGGGGCGGCAAGCTGTCGACGGGGTTCCTGGGCACGCCCCATATCCTCGACGCGTTGGCCGACACGGGACAGCAGGAGACGGCGGTGGCGCTGCTGCTCCAGCGCTCCTATCCCAGCTGGGGCTATATGGTGGAGAATGGCGCGACGACCATGTGGGAACGCTGGAACAGCGACGGCGGCGACCGGACGATGAACAGCTTTAACCATTATGCCTTCGGCGCGATCACCGACTTCCTGTTCCGCCGGATCGCAGGCATCGCCCCGATCGAGCCGGGTTTCCGCCGGGTGCGCGTGGCGCCGGTGTTCGACCGCAGGCTGGGGAATGGCGGCGCGGACTATGGCTCGATCGCGGGCCTCATCAAGACCGACTGGCGCTATGAGGGCGAGGTGCTGACCCTCTCGGTCGAACTGCCGCCCAATGTGCAGGGCGAGGTGGTGCTGCCCGGCGCGCGCCGTCAGATCCGCATGAACCGCAGGCCGCTGGCGGCATCGCGGCGGGTCACGGAGGAGAAGGGCCTGACCCGGATCGTCGTCGGGCCGGGGCAATATCAGTTCACGGTCGCGGCATGATCGCTGCCAATCCATTTGTGAAACCGGGAGAATGAAGGTGGTTCGTTTTTCACGCCGCGCGGTGCTGGCATCGGCCACCATGTTGGCCCCGGTGGCACCAGCCTGGGGCGCATCCGGGCCGCGTTATCGCGATGCGCGCGCGCCTGTGGCCGACCGGGTGGCCGATCTTCTGGGGCGTATGATCCTGGAGGAAAAAGTTGCGCAACTCTGTGCGCTGTGGATGACCAAGTCGAAGATCATGGATCCGGAGACCGGCGCCTTCTCGCCTGAAAAGGCGGCCGCGGCCATTCCGCACGGCATCGGCCAGATGTCGCGGCCGTCGGACACGATGGGCACGACGCGGTTCATGACCGATCCCTATCGCACCCCGGAGGATGCGGTCGCCTTCATGAACGCGGTGCAGAATTATGCGGTGGAGCAGACCCGGCTCGGCATCCCGCTGCTGTTCCATGAAGAAACGGCGCACGGGTTAGCCGTGCAGGACGCCACCAATTTCCCGATTCCTCCCGCGCTGGGTAGCACATGGGACCCGGATCTGGTTGAGCAGGTATTCACCGTCATTGCGCGGCAGGCGCGGATGCGCGGCGTGACCGTTGGCCTCAGCCCGGTGGTCGACCTGATGCGCGATCCGCGCTGGGGCCGCAGCGAGGAATTTTTCGGCGAAGACCCCTATCTGGTGGGCGAGATGGGCACGGCGGCGGTGCGAGGATTGCAGGGTCGCACGCGCCCGATCGGCAAGGATCGGATCTTCGCGACACTCAAACATTATGTGCATGGCACGCCGCAGGGGGGCATCAATATCGCGCCCGCCGACATGTCGAAACGCACGCTGCGTACCACCTATCTGCCGCCGTTCAAGGCCGCGATCAAGGCGGGCGCCGCGCTTATCATGCCATCCTATAATGAGGTGGCGGGCGTCCCGGCGCATATGGACCGGGCGCTGCTGCAGGATGACGGCCGCAAGCTGATGGGTTTCCAGGGCAGCTATTTCAGCGACTATCATGGCATCGAACGGCTGGCGAGCGCGCACCATGTCGCCGCCGACAAGGACGAGGCTGCGATCCTGGCGATCAAGGCCGGGGTCGACGTCGATCTGCCCGACGGCAGTTGCTATGGCGGGCTGGCCGCTCTGGTGCGCGCCGGGCGCGTGCCGGAGGCCAGTATCGACGCGGCGGTGGCGCGAGTCCTCGCGCTGAAGTTTGAGGCCGGGCTGTTCGAGCAACCCTATGCCGATCCAAAGCGCGCCGCGCGCGTGCTGGATGATCCGGCGGCGGCTGCGCTGGCGCGCAAGACGGCGGAAAAGGCGCTCGTGCTGCTCAAGAATGACGGCATATTGCCGCTCGATCCGCAAAAGCCGCTGAAACTTGCCGTGATTGGCCCCAATTCGGCGCAGGCGCTGCGTGGCGGCTATGCCGGAGCGCCAAAACATACGGTCAGCATTGTCGAAGGGCTGCGTGCTGGATCTGGCAAGGCGGTCACGATCGAACAGGCGGACGGCGTTTGGATCGACATGCCGGTGAAGCCGGGTTGGCGGCCGGAAACCGCGCCGATCCGCCGGGTGAAGGACAGCGACAACAAGGCGCGGATTGCCGAGGCCGTTGAAGTGGCGCGCCGGTCTGACGTCATCATGCTGGTTGTGGGCGATAATGAGCAGATCACGCGCGAAGCAGTCGTATCAGCATTGCCGGGCGATCGCAGCACCTTGTCTCTGTTCGGCGATCAGGACGCGCTCGTCGAAGCAATGTTGGCACTGGGCAAGCCGGTAATCGGGCTATTGCTCAACGGCCGCCCGCTGGCGGTGAACAGGCTGGCGGAGGCGGCCAATGCGCTGGTCGAGGGCTGGTATCCGGGCGAGCAAGGCGGCCATGCTGTCGCCGACATGCTGTTTGGCCGGGTCAATCCGGGCGGCAAGCTGACCGTCAGCTTTCCCCGCTCCGCAGGCGAACTGCCCGCATGGTATGACCGTCAACCGACCGCCGATCCCTATCCCTATGTGGAGGGGAAGCGGCAGCCGCTCTTCCCCTTTGGCTATGGTCTCAGCTACACCAGCTTCACCCTGTCAGAGCCCCGACTGTCGCAGCCGAAGATCGGAAGGAACGACCCCTTTTTCGTCGAGCTGGACCTGACCAACAGCGGGGCCAGAGCTGGAGATGAGGTGGTGCAGCTTTATGTCCGCGACGAGGTCAGCTCGGTACCGCGGCCGATGCTGGAACTCAAGGCCTTCCGCCGGATCACCCTCAAACCGGGCGAAAAGCGGACCGTGCGGTTCGACCTAACGCCCGACAGCCTGGCCTTCTGGGACAGCGAGATGAACTGGACCGTCGAACCGGGCATTTTCACCATCTCTACAGGCAACAGCTCGGAAAAACTCAGTCAGGTGAAGCTGACCGTCGCCTGATGGGTCGGCCATAAAAATGAAAGAGAGGTATGCCGACATGAAGATGATCCGATCTGTTCTGCTCCTTTCGCTCCTATTCGCGGGCCTGCAGGGTCAAGCCCACAGCGTTGAACCGGTCACGCTACCAGCACCGGAAGTGGTGCGTATCTGGCCAAGCGCTGCGCCTAGAACGTCGGACTGGAAGATCAAGGAAATCAATGTGCCGTTCAAGGACAAGAACGGCAAAGCGGCACGCATAGTCACCAATGTCACCGATCCCACGCTGACGGTCATTCGTCCGGCGGCGGGCAAGGCGAACGGAACGGCGGTGATCGTATGTCCCGGCGGCGGGTTCCAGATCCTCGCCTGGGATCTGGAAGGGCTGGAAGTGGGCCAATGGCTGGCCGACCGCGGGATCACAGCCTTCGTCCTCAAATATCGCGTGCGGCCGAACATGACCCTGCCCAACCCCGGCGCGGGCGCACCGCGTCCCAAGGGTGCCGATTTTGAAAAGACCACCAAGGCGCTGGCCCCCTATCGTCACATCGCGATGGCCGACGGTCTTCAGGCGGTGCGCTTCGTGCGCGAAAATGCCCCCCGCTATAGCGTGGCGCCCGACAAGATCGGGATCATGGGCTTTTCGGCCGGCGCGATGACGACGATGGCGGTCGTGCTGGAAGGCAGGGGGCCGACCCATCCCGATTTCGCCGCGTCAATCTATGGCGGGATGGAAAACAAGGCGCCCGGCGCTGATGCGCCGCCGCTGTTCGTCGCCGCCGCACAGGACGACAACCGCCACCAAGAGCGTCGACCTCTTCCAAAAATGGTATGACGCCAATCTGCCGGTGGAACTGCATCTTTACGAGAAGGGCGGCCAAGGCTTTGGCCTGCGGCCGCAGAATCTGCCCAGCGACGGCTGGACGACGGCGTTCGAGACATGGCTCATGACCCATGACTTCATCCGCGCCGGTGCAGCGGTCGCCCCATAAGGCCGGGCCAAATCTAAGGAATGAAGGCTGGCGCAAGCGGTTACTCCATCAACCAGGCGTCGGAGTTTGGGCCCCAGACTGGTCACCGGCTGGATAGAAGTTTGTATCAAAATCGCGATTTAATGGTCCGGAACTGCCGAATAGAGGCTTATCACCGAGGGGCTCAGTTCGGCTCAAAGGCTTCGTCGGCATCTTAGGAGTTCGACATCACGGTCTGCAATCGGCCATCTTGGGCATCCAGAATGGGAAAGCAGACGAACTGCACCTTGGAACGAAAAACCAAGGCATTCCGTTCCGTCCGCAGCTTCACTGAGATTGCAGCCCTCATTGCCGAAGAAAGCGCGGTCACGTCCGACAGCTTTCTCACCGCATTTGAAACGGACCTCGATGGCGTCAGGGTCAGCCGCGACGACGAGGAGCGCACCGGCCAAACGCCTGATGCGACCGAGGTTCAGCTCGCGGTCGAGTTGATCGTCACGACGCTTTTCGATGTTCTGCGGGACAGCAGGCTGGAGAAAGTCGCGGGACGCATCGCATGGGGCATCGTCCACAGTTTTCACCGCGTGAGCGATCAGGCAGCGGGACAAGCCGACGGCGCAGCAAGGCAGATGCGTGACCTTCTCCGGCAGGCTGATGGAAGCGAAATCCACGCCGTAGAGCTGGAGCGCGCGCACGAGGAACTGGCATTTCTCGACGAGGCATCGGACGCACTGGCCTGCATGCGGGACCATGCCGCAGCGGTGTATCATAACGAAACCGGCAGGCCCTGGTCCGCACCGAAGGCGACGCTGGTTTCCTCCAAGCGGACAGCGAGCGTCATCAACGGGACGGATTATCTGGCCGCGCGGCGCCAGCGCCGGATTGGGCAGCATCATCCTGTGGCTCGACCCGGACGAGGAGGCCACCGCCATCAGATTTTTTAATCGGTTTGTCGTGAGCCTTTAGTGAGGTCAGCACGCCGTCGGAAAGCATAGTCCTTCATCTCCGCGTTTGACGCGGCGAGACGAACAACATTTCCGCCAAAAATGTGTTGTTTCACCATTCCACCTCGAATCCTGGTGGCGTTCTATGGTGACACATCCAACCCACTGAAAACAGTAGATTTTCACCCTGGACCTCATGGGTACATATGAGTTGTTTTGAGGTAAAAAGTGGTCGGGGAGACAGGATTCGAACCTGCGACATCCTGCTCCCAAAGCAGGCGCGCTACCAGACTGCGCTACTCCCCGGCCGCCGCAGCCCTTAGCTTTCTGCCGGGACAAAGCGCAAGCGAAATTCGTCTTCGCGGCAAAGAACGATTAAACAAATTGTAAACGGTGCAGGGGGAACGAAATACTCCCGAACAGATTTTGCTTCGCTCTCCTCATCTTCTGCCGGTTTTGTGCCGCTCCCCGGGCAGGGTATGGGACAGGAATTCCCTTCGACATCGGCGAGGCGTCGATTGCACGACCGGTTGGCGATGACGGATGGATGAACTCAACCAGCAGCACGGCGGGATGCTCTTGGGTGGCCCGTCGTCTTTGACGATACCGTCCTGGGGTGGATGCATTATCGACTACAACATGGCGCTCTGGGATGAGCCTTCCGCTCAAGAGGGCGAATTGTTTATCTGGCCCCACTAGGCGCGCGCCGTTGTCGCTACCGTCAGAATCTGAAGGTCAGATAGCTGGCTGCGTAGACAAGATCCCGACCCGGCTTGAACTTTTCCGACACGTCGCCGTAGATGGTGTAGAAGCCCAGCGTCATGAAGGGATTGAGGGCATATTGCCCGGCGGCGGTTACGCGCTTGCCGAAAAAGCGACTGTCGCTTTCGTTGCCGCGCCGCAAGACCTGACCGCCGAGCGAATAGACGCCGTCATGGATGGAGGTGCGCCACAGGCCCGCCGCGGAAAAGTCGAGTTTCAGCCGCGTGGTCGGCTGGAGCGACAGCATCGGCTGGATGATGGTCAGGTTGTGCGGGCCAAGGTCGCCATTATAGGTCAGCGGCTTTGGAAAGAGCGGTGCATAGGTACCGATCTTTCCGTCATTCGGATTCTTGTCGCCGGACCCCACATCGACCCGCAGTGCGAGTTTGGGTTTCCATCCGCCCTGCCAGCCGTGGGCAAGTGTACCGGTGACATAATAGGCGTCGATGTCGAGATCGCCGAATGCGCCCCATTGGCGGATCGTCTCGACATCGATGCTCCAGGCGTCGCGTTTCCCCGCATAGCGCAGCGACAGGGTGTGGCGCCGGTCGCGCGCGGCGGGTTCGCTGTCGAAGGCCAGGCTGGCGCGATCCGACGATACGAACAATGCTTCGGCCCGTCCGGTGCGTGTATCGCCGCCGAAGCTGCGCCCGGCATGAAAGCCGGTCAGGTCATAATCATGGTTGGTTTCGTCATCGAATGTGCCCAGCTTCTCCAGCACGGCATGGCCGGTCAGGAAACCGCCGTCCCATTTGCCCATGGTCCCCATCACACGTAGCAGGTCGAGCGAGCGCCGCGTATTGGCGCCTTCGCGCATGTCGAAGACGGTCTGGTTGCCTATGCCGATTTCCTGACGGCCGAGCCGGGCGGTTATCCGGGCCGGGCCGACGGGCACATGCGCTTCGACGAAGGCCTGGTTGAAATCGAGGCGGCCTTCCTCGATCGGGGCGACGACCGAATCCAGCCCGGTGCTGGTCGCATGTTCGAGGTCAACGAAGGCGCGAAACAGGCCTTCGACCTGAAGATCGCCCCAGATACGGGTGCGCTGCTGAAAATTGCCGTCATCGTCCTGCGGACCGCGTCCCCACCGTTCGCCCAGCCGTAGTTCGGGGCGCAGGCGCAGTTCGCCACCCAGCGTCGCATAGGTCTTGCCGACGATCGGCAGATATTTGAGGCGCGTCCACAGATTGGCGTCACGTATGTCGCGGAAGCCCGAATAATCCTCGTCATGATTGATCGGACGGAAGGCGGGCTTGGGGGGCTTGGGCCGATCGCTGTTCTGCGAGGCCGGCAGTTCCGCCGGCTTTTGCGCCTCTTCGGCCTGCGTCGCCGGCAGCGTCGCGGCAGGTGCGGCCTGCAAGGCGGCGGCGGACAGGGTGTGCGCCATGATGGTGAACATAGATACTCTCCCGAAATGTCGGTTATTTTTGAAGGTCGATCAGGCGGTTGCAGTGCGTGCGGACCGCGCCATGGCGGACTGGAGCAGATGGACTGCGATGCCGAAGATCAGTCCCCAGAAGGCGGAGCCAAGGCCGGCCAGCGTCATGCCTGACGCACTCACCGCGAAGGTGACGAGCGCCCCGTCGCGACCCTGTTCGGTGCGCAGCGCGGTGCTGAGCGAGCCGGCGACGACCGGGAACAGGGCAAGGCCGGCGAGCGCTGCGATCAGCGGCTTGGGCAAGGTTGCGAACAGTGCCAGCACGGTGGCGGCGAATGCGCCGAAGACCAGATAGGTCACGCCGCCCGATATGCCGGCGACATAGCGGCGTGCCGGATCGGGATGGGCATCGGGACCAAGGCAGATGGCGGCGGTGAATGCCGCGAGATTGAGGCCGTGGCAGCCGAAAGGCGCAAGCGCGATCGAGGCGAGCGCGCTGGCCGAGACGATCGGCCGGGCGGCGGGCTTTTCATAGCCCGCTGCACGCAGAACGGCGATGCCGGGAAGAAATTGGCCGGTGAGAGCGACGACCGCCAGCGGCAGCGCGATGCTGGCCAGGGCCGCCCAGTCAAAATGCGGCGTCGTCCATACTGGCACGGTGAGCCGGGGCGCCCCGATGTTGCCGGACAGGCCACCGATCATGGCTGTCAGCGCCAGACCCGTCACCAATACGGCCACAACGGCGTAGCGCGGCGCGATAACGCGTCCGGCGAAGAAGGCGGCGATCATCGCTATCACCATCACCGGAGCAGTCGGGACGGCGCCGATCATGTCGATCACGAAGCGGAACAATATGCCCGCCAGCATCGCGGCGGTGATCGCTGCCGGGAGCAGCCGCATCAGCCGGTCGAAGGCGCCGGACAGCCCTACCAGCAGCACCGCGAGATTGGCGACGATATAGGCGCCGATCGCAGTGGCGAAATCGGTTTGCGGCAGCATCGTCACCAGCAACGCAGATCCCGGCGCCGACCAGGCGACCACGATCGGCACGCGCCAGCGCCAGCTCAGCATGATGCCAAGGATGCCGCTGCCGATCGAGATTGCCCATATCCAGGATGCAACAAGCGTTGGTTCCAGCCCCTGAGCGGCCTGGAATATGATCACCAGCGGTCCCGCAAAGGATATGGTGGTGGCGATGATCCCGGCGACAATGGCCGGGATCCACGATGTCTGCCGAACGGTCATGATGGTCCCGATCACGCCGCGAGGGCGTAATTGTCCTGAGCGACCTGCTGGCGGCGGCTCATCATGAAGACCGCCGTGGCCAGTACCGAGACGAGGCCGGGAATGGCAAAGGCGACGAAATTGAGTGCCATCGGCAATTGCGCGGCGAGCAGCAGTCCGCCCAGCATCGGTCCGACGATCGCGCCGACCCGGCCCATCCCCGACGCCCAGCCGAGGCCCGTAGAGCGTACCGAGAGGCTGTAGAACTCCGCCACGCTGGCGTAGAGCAGGATCTGTGTCCCCGTAGTGCCGGCTCCGGCGATGAAGATCAGCAGATAGAGGATCGGCATCGGACCGTTCAGGCCGAGCAAGGTGATGCACGCTGCGCCCAGCAGGAAATAGGCCATGACCACGCGCGGCAGTCCGAACCGGTCGGCGAGACGTCCGCCCACAATCGCCCCGAACATGCCGCCGAAATTGAGCGCCAGCAGGAAGGACAGGCTGGAGCCGAGGCTATAGCCCGCGCTGCGCATCAACTGCGGCAGCCAGGAACCCAGCGCATAGACCATCAGCAGGCAGCAGAAGAAGCAGAGCCACATGGACAGGGTGCCGACCGTCCGGTTGTGCCGGAACAGTTCGGCGACCGATGCGCGATCCGAGGTCGCCTCCTGATAGACGAGCGGCCCATCACCGATCGGTTGTGTCGACAGGCGTTGCAGGATGGCGCGGGCCTTTGCCTGTTCGCCCTTGCGGATGAGGAAGCCGGCTGATTCCGGCAGGCCGCGCAGGACCAGCGGCAGTAGTAAAAGCGGAACCGCTGCGGCGAAGAACATGGCCTGCCAGCCGAATAGCGGCAGCAACCAGATGCCGAGGCCCGCCGCCACCATGCCGCCTACCGCGTAGCCACTGAACATCAGCGCGACGAGCGTGCTGCGCATCCGCTTGGGTGCATATTCATTGGTCAGCGCAACGGCGTTGGGCATCAGCCCGCCGCAGCCGAGGCCGGCGAGGAAGCGAAGCGCGCCGAACATGGTGGGCGTCGTCGCGAAGCCATTGACGAAGGTGGCGGTACTAAACAGGACAAAGCAGATGGCGATGCAGGTCTTGCGGCCGATCCGATCGCCCAGCGGGCCGAAGAACAATGCGCCCGACATCATGCCGAACAAGGCCCAACTTGCCAGCGAGCCAGCCTGTGGCGCGGTAAGTTGCCATTGGTCCATGAGTTGTGGCAGGACGACGCCGTAAATAAAGACATCATATCCATCGACGATCAGCAGGATCGCGCAGGCTATTATGATCTTGAGATGAAGACTTCCGAACCTGGATTCGTCGATGTGACGACTTATATCGATACCCTGCATATCGATTCCTCTCCCTTATTTGATGGGCATGATTTCCCGGAAAAGTGAAGGATATGCAGGGGCGCGCCAAATACCGTTTAAGTCCGATTGAAATACGCAATGGGTATGGACGGCGCTGTCGGGTGATTATAATTCCTCGTTGAGCGCCGTCGGCACCTCATAGCCCCAGTCGGCATATTGGCGGGCGATGACCGCGGCCATAAGCGCCAGTTCGGGCGAGCGGTCGCCGGGTCGGTGACTCATGATGATAGGGGATGTCGCTGGCTCCACCAGGTCACGGAAGGCGACGTCATGGCTGCGCGCCCGGTGCACCGATTCCGGGACGATCGCCATCCCTTCCTCCGCGGCGACCAGGCCGATAGCGATCTGGAGTTCGCGGGCTTCATGGACGATGCGCGGTTCGATCGCATGGTCGCGGAACAGGGATATGACCTGGTCGGCATAGCTGGGCCGAGGCGCGCGCGGATAGATGATCTGCGGTTCGTCGGCAAGATCGCGCAGCGAGATCGGGCCGTCGCCTTGCGCCAGCGGATGATCGACCGGAAAGGCGGCGACCAGCTTTTCGTTGCGCAGGATGATGCGGCGCACGGCTGGATCCTCGAACCTTATGCGGCCAAAGCCGACATCGATGCGGCCGTCCTTGAGCGCGGCAATCTGTTCGAGCGTGGTGCTTTCGACCATGACCAGTTCGACATTTGCTGCGACCTTGCGAAATTCGCGGATCAGTTCGGGCAGGCGCGCATAGATGGTCGAGGCGACGAAGCCGATCACCAGGCGTCGCCGCCGGCTGGTGGCGGCCGTCTTCACCATCGCTTCGACATCTTCCATGCGCGCCAGAAGTTGCAATGCCTGCGCATGGAGCAGCCGTCCCACATCGGTCAGCCGCAGCGGCCGGCTCGCACGATCCAGCAGCGGCGCGCCGACATGAGCCTCCAGTTGCTGGATGGCGCGGGACAGCGGCGGCTGGGCAATGTGCAGCCGTTCGGCGGCGCGGTTGAAATTGCCCTTATCCGCCACCGCCACAAAATAGCGCAGAAGGCGCAGATCGATCACCTATCATACCTCCAAAGTATGGAGCCTTGACTACATTGATCTTTGATCGATCCGCTGTCGAGGCATATCTGTCTTGCGAAAGCTAGGCATTCAGGAGAGTCGCTGCAATGGCTGTATTGAGCAGGGCCGATACCTTCATCGTCGATGTGCCGACGATCCGCCCGCACGTTCTGGCGATGGCCACCATGCATGCCCAATCGATGGTGATCGTCCGCCTGGTCGACGCCGACGGTGTGGAAGGCATTGGCGAAGGTACGACGATCGGCGGCCTCAGCTATGGCGAGGAAAGCCCTGAGAGTATCAAGTCGGCGATCGACACCTATATCATTCCCGTGCTGGAAACCTGCGATCTGACGCAGGTCGGTGCGACCATGGCGAAGGTCGCTCGCTGCGTGCGCGGCAATCATTTCGCCAAATGTGCGGTCGAAACCGCGCTGCTCGACATGGCGGGCAAGCGGCTGGGTATAGCCGTGTCCGAACTGATCGGTGGCGGCCGGGTGCGCGACAGCCTGCCGGTGGCCTGGACGCTGGCCAGCGGCGATACCGCCCGCGACATTGCGGAGGGCGAGGAAATGCTCGATCGCCGCCGTCACCGCATCTTCAAGCTGAAGATCGGCAAGCGCGAGGTCCGCGACGACGTCGCCCATGTCGGCGCCATCTGCCAGGCGCTGGGCGACCGCGCCAGCGTGCGTGTCGACGTCAATCAGAACTGGTCGGAGGCGCAGGCCAAGATCGGCATGGCGATGCTCCATGATGTCGGTTGCGATCTGGTCGAACAGCCGATCGCGGGTGACGCGATCGCCGCCATGGCGCGGCTGTCGAAGGGCCAGCCGGTGCCGCTGATGGCGGACGAGGCGCTCAACGGCCCGCGCAGCGCGATGCGGATCGCTTCCGCCCATGCCGCCGGTGTCTTCGCGCTCAAGATCGCGCAGTCGGGCGGCCTGTTCGCAACCGCGCAGGTAGCCGCAATCGGTGCGGCCGCCGGCATGGGCCTTTATGGCGGCACGATGTTGGAGGGCGGGGTTGGCACGGTCGCGTCGGCCCATGTCTTCGCGACGCTACCGGAACTGGCCTGGGGCACCGAATTGTTCGGCCCGCTGCTCCAGACCGAGGAAATTCTGAGCGAGCCGCTTGGCTATGGCGACTTTTCGCTCGCCGTGCCGACGGGGCCGGGGCTGGGCATCGCTTTCGACGAGGACAAGCTCGCCTTCTTCCGGCGCGACCGCTCAAAATCGGTTGTCGGTGGGCCGGTCCTTCATCCCGATACCGCAGGAGCCTGAATCCATGTTGTTCATGGTCGAAATGGACGTCAACATTCCGCTGGATTTCGATGCGGAGGAAGCTGCCCGGATCAAGGCCGCGGAAAAGGCCTATTTCCAGAAGCTTCAGACCGCCGGCATCTGGCGTCATATCTGGCGCAAGGTCGGGCTGTATTCGAACGTCTCGATCTTCGACGTCGAAAGCAATGCGGCGCTGCACGACACGCTCATGGCGCTGCCGCTCTATCCCTTCATGACCATGAAGGTGACGCCGCTTTGCCGCCACCCTTCATCCATCCACGAAGACGATCGCTGATCGACCAACCGCAAGCTTAGGAGAGAAAATATGGGTACCAGCTTCGTACAAAGACCGGAAATCCAGCAGTTGCTCGACCGCGCCGCGGGTGTGAATGAAAGCGGCGGCAGTCCGCGGCTCAAGACGATCGTGCGCGACCTCACCGAAAGCGTGATGGACCTGATCGTCAAGCACGACATTTCCGAAAGCGAATTCTGGCTGGCCATGAAATATCTGGCGGACAGCGCTCCTGAGATTGGCCTGATCGTGCCGGGCACAGGCATCGAGCATTTCCTGGACCTCTACATGGATGCCAAGGATGCCAAGGCCGGCCTGACTGGCGGCACGCCGCGCACCATCGAAGGCCCGCTCTATGTCGCCGGCGCGCCACTGGTGGAGGGCGACGTCAATCTGAGCGTCGATCCTGATGAAGGCACGCAGACGCTGTATATGAGCGGCGCCGTCACCGGCCCCGATGATGAAGCGGTGCAGAATGCGATCGTCCATGTGTGGCACGCCAACAGCAAGGGCTGGTATTCGCATTTCGACCCGACGGGCGAGCAGACGCCGTTCAACAACCGTCGTCGCATCAAGCTGGGCAAGGATGGCCGCTATGCCTTCCATTCCAAGCAGCCGAGCGGCTATTCGGTGCCGCCCGGCGGCGCGACCGATCAACTGATGCAGGCGCTGGGCCGTCATGGCAATCGTCCGGCCCATGTCCATTTCTTCATCGAGGCGCCCGGCTATCGCACGCTGACCACGCAGATCAATTTCGGCGACGATCCGTTCGCAGCCGACGATTTCGCCTTCGGCACCCGCGAAGGGTTGCTGCCGGTGCCCAGCCGTCAGGGTGACACCGCTTATATCGCCTTCGATTTCCAGCTCCAGCGCGCATCCAGCGAGGACGATGAGGGCTTTTCGTCCCGCACCCGCGCCGAAGTGGCGATCGAACCGGAAGTCGAGACCGCCTGAGCGCGCAAGGCAAGGAGACAGATCATGTATGAGCATCTGATGCAGCGTGTCGCGACCGCCGTGGTCGACGAACCGGAAGCCGGGATTTTCCGCTGCCGCCGCGACGTCTTCACCGACCCCGAGCTGTTCGATCTGGAGATGAAATATATCTTCGAGAACAATTGGGTCTATCTGGCACATGAAAGCCAGGTCGAGAAGAAGAACGACTATTTCACCACCTGGATCGGCCATACGCCGGTGATCCTGAACCGCGCCAAGGATGGCGGCCTCAATTGCGTGGTCAATGCCTGCGCCCATCGCGGCGCCAAGCTGTGCCGCCGCAAGCGGGGCAACCAGCCGCTGTTCGTCTGCCCCTTCCATGGCTGGAGCTTCAAGACCGACGGCAAGCTGCTGCGCGTCAAGGATGCCAGCACCGGCGCCTATCCCGACAGCTTTGATCATGAAGGCTCGCACGACCTGACCAAGGTTCGCGTCGAAAGCTATCGCGGCTTCATCTTCGGTTCGCTCAATCATGATGTCCTGCCGCTGGAAGAGCATCTGGGGGAGGCAAAGGTCATCATCGATCAGATGGTCGATCAGGCGCCCGAAGGCCTGGAGGTGCTGACCGGCAATTCGACCTACACCTTCCATGGCAACTGGAAGATGCAGATGGAAAATGGCTGCGACGGCTATCATGTCAGTTCGGTCCATGAAAATTACCAGTCGACCATGGGCCGCCGCGCCGAAGGAGGCACCAAGGCAGTCGACGCAAATGGCTGGTCGAAGGCGCCGGCGAGCGGCGTCTATGGTTTCGAGCATGGTCATATCCTGCTCTGGACGCAGGTGCTGAATCCGGAGGTCCGGCCGGTCTGGAACCTCAAGGACCAGTTGGTCGAGCGGCTGGGCGAGGACAAGGCGAAGTTCATCCTCGAACAGACCCGCAATCTTGCGCTCTATCCCAACGTCTTCCTGATGGATCAGTTCTCGACCCAGATTCGCGTCGTCCGCCCGATCGACGTGCATACGACCGAAGTCACCATCTATTGCTACGCCCCCAGGGGCGAGAGCGCGGAAGATCGCGCCCATCGCATCCGCCAATATGAGGATTTCTTCAACGTCACCGGCATGGGCACGCCCGACGATCTGGAGGAATTCCGCAGCTGCCAGTCGGCCTATGAGGGCGCGGGCGAATTGTGGAACGACCTCAGCCGTGGCGCGACCCGCTGGATCGCCGGGCCGGACAGCAATGCAAGCGCCATGGGCATGAAACCGTTGCTGTCGAGCGAACGCAGCGAGGATGAAGGGCTGTTCGTGCGCCAGCATGAATTCTGGGCCCAGATCATGCTCGATGGCATGGCAAAGGACGCGAGCGCGGCACCGATGATGGAGGCAGCGGAATGACACTGGTTCTCGACACGCAACGCCCGGCGCTGTCCTATCAGGACATTTGCGCCTTCCTCTATCGCGAGGCACGTTTGCTGGACGATCGCGCCTTCACCGAATGGCTGGACTGCTATTGCGAGCAGTGCGAATATTGGATGCCGGCCTGGACCGACGACGACGCGCTGACCACCAATCCGCACAGCGAAATCTCGCTGATCTATTATGGCAACCGCAAGGGGCTGGAGGATCGCGTCTATCGGCTGAATACCGAACGGTCGTCGGCGAGCACGCCGGAAGCGCGCACGTCGCACTTCATCGCCAATGTGGAGATCATCGACACGCGCGCCGATGCGATCGACCTGCGCTACAACTGGCATACGATGAGCCATCGTTACCAGAAGACGCAGCAGTTTTTCGGGACCAATTTCGTGACGCTGGACGTCAGCGGCGAGGCGCCGAAGATCCTGAAGAAGAAGATCGTCCTCACGGACGACTATATTCATCAGGTCATCGACGTTTATCATATCTGAGGAGCCGGGCGATGATCTTTCAGGGACGCTTCACCGGCAAGGTGATGGTCGTGACCGGCGCGGCGCAGGGCATCGGTGCCGGTGTCGCCACCCGCGCGGCGGCAGAGGGCGCCAGCGTCGTCCTCGTCGACCGGGCCGACTTCGTGACCGAGGTGCAGCAGGCGATCGTTGCGGCAGGCGGCAAGGCCGTTTCCGTGGTCTGCGACCTGGAAACCTATGAAGGCGCGGGGCAAGCGATGGCGGTAGCGGTCGAGGCGTTGGGGCGCATCGATATCCTCGTCAACAATGTCGGCGGCGCGATCCGCATGCGGCCCTATGCGCAGTTCGAACCGGCGCAGATCGACGCGGAAATCCGTCGCTCGCTGATGCCGACGCTCTATTGCTGCCATGCGGTTCTACCCGCGATGCTGGAGCAGGGGGCGGGCACCATCGTCAACCTCTCGTCCAACGCCACGCGCGGTATCCATCGCGTGCCTTATTCGGCGGCGAAGGGCGGGATCAACGGCCTGACGCAGGCGCTGGCGATGGAATATGCGCAAAGCGGCATCCGCGTCGTTGCCACCGCGCCGGGTGGCACCAGCGCGCCCCCGCGCCGCGTGCCCCGTAACGCCGAGGGCGACAACGCGCAGGAGCAGGCCTGGATGGCCGAGGCGGTGTCGCAGGTGACGGCGTCGGCCTTCATGAAGCGCTACGGCACGCTGGACGAACAGATCGCGCCCATCCTTTTCCTCGCCTCCGACGAGGCAAGCTATGTGACCGGATCGGTCCTGCCCGTCGCCGGCGGCGATATCGGCTGAAGGAAACAAATATGCAAAAAATCTACGACAGCCCGGCACTGGCCCTGGAAGGCCTGTTGTTCGACGGCATGACGATCATGTCTGGTGGCTTCGGCCTGTCGGGCAATCCCGAAAGCCTGATCCCGGAAATCCGCGCGATCGGGGTCAAGGATCTGACTGTCATCTCCAACAATGCCGGCGCTGACGGCTTTGGCCTGTGGATGCTGCTGGAAAGCCGGCAGGTCAGGAAGATGATTTCCTCCTATGTGGGCGAGAACAAGCTGTTCGAGAGCCAGTATCTCTCCGGCGAACTGGAACTGGAGCTGAACCCGCAGGGTACGCTTGCCGAGCGTATCCGGGCTGGGGGCGCCGGTATCCCTGCCTTCTATACCAAGACCGGCGTCGGCACCGTCGTGGCCGATGGCAAGCCGGTCGAGACGTTCGAGGGCGAAGACTATGTCCGCGAAACCTGGCTGCGCGCCGACCTGTCGATCATCAAGGCATGGCGGGCGGATCAGGCGGGCAACCTCATGTTCCGCAAGACCGCGCGCAACTTCAACCCGAATATGGCGACGGCCGGCAAGGTAACGGTGGTCGAGGTCGAGGAGATCGTGCCTGAAGGCAGCTTCGATCCCGACTGCATCCATACGCCGGGCATCTATGTCGATCGCATCGTGCTGAGTACCATCAACGAGAAGCGGATCGAGAAGCTGACCGTCCGCGAGAGGGAAACTGTCTGATGAGCTGGACCCGCGACGAGATGGCGGCGCGCGCCGCAAAGGAATTGCGCGACGGCTATTATGTGAACCTTGGCATCGGCATCCCGACGCTGGTGGCGAACCATGTGCCGGACGGCGTCAACGTCACGCTTCAGAGCGAAAATGGCATGCTCGGCATCGGCCCCTTCCCTTATACGGGCGAGGCGGACCCGGACCTGATCAATGCGGGCAAGCAGACGATCACCGCGTTGCCGACCAGCAGCTTCTTTTCCTCGGCGGACAGTTTCGCGATGATCAGGGGCGGCCATATCGACATGGCGGTGCTGGGCGCGATGGAAGTCGCCGCCAATGGCGACCTCGCCAACTGGACCATCCCCGGCAAGATGGTGAAGGGCATGGGCGGCGCGATGGATCTGGTCGCGGGCGTTAAGCGCGTGGTCGTGGTGATGGACCATGTGTCGAAAAATGGCAGTCCGAAGATCCTGACCGAATGCTCGCTGCCGCTAACCGGCAAGGCGGTCGTACACCTCATCATCACCGATCTCGCCGTGATCGCCGTCGATTGTGCCAAGGGCGGCCTTACCCTTATGGAACTGGCCCCCGGCGTGACCGAAGCCGAAGTCATCGAGAAGACCGGCGCACCGCTGGCGATCCTCGAAACCGCCTGAAGCATTTTCGAAGCGGGTGGCATCACCTGCTGACTTGGAAAATGCGGAAAACAAAAAAGACAACAGAACATGATCCGGTCGGATCATGTTCTAAGACAGGACAACTACCGTGCCCAAGCTGATCGTCGTCAACCGTGCGGGGGACGAAACGAGCATCGATGCCCGTGAGGGCGTCTCCGTGATGGAAGCCATTCGCGACAATGGCTTTGACGAACTGCTTGCCCTGTGTGGCGGCTGCTGTTCCTGCGCCACCTGCCATGTCTTCGTGGATGAGGAATGGACCGGCACGGTCGGTGCGGCCAGCGGCGACGAGGATGATCTACTCGATTCCTCCGACCATCGCGGCGACCGTTCACGCCTGTCCTGCCAGATCATGATGACCGCCGCGCTAGACGGACTGCGCGTCGCGATCGCGCCGGAGGATTGAGCATGGCCTTCACCCAGCGACCTGGCACCCATCTTTATTGGAAGCGCGACGGGCGGGACGACGCCCCCGCACTGGTGCTGCTGAACAGCATCGGCACCGACATGGATATTTGGGACGGCGTGCTGCCGCATCTGCGTGGCCGTTTCGCACTGCTGCGGATCGACACGCGCGGCCATGGTGCGTCGATCGCTGAACCGGGCGACTATTCGCTTGCGATGCTGGCGGACGATGTGCTGGCAGTTGCCGATGCCGCCGGGTTCGACCGCTTCTCGATCGCCGGCGTGTCGCTGGGCGGCATGATCGGCATGGAACTGGCGCTGCGTGCATCCGATCAGATCGAGAAACTGCTGCCCATCTGCACTTCCGCAACGATGGACAGCGCCTCCTGGAATGATCGCATCGCCAAGGTGCGCGGTGAAGGCATGGCCGCCATCGCCGACCTCGCCATGGGACGCTTCCTCTCCGATGCTGCCGAACCGGCCATCCATGAAGCGGTGCGGCGCCAGTTGCTGGCGATGGATGCGGAAGGTTATGCCGGTTGCGGCGCAGCGATCCGCGACATGAACCTAGCCAACCGGATCGCGGGCATCGCTTGCCCGACGCTGGTTGTTACCGGCACCCACGACACATCGACCCCGTTCGAGGGGCATGGCGACCACCTGCTCGCCCGCATCCCCGGCGCTGCGCATGTGGCGATGGAAGCCGCGCATCTCGCCCCGCTCGAAGCACCCGAGGCGCTGGCGGGCGTCATCACCACCTTCCTGGAAAGCTGATCCCATGGCCGAAGCCTTCATCTGCGACGCCGTCCGCACCCCCATCGGCAAGCTCAACGGATCGCTCGCGACCGTGCGCGCCGACGATCTTGCCGCGCTGCCGATCAAGGCCTTGATGGAGCGCAATGGCGGAGCCAACTGGTCGGCGCTGGACGATGTGATCCTGGGCTGCGCCAATCAGGCGGGTGAGGATAATCGCAACGTCGCGCGTATGGCGGTGCTGCTAGCCGGGATGCCGGAAGGCGTGCCGGGCGTCACCGTCAATCGCCTGTGCTCTTCGGGCCTCAACGCGCTGGGCATGGCGGCGCAGACGATCCGCAGCGGCGACGCCGATTTCCTGATCGCGGGCGGTGTCGAGAGCATGACCCGTGCGCCCTATGTGATGGGCAAGGCCGGCAGCGCCTTCGGTCGTGACCAGAAGATCGAAGATACCACGCTCGGCTGGCGTTTCATCAACCCGGCGATGAAGGCCGCCTATGGCGTCGACACCATGCCCCAGACCGGTGAGAATGTCGCCGAGCAATGGGGCGTCAGTCGCGAGGAGCAGGATCGCTTCGCACTGGCCAGTCAGGAAAAGGCGGCGCGCGCACAGGCGAATGGTCGCTTTGCTGCCGAGATCGTGCCGGTGTCTATCCCGCAGCGCAAGGGCGACCCAATTCTGTTCGAGGCCGACGAGCATCTGCGCGTCACCAGCCTGGAGGCGCTGGCGAAGCTCAAGCCGGTGGTGAAGGCTGATGGAACCGTGACGGCGGGCAATGCATCCGGTCTCAACGACGGCGCGGCGGCCATGCTGGTCGCGTCCGAGGCGGCTGCGGCAGCGCATGGACTGACGCCCCGCGCTCGCGTAATCGGCATGGCGGCGGCAGGCATCGCGCCCCGGATCATGGGCGCGGGACCGATCGAGGCGGCGCGCAAGCTGCTGGCGCGCAACCGCATGACCGTCGATCAGCTCGATGTGATCGAACTTAACGAGGCCTTTGCCAGTCAGGCGATCGCGACGCTGCGCGATCTGAAGGTCGATCCGTTCGACCCGCGCGTCAATCCCAATGGCGGCGCTATCGCGCTCGGCCATCCGCTCGGCATGTCGGGCGCCCGCATCGCGCTGTCGGCGGTGGAGGAATTGCACCGCACCGGCGGCAGTCACGCACTGGCTTTCATGTGCATTGGTGTGGGGCAGGGGCTGGCTCTACTGTTGGAGCGGGTGTGATGGCCATGAACAGGGCCGATGTCGTCATCGTCGGCGCGGGTCATGGTGGCGCGCAATGCGCCATCGCCCTGCGCCAGAGCGGCTTCCCCGGCACCATCATGGTGATCGGTCGCGAGCCGGACTATCCTTACGAGCGTCCGCCGCTGTCGAAGGAATATTTCGCGCGGGAAAAGAGCTTCGACCGCCTGTACATCCGTCCGCCGGGCTTCTGGGCGGAAAAGACTATCGATTTCCGCTTGGCTACCGAAGTGATCGAAGTCGATCCCGATGCGAAGCAGTTGACTCTCTCCGATGGTGCAACCTTCGGCTATGGCAAGCTGGTCTGGGCTACCGGTGGTGATCCGCGCCGTCTGTCCTGTGCCGGCGCTGACCTGACCGGCGTGCATGGCGTGCGCACCCGTGCCGACTGTGATGCGCTGATGGCGCAGATCGACGCTGGCGCGAGGCGGATCGCCGTCATCGGCGGCGGCTTTATCGGGCTGGAGGCGGCCGCCGTCCTGTCGAAAATGGGGCTGAACGTCACGCTGCTGGAAGCGCTGCCCAGAGTGCTGGCGCGCGTCGCGGGCGAGGAGCTGTCTGCCTTCTATCAGCAGGAACATCGCGATCATGGCGTGGACGTGCGTCTCGGCGTCGCCGTCGAGCTGCTGCAAGGAGAGGAGGGCCGGGTCACGGGCGTTCGGCTGACCGATGGCGAACTCATCCCGGCGGATGCGGTGATCGTGGGCATCGGTATCGTCCCGGCGGTAGGCCCGCTGATCCGTGCGGGCGCGCGCGGTGGAAATGGGGTCGATGTCGATGCAAATTGTCGGACGTCGCTTCCGGATATCCATGCCATCGGTGATTGCGCGGCTTTCGCTTGCGATCATGCTGGCGGCGCGGTCATGCGTGTGGAATCGGTTCAGAATGCGAACGACATGGCGACCTGCGTGGCCAAGGCGATCTGCGGCGACGAAAACCCCTACAATGCCTTCCCCTGGTTCTGGTCGAACCAATATGATCTGAAGCTCCAGACGGCCGGGATCAACAGCGGTTTCGACAGGACGATCCTGCGTGGAAACCCGGCTGATCGCACCTTCTCGATCCTCTATTTCAGGCAGGAGCAGCTCATCGCCATCGATTGCGTCAACATGGTCAAGGACTATGTGCAAGGCCGAAAGCTCATCGAAAGCGGCGCTATTATCGATTTCGACCGTGCCTCAGACCCCGGCGCAGCACTCAAAGATGCGATCAGCGACCCGATCGCTGCCTAGCGGCTTGTCTCATCCGCTCATCTAGTGGCGCGTAATGGGCGGTACGGTCCCCCCTGTGCGTCGACCACCCGCGCATACCCTCTTCGTCAAGGCGGACCGTTCGTCGTGAACATTTGCGAAGGACACCGCGCTGAACCCCGCCATGTCGACGGCCAGCCTGTATCAGCCAGAATGTTCCACTATTTTAATATAGCGGTGAACTGGATGGGCGCCTAGCTTGCGATCGGCGCGTGGTCGGACGCCTGGATGTGATTGCGTACATGCGCGGCGTGAAATTCCTGATGCCCGGAAGATGCGATCCAGTCGTGCAGCAAGATGACAGAAAATGATTTAAATCCGGCTGATCCGGCATCTTGCCAGAATTGAACGGCAATATTAGCAATGTCCTGCTGTTGTTGGGGATTCAGCAGGGGGATAGGATGAAGATCATCAGTCGCGTGGTCGCGGCTGCGCTGTTTGCAGCGAGTGTAGTTGCGCCAGCCGCAGGTCAGGAACGAACCGCAATCAAAGGCGGGTTCGCGCTCGCATCGCAGAGTGGCAAGACCATCCTTTTGTTTCGTCCGACGGTTCGGGTCGGTGCGCAGTCGACGGGTGGCATGTTCGAACCGAACGCCGACTGGACGGACCAAGCACGAAGGAACATCGATGAGGCGCTGGCCAGGCGTCAGGATGTATTGGGCAACAGGGTCGTCGCTGCACCCATATCCTATGGCGAAGACGCGCGATTGGTCGAAGAGTATTCGGCCTTGTTCGCCGCCGTTTCCCAATCGGTGATCCAGTATCAATTTTTCGTCGGCAACCGCCTGCCGACCAAGAAGCGCGACAACAAGGTTGACGTCTTCGAATGGTCGCTGGGTAGCGGTGTCGCTGCTCTGCCGGGCGCAAAGGATGCGGACTATGCCTTGTTCATCTACAACAAGGACGCATATGGCTCGACCGGGCGGAAACTGCTCCAGGTCGCGGCGGCTTTTGGCGGCGTGGGAATTACGTCGGGCGAACATGCCGGTTATGCCGGTCTCGTCGATCTCAAAACCGGCGACCTTCTCTGGCTCAACGCCGATGGCGCCATGGGGGGCGATGTCCGGGAAGTCGATGGCGCCGAAAAGCGGGTCGGCCAGTTGCTGGAGGAATTTCCCGGCAGCGTGCCGCCGAAGCTGGCTTCGGCCCAGCCATGAGGCGCGGTCTTGGGGGGGTGATCGCGACGGCGGCAGTCCTCATGGCGCCGGCCGCTTCCGGGCAGAACGAGATCGCACCGTCGTTGCCGCCTTATGTGGGCGCATATCAGCCACGGGGCGTTGACGAGATTGGGCTGTGGCGGGAGCAGGATGAAGGCGAACGGGCTCTCGTCAACTCGCCCATATTGATCAGGGACGAGGCGCTCAGCGCTTACGTCCGCAATATATTATGCAAGGCGGTCGGGGCAGACCGATGTGGCGCTGCCCGGATCTACATTCTGCGGATGCCGATCTTCAACGCGACGATGTCACCGAACGGAACGATGAGGGTCTTCAGTGGCCTGCTCCTTCGCGTTAGGAGCGAGGCGGAACTGGCGGCCGTGCTGGGGCATGAGTTCGGCCATTTCGAACGTCGGCATTCGCTGGCGAGGTTCAAGGCGCAGCGATCGGGCACTGATCTGTTGAGTTGGGCAGCGGTGTTCGCCACATTGGGCGGCACGTATCAGTCCTATTCGAACTTCAGCAACATCCAACTGTCCGTCTACGGCCAACTGTTTCGCTTCAACCGGGATCAGGAACGCGAAGCCGATCTGCTTGGGCTGGGCTACCTCAATCGAAGCAGCCTTCGTCCGCAGGCGGCATCGACGGTCTGGCAGAATATCATGGCCGAGCAGGTCGCCTCCGCTTCGGCGCGCGGCCTGAAGAAACCCAATTTCGAGAAAATTGCATTTTTCTCCACTCATCCGCCAGAGGCCGAGCGGGCGAACATATTGGCGGCGCTGGCAGTACCAGATGGCGTCGGGCGAGAGGATGGGGTCGATCGCTACCGGGCGGCTCTGGCCCCCTGGCTGTCGACCTTTCTGGACGACCAGATCAAACTCAACGATTTCGGTGCGAGTGATCATATCATCGCGGCGCTCGCCGAATATGGCTGGACGGCGCCGTTGCTGCTCGCCCGTGGCGACCTGTATCGGGCGCGCGGCAATCCTCGCGACCTTGCGCAGGCCGCAGAATTTTACGGCAAGGCGGTCGAGATGGACCCGTCCCTGCCGGACGCCCATCGCGGCCTCGGATTGTCGCTGATCAAGGCCGGGCGTCGAACGGAAGGGCAGGTCGCCCTGCGTCGCTATCTGGAACTCAAGCCGAGTGCATCGGACGCGGGCATGATCCACATGCTGGTGTCGCCGTCAGGGGGATAATGATGACTGGAAGTCTTTGGATGCGTGGATCAGTCTTTGGCGCCGCCGCTCTTATGCTTTGCGTGTCAGTGGCTCAGGCCAATGGTTATCGCGAGAGAAATATTTCGGTCGAAGTCGCAAAATCCGCGATGAAGGTTACGCCGATCCGCGACTGGAACAGTCTATCGATCCGTCCCGGCAAGAAGGCCGAAACCTGGACTCTGGATGGCGAGCAACTGAACGATGTCACTTTCTATGGTGGCATAGCCCCCGGCGAAGCGCTGATCCGGGAACGGAGCAAGAAGCACAAGCCATTGCCGAAATTCACCAAGCAAACCCTGCTGGTCGAAATTCCCGAACTGCTAGAAGGCACCTATCGCACGAACAAGGGTATCGGAACATTTACTGTAACCGGTTCCAACCCCGATCGCTTCCTTGGCGGCGAGGGCATTCGTTTCACCTATGACTATATCGATGCCGACAATCTGCCACGCAAGGGAGAGGCGCGAGCGACCCTGGTCAAGGACATGCTCTACATGGCGACCTTCGATGCGCCGCGGCTGCATTATTTCCAGGCGACGCTGGACGATTTTCATAGCCTGACGGACAGCGCGGCATTTTGATCAGGCGCCCCGGCAGCGGTTTGGCAGTGTAAAGGACAGGGCGGGGCAGGTTGGCGCAATCGCCCCGCCCATCTATGATCAGTGGAAAAACAGCCACAAAAGCAGAATGATCGGGATCGGCACGCCCAGCAGCCAGAGCAATATTCCTTTTCCCATAAAGTCTCTCCTTCAGTTGAGAAGAAACCCTTGAAAGCTGGGAGATGTTCCTGCCCGCCTCGGTCGAACATCGCGCCCAACGAAAAAGGGCGGGCCCTTTCGGACCCGCCCTTCGAATCTCGCTAATGCGAAGATTACTTCGCGTTCGCGGCGTTCTCAGCAACGTTCGCGGCGTTCGCGGCGTTGTCAGCAGCGTTCGCGGCGTTGTCCGCAGCGTTGACGGCGTTTTCGACGACGTTCTCGACGACGGCGTTCGAAGCATTCGCGGTCTCGTTGGCCGGCTTCTCACCGCAAGCGGCGAGGGCCATCAGGCTGGCCGAAGCGAAAACAACAGCGATCTTCTTCATTGTGTACGGCTCCCATAGCATTATGCCGCGTCAGGCACGTTACGATGTGACCCTACGCGAGCGACCCGCATTAACGTGTGCGCTGCACAAATCAATGCTTTTCTGCGTCGGTGAAGCGGCAGAATCACGCGACGGGCGGTTGTCTACTATAAAAGTTCAGTTAGCGCTCATTGTTTCTGATGCGTTGGCAACAATGTTCAGCGTGACCGCCCAGGCGGCGACATTCTGACGTAATTGCTCGGGATCGACCTTGTCCAGCGTGTCGTCGGGGGTGTGGTGAAGGTCGAAATAGCGGGTGCCGTCCTGCTGCAAATCAATGACCGGCACGCCGGCCTTCACAAGAGGTGCGATGTCGGCGCCGCCGCCGGCTTCTTGCGTGCTGGCCCCCACGCCGAGTGGAGCAAGTGCTTCTGCGACGCGCTTCGACAGTGCCTCATGACCCTTGGGCAATTTGAAGTCCACGCGCCAGATCCGGTCGGCGCCGAAGTCCGATTCGATCGCCAGCGCATGTTTCTCCGACCCATGTGCCTTATAATAGGCGCGCGCGCCGTCGCCGCCGACCTCCTCCGCGCCCGCCATCAGCACGCGAATGGTGCGACGGGGCTGGCCCGCCTTGGCGACCTGAAGCGCCGAAGCGGCGGCGATCCCGCAGCCTGTGGCATCGTCTATCGCGCCGGTGCCCTGATCCCAGCTGTCGAGGTGACAGGCAGCCACGACCACACCTGCCGCCGGATCGCTTCCGGAGATTTCGGCAATGACATTGCCGGACGGCTGGTCTTTCAGCATCTTCGAGGTCAGGGTGAGGTGCAGCTTCACCGGCTGTCCGCGCCTCACGACGCGGGCGAGCTGCTCTGCGTCAGGCACGGAAAGCGCGGCCGCCGGGATCGGCGTCACACCGTCTGCCCACATCTGCACGCCGGTATGGGGTACGCGATGATGATCGGTGCCGATCGACCGGATCAGGATGGCGATAGCGCCCTTCTTCGACGCGATGCTCGGTCCCTGTCGTCGCGCGGCACCGAAATAGCCATAGGAGGAGCCGTCCTGGGTCGCCTTCATGCCATGGTCGACAAAGGCGATCTTGCCCTTGAGGCTCGCTTCGGGCGCGGCCTCCAGATCGGCGATGCTGGGGAAATAGACGACGTCGCCCTCGATCCCCTTGTCGCTGGTCGATCCGCTATTGCCGAGCGCGGCGAGAACCAGATTCTGTGGGAAGGGGGAGAGGATGCGCGCCTCGTCCTTGCCGCGCACCCAGACCGGCATCGTATAGGGTTCGGCACGCACGTTGGAGAAGCCGAGCGCTTTGAGCTTCGCCACCGCCCAGTCGCGGGCACGCGCCTCTTGCGGCGTGCCGGCAGGGCGGGGGCCGACTTCGGTCGTCAGCCCTTCGGTGAAGTCCCAGGCAACATCGTCCTTGAGCGCGGCATCCCGAATCGCGCCGCTGTCAGCGGGGGCTGCATGGACGACGTTAGTAGTAAGAATGCTGCCAAGGAGCAGGGCGGCAAGCTGGCCCGATCGGATTTTGTGCATGAGTGAAGGCTTATCGAGCGATCACCCATTTGCCAATGGCTTCCGCCTCCGCTAACCCGACGCGGATTTTCCTACCTGACTTTTTCGGAGCTGCGCGAACCCATGTCCGCTTCCTCGCAATATGCCTACGTCATGAAGAGCATGACCAAGACCTTTCCCGGCGCGGCGAAGCCGGTGTTGGGCAACATCAACCTGCAATTCTATCGCGGTTCCAAGATCGGTATCGTCGGCCCCAACGGCGCCGGTAAATCGACGCTGATGAAGATCATGGCCGGCATCGACACGGATTTTTCCGGTGAGGCCTGGCCGGGCGAGAACATCACGGTCGGCTATCTGCCACAGGAACCGCAACTCGACCCGAACAAGACGGTGCTTGAAAACGTCAAGGACGGCGCCCGCGAGATCGCGGACAAGATGGACCGTTTCAACGAGATCAGCATGATCATGGCCGATCCGCCGGAGGACGTCGATTTCGACGCCCTGATGGAGGAAATGGGCACGCTTCAGGAGCAGATCGACGCGGTCGATGGCTGGACGCTCGACAACCAGCTGGAAATCGCGATGGAAGCGCTGCGCTGCCCGCCGTCCGACTGGTCGGTGGAAAGCCTGTCGGGTGGCGAAAAGCGCCGCATCGCGCTGACCCGCCTGCTGATCCAGAAGCCGGACATCCTGCTGCTCGACGAACCGACCAACCATCTCGACGCCGAAAGCGTCACCTGGCTGGAGAACCATCTGAAAGAATATGCCGGTTCGGTGCTGATGATCACCCACGACCGCTACTTCCTCGACAATGTCGTGGGCTGGATCTTGGAACTCGATCGCGGGAAATATTTCCCCTACGAAGGCAACTACTCCACATATCTGGAGAAGAAGGCCAAGCGCCTGGAGCAGGAAGACCGCGAGGCTACTGGCCGCCAGAAGGCGATCAACGACGAACTGGAATGGATTCGCGCCGGGACCAAGGGGCGCCAGACCAAGTCGAAGGCGCGCATCAAGAAGTTTGAGGAACTGGTCGCCGGCCAGAACAACCGCACCCCGGGCAAGGCGCAGATCGTCATCCAGGTGCCCGAGCGGCTGGGCGGCAAGGTGATCGAGTTCAAGGGCATATCCAAGGCGTTTGGCGACAAGCTGTTGTTCGAGGATCTGTCCTTCCTGCTGCCGCCGGGCGGCATCGTCGGCGTGATCGGGCCGAACGGCGCGGGCAAGTCCACGTTGTTCAAGCTTATCACTGGCCAGGAAAAGCCGGATTCGGGTGAAATCGATATCGGCACCACCGTGCGTCTCGGCTTCGTCGACCAGAGCCGCGACCATCTCGATGCATCGAAGAATGTCTGGGAAGAAGTCTCGGACGGTCTCGATTACGTCAAGGTCAATGGCCATGACATGTCGACCCGTGCCTATGTCGGCGCCTTCAACTTCAAGGGGCAGGACCAGCAGAAGAATGTCGGCAAGCTGTCGGGTGGTGAGCGCAACCGCGTCCACATCGCCAAGATGCTGAAGCGTGGCGGCAACGTGCTGCTGCTCGACGAACCGACCAACGACCTCGACGTCGAAACGCTTGCGGCACTCGAAGAAGCGATCGAGAATTTCGCGGGCTGCGCCGTGGTCATCAGCCATGACCGCTTCTTCCTCGATCGTCTCGCCACCCACATCCTCGCCTTTGAGGGCGACAGCCATGTCGAATGGTTCGAGGGCAATTTCGAGGCCTATGAGGAAGACAAGCGCCGTCGTCTGGGCGATGCGGCCGATCGTCCGACGCGTCTGGCCTACAAGAAACTGACCCGGTAACGACATCGAAGCGAAACGCGGTTGCAATCTTTGCAACCGCGAGCAGCTATTTCGCGCTTGCGATGGTGGCGCTAACATTTCATAGAGGGCGTGCCTTTCAGGCATCCTCTCCTAAAAACTTTCAGGGCTGGTCCTCACGGATCGGTCCTTTTTTTGGTCAAGTTTCGGTCGGACAGGTGGCTGGAGGCGGGCCAAATGCCCTGTTTTTCAGGAAATCCTGATCGGTAAGAGAAGCGAGGAAGGCCAAAAGCGCGGCCATGTCGATGCCCGGCAATTGCGCCGCGGCGTGACGGCGAATCGCCGACTCGACACTGTCGCTCTGGCCATCAAGCAGCCACGGGCCGGTCACTGCGACACTGCGCATGCGCATCTCGCCGGTCACGCCGACATGGGCCTGCTGGCCATCGCTGAAGCCGTGCGCCTGCTGGTGGCAATCGGCGCAGGCCATGCTGCGATCCTGCGACAAGGCGCGATCATAGAAAAGGCGGCGGCCAAGCGCGACCTTCGCCGCGCTCATGCCTTTGTCGGCGGGCGAGGGTGGTGCCGATATGCCTGCCGGAAAGGCGGGCCATGGCCATTCCGGCGCACCGGCGACCACGCCCGTCGCCAGTGATGCCGCTCCACCGATGATCGTCGCTATGCTAGCCCGTCACCGATTGGCGCGATAGCCGATCAGCAGGCCGAAGCAGAAGGTCGCGAGCAGGGCGAGTTGAACCTTCCCATGCGGGTCATCATAACCGACGATCTGTTGTCCCCAGGCGAATAGAGCGACGAACATTGCCAATGCCAGCCCGGACATGTTTCACCCCGCTCCGCGTCCCTTGCTGTCACGATAGCGCAATAGCGGCTAAGAAAGTCATAATGGCTTGCCTCCGCGCGCCACCGCGCCTAGGGGGTGCGGCAACGCAATCCCCCCGCGCATGAAGCGCGGCATTCGTCGATTCCAAGGAGTCCGCACCCCATGAAAGCCCGCATCTTCGTCACCCTCAAGGGCGGTGTCCTCGATCCGCAGGGCCGGGCAATCCAGCATGCGCTCGATGGCCTGGGTTTCAGCGGCGTGAATGACGTGCGCGCCGGCAAACTGATCGAACTGGATCTGGCCGACGGCACCAGCGACGAGGATATCGACACCATGTGCCGCAAGTTGCTCGCCAACACGGTGATCGAAAACTATCGCATCGAAAAGGTCGCCTGAGCCATGAAGAGCGCCGTCATCGTCTTTCCGGGCAGCAATTGCGACCGCGACCTGGCGGTGGCGTTCGATGCTGCGACCGGTACCAAGCCTGCCATGATCTGGCATCGCGACACCGAACTGCCCGACGACATCGACCTGATCGGCGTGCCGGGCGGCTTTTCCTATGGCGACTATCTGCGTTCCGGCGCGATGGCCGCACGGTCGCCGGTGATGCAGGCAGTGGCGAAGGCCGCCGACCGTGGCGCTTATGTCCTCGGCATCTGCAACGGCTTCCAGGTACTGACCGAAAGCGGCCTGCTGCCCGGCGCGCTGCTGCGCAATGCCGGCGGTCATTTCGTCTGCCGCGACGTCGCCCTGACGGTGGAGAACGCGCAGAGCGCCTTCACCAGCCGTTATGAGGCGGGTGAGGCGATCTCCTATCCGGTTGCGCATCATGACGGCAATTATTTCGCCGACGATGCCACGCTCGACCGGCTGGAAGGCGAAGGTCGCGTCGCACTGCGCTATGCGGAAAGCGTCAACGGTTCCGCTCGCAACATCGCTGGCATCCTCAACGAGGCCGGCAATGTGTTGGGCATGATGCCCCACCCCGAGCGCGTGATCGAAGCCGCGCACGGCTCGACCGATGGCAAGCGCCTGTTCCAGGGCCTTGTCGAAGGATTGCTCGCACGCGCATGAGGATGTTCGTCAGGCCCCGTCTATGATCGGGGCCTGATCGTTTCTTGATTCAGTGCCGGAAGAAGAGCGTCACCGACGCGACGTGGTTGACGCGCGTGTTACCGGCGCGCTGGTTGATCAGCTGGTTCAGATAGCCGACCTCCAATGTCGATGCGCCGGGCAGGCCCAGTTCCGCGCCGACGAAACTGCGCAGCTGGTCGAAGCCGCTGCGAGCGCCCCAATCGGTGTCGTTGAGCGCCGCAAAACCTTCAGCATAGACCAGCGCGTTGATTGCATCGCTGTTCGCCTTGAGAGGCTTTTCGTACCGAAGCATCTCGCGCAGACGCCAGCCCATGTCGTCGCCGTCTGATCGCCAGCGCTGTTCGAGCCGCGTGCGTGAGGATAATTCGCCGCCCCAGGGCTTGCCCATTGTCCAGCTGATCTGCTGGAAGCTGCGTTCCTCGTTCGCGTCCTTGCCGGCCTCGATCGGCACGACGACATGGGCGAAGCCCTGATAGAGGGTGAGCGAGGGTGATAATTTCCAGCCAATCGCGCCGCGGAACAGCGCCTGATCGACGCGCGAGATACCGTCACCGATGCGCGGCTGGACCTCTGCGAAATAGACCAGTTCGTCCTTGATCGATCCCATGGCAGTCAGGTTGAGCCAGAATTGCTCATCCTCGCTGGTGGCGGCACGGGCTGGAGCGGAGAGCAGGGCGAGGCAGGCGAACAGGCAGAGAGCGAGGCGGCGCATGGAGTTCCCTGGAAATGGAAAAGGACAGGTGCCGACTGATGCGGCGACCTGTCCTTCCTAGGGTCGGTGCGTTTCTATCCTGTTTCCCGGCTGTTAGTTTGTGTCCCGCGCAAGCGTGAATTGCGTCAGGTGATGACGCTGGGCTTGTCCATGCCAGTGAAGCCGCTGATGTCGGCGACCTCCTGCGCAGCGGCGATCAGCGGAGCGAGCGCGGTCGCGGTTTCGAGGGCAAGGTTGCCGTCCGGGCCGACATAGCGCTCGATATAGACGCGCAGCGTCGCGCCTTCTGTGCCCGTGCCCGACAGGCGGAACACGATGCGCGATCCATCCTCGAACAGGATGCGGACGCCCTGATTGCGGCTCACCGACTGGTCGGTCGGGTCGGTATAGGCGAAATCGTCGGCGCTCGTCACGGTGCCGCCGCTGTTGGACGTGCCGGGCAGGCTGGCGAGCTTGCCGCGCAGCGCTGCCATCAGCGCGTCGGCCTTGTCCTTGGCGATGGCTTCATAATCGTGGCGGGCATAATAGTTGCGGCCATAGGTTGCCCAATGGTCTGCCATGATATCGGCGACACTCTGCTTGCGGACGGCAAGGACGTTGAGCCACAGCAGCACGGCCCAGATGCCGTCCTTCTCGCGTACATGGTCGGAACCGGTGCCGGCGCTTTCCTCGCCGCAGATGGTCGCCATGCCGGCGTCCAGCAGGTTGCCGAAGAATTTCCAGCCAGTCGGCGTCTCGTAGAGCGGCAGGCCCAGCTTCTGCGCGACCCGGTCGGCCGCGCCGCTGGTCGGCATGGAACGGGCAATGCCCTTGAGGCCCGCTGCATAGCCGGGCGCAAGATGCGCGTTGGCCGCCAGCACAGCGAGCGAATCCGAGGGCGTGACATAGCAATGGCGGCCGATGATGAGGTTGCGATCGCCGTCGCCGTCCGACGCCGCGCCGAAATCGGGCGCATCCGGAGCCATCAGCCGGTCGTACAGTTCCTTGGCATGGACCAGGTTCGGATCGGGATGATGATGGCCGAAATCGGGGAGTGGCGTGCCGTTCATCACCGTGCCGGCGGGCGCGCCGAGGCGTTCTTCGAAAATCTCGACCGCATAGGGGCCGGTAACGGCGCTCATGCTATCGAAGGCGAGCGTGAAGCCATCCGCGATCATCGCGCGGATCGCGGCGAAATCGAACAGGCTTTCCATCAACTCGGCATAAAGGGCGACGGGATCGACCACCTCGACGGTCATGTCGCCAAGCTGGCTGGTGCCGATCCTGTCGAT
This sequence comes from Sphingobium sp., assembly GCF_035511395.1. Taxonomy (GTDB): domain Bacteria; phylum Pseudomonadota; class Alphaproteobacteria; order Sphingomonadales; family Sphingomonadaceae; genus Sphingobium. The sequence goes on from NZ_DATKFP010000389.1 coordinate 47,360, forward strand.
GTCGACATCGGCAGCGTCCAGAGTCCGATAGCTGTCGATCGTCAGCGTGCGGGCGTTGATCGCATCCGTCACCTTTTCCGGCGCAGGGCCGCCATTGCCGATATTATATTTGATGCCGAAATCCTCGTCAGGGCCGCCGGGATTATGGCTGGCAGAGAGGACCAGGCCACCGAACGCGCCCGACGATCGGATCAGGTGCGAGGCGGCGGGGGTAGAAAGGATGCCGCCGGCCCCCACCAGCACGCGGCCAAAGCCGTTGGCCGCCGCCATCCTGAGCACCGTCTGGATGACTTCGCGATTGAGATAGCGGCCGTCGCCGCCCACCACCAGCGTCTTGCCCGCAAACCCGTCCAGACTGTCGAACACCGACTGGATGAAATTTTCCGCATAGTGGGGCTGGGCGAACACCCGCACCTTCTTGCGCAGCCCGGACGTGCCGGGCTTCTGGTCGGTGAAGGGGGTGGTGGTGATGGTCTGGATCACTCCGGCATCCTTTTGAAAGAGCGTGTCGGTGGAAATCTCACAGCGCCCGGACGGGCGTTATATCGCAGTGCAGCATGTTCAGCGTTTTTGTGCAAACCAGATGACATGGCGCGGCCCCTTGCCATTGTCGCGAGCGCGCACGGCGACCTCCTCGACCAGGAAGCCGGCGCTGCGCAGGCGACGGGTGAAAGCGTCGTCGGAACCGGCCGACCAGACGGCGAGGATGCCGCCGGGCTTCAGCGCGGCGCGGGCGGCGTCCAGCCCCTTGCGATTGTAAAGCCGGTCATTGGCGGCGGCGGTCAGGCCGTCCGGGCCATTGTCCACATCGAGCAGGATCGCATCATAGCTGCCATGGCCCGCCGCGATCACATTGACGACATCGTCCAGCACCAGCCGTACGCGCGGATCGTCGAGACAACCGTCGGCCAGTTCCGTCATCGGACCGCGCGCCCATTCGATGATCTCGGGAACCAGTTCGGCGACGGTGATCTGGGCCGATGCATCGAGCGCGCCCAGCGCCGCGCGCAGGGTGAAGCCCATGCCATAGCCGCCGATCAGCAGATGCGGGGCCTTGCGCCCCCGCAGCCGCTCGATCGTCATCAGCGCAAGCTGTTTTTCCGATCCGCTCATGCGGCTGCTCATCAGCTCGTTGCGGTCGAGGACGATCATATAATCGCCGCCACGCCGGTAGAGTTTCAGTTCCTGCCCACCCGGCACGGCGGCGGACCCCAGATATTCGCGCGGCGTCATATTGCCCCTTCATACATAAACGATCGGCAATGTGGCGCATGGCAGCTTGGCTTCCATCGCGCAAATGCTACAGGCGGTCGCGCGCATCGGCCGACGCTTGGCCGATCCGCCCGGCGGATGCTATCGGCCTGCCGACCGCGACCCGAATCTGGACAGGTAGCCTTCTTCTCCATGCGTTATTTTCTCGATACCGAATTCAATGGCTTTGGCGGGACGCTGATCAGCGTGGCCCTGGTGCCGGAGGATGGCGACCAGGAACTGTATTTCTCCCTGCCGCTGCCGGATAAGATTGAACCATGGGTTGCGAACAACGTCATCCCCTATCTGCGCCATGTGCCTCCGGGGATCGACCATGAACTGGGGCGCGAGGACGGGGCGGACATGGTCGCGGCCTATCTGGCGGGAGACAGCGATCCGGTGATCATCGCCGACTGGCCGGAAGATTTGGCCCATTTCTGCGCTCTGCTGGTGACGGGGCCGGGAAAGATGGCGGGCGTGGACTTCGGTCTGCGGCTGGAACTGATCAACGCGGCGGGATTCAGCGCGGCGGCGAACAGCCGGGTGCCGCATAACGCCCTGCATGATGCGCGGGCGCTGCGCGACTTCTACATGGCTTACAGAGCCGACTGACGGCGGCCGATCCGGCTGCGTTCCAACCACCAGAGCAAGGCACTGGTCGCGAGCCAGCCGAGCAGCCAGGGCCAGGACGGGCCGGGGCGTGGTTCGCCTTGCGTCGTGGCGGCAACCTCGCCGCGCAGCATCAGCGTCGCAGTGCGATCGCGGGCGGCGCGCATGGCTGGCAGTGCATCTGCTGCCTGAACGTGGAAGGGTATTACGCCTTCCTCGCCCCTTAGCATGTGCCAGCCCGCGCCGGCTGGCCAGAAGGCGGCGCATCTATTGATGGGAAGCAGGCGGGCGGGGTTGCCGTCGGGACGGACGACCTGCGCTTCTCCGGTCAGACCACATAGCGTCATGCGTTCGCCTGCCCAGTGGACGCCTTCGATCATGGTCGTGGAAGGAGCCGGACGGGCGACGGCCCCAAGGACGCTGCGCCACCACTGGTCATAGAGCGGCTGGTGTCCGGTCAGCGTCAGCGCATAGCTGTCGACTCCAGTGAAGAGCGCGATTCGACCCGTTACCGATGCGCGCCAGGCCGCGAGCGTCGCGCCGCCGGCATCCCGGATGAGCGGCACCATATCACCTCCTGATGGCGTCGCGGCGAGACGGCTGACTTGGGGGAGCATCTCATCGGGGAGCGCCATGTCGTCGGGGCGGTCGGGGTCGGCTATGCCCTGTCGCGTGCGGGTGATGGCGGCGGCGGGCGGCTTTGGCAGGGCGAGCGCGGCAATGTCGTTCCCGCCCTTGAGCGCAAAGCCGAGCGCCTGCCACTGGTTGCGGGTGGCGTTGTCGAGCGGGCCGCTGGCGCGCAGGATGAGGCCGAGGCCGTCACGCACCGCGCCAAGCAGGGCGCCGCGCCTGCTGCCGAGTGTGGCCCAACTGCGGTCATCGGCCAGCACGGCGTCGAACCGGCGCAGAGTCGCATCGTCGATCGATACGGGTGCGTCGCCCAACTGGATGCCGCCGCCTGCGCTCATCTGGGTGGAAACCGTAAAGCCTGCGTCGGTGGCCCAGCGGCGCAGATATTTGACCTCCGGACCCGGCGCACCGGCCAGGATCAGCAGGCGCGGTCTGGCGCCCTCTTGCGTGATGACGGGCAGGCTGACCTGTTCGATGGTGCGGTTGCCGTCGCGGACGCGCAGGGTAAAGTCGGCGGTGCCGGCAGTACGGCTGGTGCCGCTGAGGAGGACATGACCGTCCTGGTCCGGCGTCGCGCTGTCAGTGACGCGGCCGGCGGGGTCGAGCAGTTCGACGGTCGCATGGGGCAGACCGGAGAGCGTGGCGCCTGCCGTGAAGCTTGCGCCCGGTGCGGTCGGCATAGGTGGTGCCAGATGAGTGACGCCTTTGGGCGATGGCGGCGGGGCGAAGCGGACGGCGACGCTGCGCGCAGCATCCAGATCGCGGGGCGTGAGACCCTGACCTACGATCTCGATGCTGTTGGCGGCGGGATAGCGGCGCAGCGCGGTGGCGAGGTCGGGTGCCGCTTCACCGGAGATGGTGCTGGCTTCGGGCAGAACGATCAACGGCGCGCCGGCAGCGGCCAGGCGGGGCGTCCCGGCCGTCGCGATGCGCAGCGTGCCGCCGCCGCCGATGGTGGCGGGCGGAAAGAGTCCAAGAAAGAGTAGTCCGGCGCAGATCGGCTGGAGCAGCAGGAGCAAGGTCAGGCGGAGTGACGAGGCCTGCTCGCCGGTGGCGCGGTGCCAGAGGATGAGGCGGACCGCAGCCAGCAGCACCGTGAGGGTGAGGATAGCAGCGACGATCAGGCGCATGGTCATGAGCCGCCCCCCTCGATCGCGCGGAGATAGCGCGTGCCGGC
>NZ_DATKFP010000390.1:0-2465 GCF_035511395.1 Sphingobium sp.
TCCAGCCATTGGCCGAAAAGGATGTAGGGTTCGTTTTCCTCGGTGAAGTCACCGCTTGTTAACGCATTGTCACTCATATTTAACTCAATGCCGATCTATCTAGCTGTATGAGGCAGGCTGGAGTGAAAGACATAACAAAAACGCGACCGTACACAAAGCGATACTGGGTGCGCGGCCTTGGGGTTCTTGCCGTCATGATGTCCGGCACCGTCCTTTCCGGCTGCATGAGCGGCCTTGACCTGTTTTCCGACAGCAAGGTCGACACGTCGCTGCGCACCAGCACCGTATCCAACGGCAACACGGAACGTCTGACCGACGAGATCACCGTGCGCAATGCCGTGTCGTCCGCAGACCTCGCCCGCACCGGCGGCAACGCGATCCCGTGGGCGAATTCCGCCTCCGGCAGCGCCGGCGTCATCAGTTCCATCGCCGAGAATCAGGACCGGTCCGGCCGCACCTGCCGGGATTTCGTGACCACGAAACATTCCTACCAGGGCATCGCCAACTTCACCGGCCGCACCTGCATGGGCAATTCCGGCGAGTGGATGCTCCTGGCCTTCGATCGCCAGGGATAACACTTTCTAAACCCTGATCCGTAAGGGCCGATTAGGACGTTCGCCACTACCATGGCGCCACAACGGAAACGGGTAGAAGTTATGCGTGATCCCTATTCGATCCTCGGCGTGAAACGCAGCGCCGGGCAAGAGGAAATCAAGGCGGCCTGGCGCTCGCTCGCGAAAGCCGTGCATCCCGACCAGAATCACGACGATCCGCTCGCCACCGTGCGCTTCACCGAGGCCGGCCGCGCCTACGACCTGTTGCGCGATCCCGACAAGCGCAGCCGCTACGACCGCCAGCAGCGCGAGGCGGAAATGCGCCGCATGGAGCAGATGCGCCGCCAGCAGGCCGAGCGCAAGGCACGCAGCGAGCCGCCGCGCGCCGGCAACGAGGACGCGGAGGACATGATCGCCCGCATCTTCGGCGTCGATTCGCGCAACGCGCAGGCAGATGCCGGCGCGCAGCCGCGCCCGCAACAGCAGGCCCAGCCGCAGCAGACCCAATCGAACGCCGCGCCCGCGCAGGATGCCCGCAAGGCCGCGGACGAGAGCGACGAGGCCAATACCGCACCCGCCGCAGCGCCGGGCGCCACTCTCATTTCGGCAATTCTTCGCCGTATCCGCGGCAGCCGCGCCATGACGGCCAGGAAGAGCACGACAAGCCAGACGCCTGCCCGCGCGAGGACCGAAACCATAAGCCTTCTCTTTTCGAGGTGAGTTGCTGATCGGATTCGGCCTTGGGCGCTCCTCGGGGGAGTCGCATTGACGGGAATCAAAAATACCCTTGAGGCCGCGATTCCTCGGAAAATCACGGTTTTTTGCGCGCGATCAATTGCAGCCGAGGCACCGGAGCGCAGACGGGCGGTGCCGCTCAAGAGGGGGGAACCGCAAGGTGCGGCCCCGGCGGCCACGGAAAGACACGGATATGCGCAAGATCGCCCTCCCCACCCTTTCGCTCGCCGCCGCGCTGGCCGCCGCGACCGCGTTCTCGAGCCCGGCACTGGCCGGCAGCCCGGATGGCAAGTTCCAGGTCAAGGTCATGGCGACAGGCGTCCTGCCCGACGGCGGCATCGACAAGGTCAAGTCGATCGACAGCGGCCTCGCCGATACCCTGGCCGACATGGGCGTCGTCGACGTCGACGCCAAGGCGAACGACAATGTCGTGCCCACGCTCGCGGTCGAGTACTTCTTCAGCAAGGCGGTCTCGGTCGAGACGATCTGCTGCTTCACCCAGCACCATGTGAACGGCGCGGCGGACCTTGCCGGCACCGAACTGGTCGATCACGTGCTGATCCTGCCCGCCACGCTGACCGCAAAGTTCCACCTCGACACCGGTGGCCCGATCAAGCCCTACGTCGGCGCGGGCCCGGCATGGTTCATCGTCTTCGACGAGAAGCCCGGCGCGACCGCCCAGGCGCTCGGCGTCGACAAGGTGAAGATGTCCAATTCGCTCGGCCTCGCGCTGCAGGGCGGCGTCGACATCGCGCTGGGGCGGAGCGGCTATGGCATTTCGCTCGACGCCAAGAAGTACTTCATCAAGCCCACCGCCAGCTTCTACGCCGATGGCGCCAAGGTGCTGGAGACCAGGCACGACCTCGATCCCTGGGTCATCAGCGCAGGGTTGTCCTACCGGTTCTGAACCGAAGGCCCGTCGTCCCCGGCTTGACCGGGGACCGCTGGCAGGGCCGCGCCTTGGATGAGGCGCTTGCTTGCGGGTGGCTGTCGGAGGGGTTTCGCCTCAAGGGTACATAGCGGTCCCGGCTTTCGCTGGGATGACGACTATTGGCAGCTTGACATAATGAACCATTTGGGTTATATGCTCCGACATCCGCTAGCCGAGGTACAAGGCGAAACGGTGTATCGGGTCGGTGTCATGGGCAACGGGTTGCGAGCCTCAAGTCGCTACCA
>NZ_DATKFP010000391.1:0-12699 GCF_035511395.1 Sphingobium sp.
ATGTAATAGTGCATCTGCGCGAACATCTTGCGGGTGTTCGTGCCGTCGGCGAGGCTGCTCTGGCTCCCCTGCAGCTTGCCGCCGGTCGGCATGATATCTGCGCCGAGCGCCATCATGCAGCCCGGTTCGGTCACCACGTCGACCATCCGGTTAGGCGACCAGAAGCTGACCTTCACCCCGAACCAGAAGGTCACGCCCTTGCGGCAGGTGCACAGAGGCTTGGAAGCCGACTGCGCGTCGAGCGCCTTGCCGAGCGGATCGCTGGGTCCGATCTTCACGCCGCCGATGGTGATCGGGAAGATGCAGTTCCAGCGTACCTTGGTGATCGGGTTGAAGACCGTGCCCGCGTCGCATTTGGAGGCATGAGCCGGAGAGGCGAGCGCCAGCGCGGCAAAACCGCAACCCAGCGCCAACAGTCGGCGAAGGGACAATCCTTTCATCGCGCGCCCCTCCGGTCTGTCTTGCTCCTGTCGACCTCGGTCAGCACCAGTTTCTGCCCCGCCTGGCTGACGATCACCGGCGCCACCGTCAGCCCGAGCCGCGTCTTGACCCGCTCCTCGAGTAGAAACAGCGCTCGGCCGTGGCGTTCGCCAAGGGTGATCGCATCGGCATCACGCGGACCACCGGCAGCGAGCAGGATGAAGTCCGCAGTGCGCGCAGTGCGCAGCGCCCAGTCGAGCTCGGCGGGATGCACGACGATGAGCCGCTGCGGCAGCGACACAAAGCTAAGCGGATTGAAGCTGTAGCCTTTGGCGTAAAGCAGCCTGCCGTCCTGCAGGCGGATATCCTGGTCGAGCGTATAGAAGGGAACCACCGTGCGATTCCGGTCGGCGCGCGCGATGCCAAGCGTCGCCGCTTTCATCGCGGACCAGCGTTCACGCGGTCCGAAGGCGGCTTTCATGTCGGGAATCTGCGCTGCCCGGCCTTCGATCTCGCTTAGCGCATCGGGCTCGGCGATCGGCCAGGTGCGGCCTATCGTGCTCGTCTCCGCATGGAGCGATGACGCCATGAGCATTCCGGCCGTCATCGTCATCGCAGTCAGCGCGCAGGGAACCGGGGAGCGAGTGAAAACTTCGCGCTGGGATCTAGCGGCCATGGCGCCGTCTCCAATAGGGCTGGGGGTTCTCGCGATCCTCGCCAAGAGCGGCGCTGATCAGCGCGGCGGTGGCGATGATTGCGGTAATCACGACGAGCACGCGGAACAGTCCGGGCACGTCCGGCAATTGCCAGGCGATAAAGGACTGAACCAGCAGCAGCCCCTGGCTTCCGACGATCAGGCGGATCGGCCCGGGTGCCGGCGTCGAAGAGAAGATGCCGTTCATGGCCGCCTCCAGCGCCTGGCGAAGGCACGAACATGACGGGCCAGCGCATCCCAGGGAACGAGGATGAGGCTTGTCGAACCCGCGCCCATGCCGGCACAGATGCCGACAACGATCGCGCCCTGCAGCGGCGCCCGCAGGCTCGACGCGGCCATGAACGCGAAGAGCGCCGCGACTACCATGCTGGTGGTGACCAGGATCGTGTAGCTGACCCTTGCGAACCGCCGTTCCGCTTCGATCACGGTGACAATCGCATGCGCCACCTCAGCGATGCCGAGCGCCTGGTTGTTCAGGCCGCGCGCATAGGCGAGGAGCGCGTCAATCTCGGCGCTCGCTTCGAAGACAGCTTCGAAGCCGTCATCATGGTCCGGGTTCATTGCGCCCTCCACTGCGACAAGCGCGAGAAGAGCATCCCGCATGCGCCCGACAGGCCGATCAGCAGCATGCCGCTTGCAAAGCAGGCAGCCGCCACGATGAGCCCTGTGCGCACCGTCTGTAGCGGGGGCTGGTCCAGCGCGAGACCTGCCGCGATCACGAGACCGCCCATCATGCAGGTTTCGATTGCCACCAGGCGCAGCCGCCACTTGAACGCCGCTGCCTCGGCGCGCTTTGCGACGCGGGCCTCGATGATCGCCTCGATGGCGGGGTCATTTTCCCAGTCTATCGCCAGCTGGTCGGGATGAGGTTCGGACTTGGGCATCATGCCGCCCTCCCGGCCTGATAGGCACGGCCGCCCAGCACCTCGACCGGATCGACGCCGGCCAGTTCGCAAACGGCTTCCAATGGATTGCGGCCCGCCCGCACGAGCGCCTCGAAGGCGGCGACCTCATTGGGCGCTGAGGTATTGATCCAGTAGCTGAACGGGTCGACCACCAGGCGGGCAATGCCGAGCCCCAGGGGGCTATCGATGAACACCTCGGAATAATTGGGCTTGGCGTTCCGGACCGATTTCAACAGGTCGAGCACGAAGCCCGAATAGTCGAGGATCTTGTTGTCGACCGCCTTGTCGTAGGTGGAACCCTGCAGCAGGAACCGGGTCGCGGCATTTTCGAGGATCACCTGTCCGGTGCCGCCGAAGAGCAGCAGGTCGTTCATGCTCTGAAGGACAATGCCGAAGCTGCCCTGATATTTGCGCGCGCGGCGATAGCCCTGGCCGAACGCCTCGGCGAGACGCGAGAGATCCTGCCCGTCGCTCCGCGTCATGAACTGCGCGGCTTCGTCACAAAGGACGAAGCGGGGCTTGTCACGCGCCGAGAGGTAGAGTTCCTGGGTGACGGCGTTCACCACCACCATCACGATCACGTTGAAGAGGTCGGGGAGCGCCTTCAGTCGTTCGAGTTCGAGCACCACGAATTCGTCGCGGGAGATGTCGAAGGTCGAGGGGCCATTGAAGAAATGTCCGTAAGCGCCTTGCGACCCGAAATCGCGCAGGTTGAACGCCAGTTCGCGTGCGACCGGCACGAGATGATCGACGCGGTCGAGATCGGAGACCGCATTGTCGGGATAGCGGCCGAGCCAGTCGCGCACGGCATCGATGCCGTCCTCGCCGCGCCCGCTATCGACGGTCCACTGCACGGCGGACTTCAGCAGGTTCCATTCCGACGTGCTGACCGGCTTGCGGGTGGAGGCATTGGCCATCTCGGCAACGATGGCGACGGCCATGGCGATCGCCGACTGCTTGTCCTCGCCGTCGAGCGCGAGCCCCATGTCGAAGGGATTGAGGACGAGACGTTCCTCGCCGATGTCGATATAGCGACCGGAACACAGCGTGCAGAGCTTGCGGTAGCTGCCGCCGATATCGATGATGCGGATGAGCGCGCCTTGCGCATAATATTGCTGGCAAAGATTATTGAGCAGGAAACTCTTGCCCGCGCCGCTCTCCGCCGAGACAATGAAATTGTAATTGTTGATCCGGGGGTCGAAAAGATCGAGGGTGATCAGTTGGCCCTTGCGCCCGACATAGAGCAGGGCCGGGCGGCCGCCGCCGCGAAAATCGGTCTGCACCGGCGCCATCAGCGTCGCGGCCTTCACCGGCATCCGAAAATCCCGTTCGAGCAGCTTCAAGGTCCGCTTTTCGGGATAAAGACCGAAGGGCAGGCTGGCGGCGAGCAGCACCGGTAGCAGGTAGCTCTCCTCCTGCACCATGAAGGGTAGGGGTTCGGATTCCCACAGCCGCTTGGCCCGCGCGGCCATTTCGCGCGCTTGCGCGCTGTCGCGGCCGAACACCCACATCGTCGGGATCACCGAGACGAAGCGGCTGTTCGATGCCTCGTCGAGGATCCAGCCGATCTCCTCGATCTGCTTGCCGACCTCGACCGCGAAGCTGCCCGCCGCCTTCTGAGCGGAGAGGATCTGCGCGCGCTTGTGGATCTCGAACTGCGAATGATCGAACAGCACCGAGAGGCAGTAGAGGAACGGGCCGCCGATCTGATCGCTGTCCTCCGCGCTCCCGCGCATGCCCCCAAGCAGCCGGTTCGCCCGTTCGGCGGTGATGCGGCGGGCAGGGGCCTTGGGCGTCAGGCAGCGCGCGACCTGGTTGCCGAGATAGACCTCGGATCCCTCGAAACAAAGATCAGGACCGGCCTCGATGATCTGCCGCGCGATCGACGGCGCCGGCATTCCGCCCACGCTTTCGCTCAGGAACACGCCGGGCGCGGGCGCGAAGACACCGTTGAAGATCCGGCGGTAGAAGCTCACCAGTTCATCGGGCGGCAGGCGCCGGATGCCCATCTTCGCCAATTGCTCCTCGACCTGACGGCGCAGGTCGGCGCCGAGCTTCACCCGCGTCTTGATGACAAGGAACAGCCGGAAGTCGCGCACCGGAATCGAATGCAGCGCATCGAGGCCTTTGGTGCCCGAACGCAGATACTCGGCTGTCCGCCGGGCAGAAGCCTGGACCAGCGGATCGGGCCGCACCTTGAGATCGAGATAGGCGTCGAGCGCCGGGTCGATCAGCGGATCGGCAAAGGTGATGAGCTGGAGAACCGTGCCTTCGGGAAAATGGATGTTGAGAAGACCCAGCAGCGCCTGCTGGACATGGGCGAACATATAGGCCGAAGGGACGAGCTCCCAGGCCTGGCCCCAGCCGTCGTCGATGCACAGGAAGGCGTCTTCCTCCTCGACCCAGGCGACCATCGGCAGGAAATCCGAATAGGCATCGCGGGTCACGGCGGCGCGCAGGCGTTGATAGCTGAGGCTGTTGCGTCCACTCATGGCCGGTTCTCCGGATCGAGGGTGAGCGGCATCTCCGGGGCCGGAATCTCGACGCTTCCCGCTGCTGGTTCGCGCACCGTCCGCAGTACCGGCGGGGCTGGCGTCCGGCCGCTCGGCTCCACCAGATAGTCGCCGACTACCCATGCCGGCCGATCGATGATCGAATAGACATAGCGCGCCATGTAGAGCCGGTCGGGGCGTTGCTTGTCCGCATAGGGCAGGATCAATGTGCGGATCGTCCGCGAAGGGCGCAGCATGGGCGAGCCGGGGCCCTCGATCAGTGCGCCGACATTGCCTTGTCCGCTCCGGGGCGCGACAGCATCTGCCGTCGTGGATCCACTGGCACCGCTGATGCGCGCGGGTGCCTTACCCTTCTTCTGCTCAGCGAGCATCCCGCGATCGTTGGTGACGGCAGGATCGGATTTCGAGGCACGACCGGCGACCGCATCGGCATAGGCCTGGTCAGGATGGATGCACTGGCCATGGTCGCTGTTCTTGCAGGAGAATTTCTCGCTGTAGGGCGACATCACCGACCCAACGGTGGCGCAGCCTGAAAGCCCGAGCAGCGGCAAGGCGAACAGTGGCAGAGCGCGCAGTGCGCTGCGGCAAGTACCGAAATGGGTGTGTAGCTGGTGTGGCATGGTGCCTCCTGTGGTGGCGCGCATCAGAACTTCACTCCCGCGCCGGGTTTGATCTCGAGGGTTGCGCCTTCCTGGATCACCACGACCACGTCCTTGGCTGCGCCGACCTCGACTATGGGGCCTGCCTGCCGGGCGAGATCGAGATAGAAATCGGTCAGCTTGTCCGAGGATTTGGCGAGGCCACCGGCAATGCCGGTCTTCGCCGCGTCGCCGGCATCGAGCGTCCGCACCGTTCCCAGCGCCGAAGTCGAGGTGTTGCCGAAGGTGCTTTCGACCGATTGCGAGATGCCGCTGATGGTCCCGGCGATGAAGGCGCGCGCCAGCGTGGCGCCGGCTCGCGTCACCACCTTGCCCGACAATCCCTTCTTGCCGTCGGTATCGACGAAGAAGCCCTTGACTGGCTGATCGACCACCGAGTGCTCGTCGAAATCGACGCAGGAGAGCGACACGAGCTGGACCTCGACCCGTTCCTTGGCAAGGCTGCCGGTGGCGTTGCCGACGACAAAGCAACCGGCCAGGTTCGCCTTCACCTCATTGGGCAGGACCGCAGGCGCCTGCACCCGGGCGATGATCGGCTCGGGGTTACTGGTTGCGTCCCGGCTCGCCAGCGCGTCGATCCCCGTCAGGAGCCGCGCCTTCATGAAACCAGGCGGTAAATAGATCGTCCGATTCTTTTTTTTGGACGAGGCTGGACTATCGGCGGCACCCTGAGGCCCGCTTGCGCCCACGACCTGGCTGGTCGCCGACCCGATCGCACCGACCGTCTTCTCGACCGGCGGTGCGGGAGGCGCGGGCGGAGCGCTCGGCGCTGAGGGTGGCGCCGGGAGCTTGTCCGCATCCGCGCCAATGTCGCCGACGTCGGGCGGATAGGGGAGCGCGGGCGCGTCACCGGGCAATGCCGGCGGGAGATCGCTATCGACGCCGCCAGATGACTTGCTCCCCGCAGATCCCGGACCACGTGATCCGGGAACGACTTTGCCTTCCTCGATCGCGCTGACGCGATCGCCGAGCAATTGCTGGCCATCGAGGACCTTCTTCAGGTCTCCACGCAGCTTCACCTCGAGGCTGTCACCGCGTAGCCCCGCGCCCATGTTGAGCGAGGACGCAGGATTGGCTTGCTTGACCTCGTCCTTGCTGCCCGAGGCCATATAGAGGCCGATGCCCAGCGCGCCGACCGCAACGCCGACGGCGAGCTGGCGCGCGCGCAGCTTCTGCTTCGCCGACAGTCTTGCCCACAGCCCCTGCCAGTCGAACAGGGCCACGGGGCGTCTCGGTTCAGCCTCGTCCTCCTCGCGAGTGCTCCGTCCGGCAAGATGCGCCTGATAAGGCGACAGCGGCTCAGGGGCCTCGACAGGCCCATTGTCCTGCGCGCCGGTCATTGCCCGGTCCCCCGGCGCACCACCACCAGCCGGGCGCTTTCCCCGGCGTTCAGTCGCACCCGGTCAAGGGTCACTGCAAAAATGCGGGACCCCAGGGCCGGATCGATCAATGACCGTTCGTCGAGCGTTACGGCTGCTGCGGCCCGAACCCGGTACTCCGAAGCCGAAAGCGCCGCGCCCTCTATGGCAACGCGGCGGCTTTCGGTAATCGAAACACTAGGCATTGCCGAAACCGCGATCATTCCGCCGGCGGGTGCGACCTCGCTGAACGAGGCGGGGATGCGATCGTCCAGCAGCGCCATGGTGATCGAGACCGCGCGGTCTTCATCGGCGAGCGCGGCCATCAACTCGTTGTTGGCCTGGGCCCTTTGCCAGGCGCCCGGCATCAGCACCACCGTCTGTGCGGGGATCTCCGCCGGTTCCGCATAAAGCGGATAGGTGGCGCCATTGCAGCGCACGAAGAATTCGGAAGGCTGGGTCACATAGCTGCGCGTGATCTGGCCCGCATCGTCGATCTCGTGGGCGAGGAACTTGATCCAGGCGTCCGCGCCACCCTTTTCGACGGCGAGGCCCTTTTCGGCGGAGAATTTGATGTCCTCGATCTCGCCGCCCTCGCACACCACATGGTTGATGTCGCGGTTGGAGAGGCGGATATGGCTGGTCTGGTCGGGCAGCGCATGGATCGTTTGCGCTGATGCCGGCACTGCCGCTATCAGCAGGGAAAACAACAGGGCATGGCGCAACGGCGCGCGGCGCTCAGCGTGTTTCGGCATCGAACTGTTCCTCGGAAAGACGGGTCAGCCAGAAGCGGCCATTGTCGATCGCGTAACCGATGCGCAAAATGCCCCGGAATTTGCGGATGACGCCGCCGATCACGCGGACCTTCTCGACCGGCACGACGATCTCATGGGCGGTCCAGCGGACCGGCTGATCATTGCGGATGTAGGTGGCGATCGACAGGGTCGGATTGTTCGCCAGTTCGTCGAGTATGGTGTTCAGGCTGTCGCGCATCGCGCCATAGGCGGAGGGGTGGACGAGACCGAGCAGTTCCTGGAACTGGCGGTCCGCCGAATAGGCTGACCACGTCCCCGAGAGCGCGACGATGTTACGCGTCATCGCGACGATATAGGCCTCGGACGGCTTGTTCCCCGAGACATGCAGATCGCCGGTCGCGCCGAACGGCACGATGATGGTTCGGGCATTCTGGTTGGTCGTGTAGATCACTGCGCCCAGGACTGCCGTCACACCGAACATGCCCGCGATGGCGACCTTGAGCAGCCGGTTCTCCTCGAACAGGTTTGCCGAGCCCTGCAGGTAGCGATGGATGCCGAAGCTTGCCGGTTTGCCCAGCAGCACATCCTCGGCATTTTGCTTGCGCGTGAAGATGCCCATGGCGCCTACTCGAAGAAGCGGGTCTGTGTCGGACCCGGATAATGGGGGAAGGAAACCAGACCCCAGCGCCATGCGAGATGGGCGAGATAGCCTCTGGGCTTGGTCCGCTTCCACGGGATGAAAAGGAGAAGGGCGGCGATGAGCGCCCAGCCGACAAGTCCGCCCACGATCGCGGCCACGAACACGCTCGAGGTCGCGAGAAGGAACTCGTCCGATCCGAACCACAGGATCTGGACCGGCCGATGCAGATATTGCGGAAGGCGTTCGTCCACTTGCCCTTCTCCTCCTGCTTCATGACACCTGGAAAGGTGCCGGTTTCCGGGAGCCGACCATTCGGCTCCCAGCACTTTGCCGGTGCGAGTGCGTCTGGCCGGTCAGCCGGCGCGCAGCCGCACGCGGCGTCTCACACGACCATCCCGAAGGTCTGGAGAATGGAGTCCGCCTTGATCAGGCAGACCGCCGCCACGATCGTCGGGATGCCGATCATGATGTTCGAGAAGAGGCGCGAGACGCCGAACAGGAAGGCGGCGACGCCGCCCACGAACCCCAGCGGTCCCTTCACGCCCTGGTTCACGACGATATCGTAGATATCGTAGCCGAGGTCGCCCTGGGCCGGTGCCGAGAAGGCATGGGCGGGGCCGCCCACCAGGGCCATCACGCCCAAAGGGAGACCGAGATTGGCCACCGCCAGGGCCTTGTTACTCAATGTACGCATCATGGCATTACTCCGAGAATGGAGCCGTCCAACCCAAGCCTGCCGGCATCGAAAATTCGCTGTCGGCCGGGGCGTCGGTGGCCGGCTCCCTGAGCCCGCCGCCGCCGGCATCCTGGTTCATCCGCCCGCCTGCGATCAGGCGGGGCCGGATGCCCTCCGAATTGAAATCACTCTGCCCCCTTGAGGGCGAGCACCTGTTTCAGCGCTGCGCTTCGGACGCGGCCTTCGTGAGCGCCGGCTTCGCATGCCGGTCGAGGAACGCTTCAAGCTCCGCCTGCTGAAAGCCAGAGATGAGCTTGCCGTCGGCGATCAGGGTCGGCGTGCCCGACACCCCGACCTTCGCGACCAGTTCCGCGTCGTCCGCGACCTTGTCCCGCCCCGCAGCGCATTGGCGCAGCAGCGGCGGGGTCTGGCCCGAATAGGCTGCCTGGAACGCTGCCTCGCGATCGGGCGAGCACAGGATATGCTCCGCCTTGGCCGCCGCCGTCGGGTGGATGCCGCTTACGAAGAAGATGAGGCGCCTGACCGGCTTGCCTTCCGCCGCCTTCGCCTTCCAGAAGCGATCGAGCGCCTGGCAATAAGGGCAGTCCGGGTCGGTGAACTCGATGACGGTCGGCGCATCCGACGGGCCGATCACCAGCGCCTTGGTGGGATCGATAGCCTTGAGGCGCCTGGCTGCGCCCTGTTCCTGGGCCAGGGCGGTCAGATTGACGCCATTGCGATCATAGACCGTGGCGAACAGGAGATGCTCGCTCTGCGGGGCAAAATAGATGATCTTGCCGCCCGCTATGGCCTGATAGATCGGCCCTTCGACGGGGGCGGGACCGAAATCTTCAAAGCGCAGGTTGGTGAAAGTCTGGTGCAGTTGCTTCTCTGCCTTCTCGACGGCCTGTTGCAGCAGGGTCTGATCAGGGGACTGCGCCTGGACGGGCAGGGGAAGGGCCAGGAGTACAGCCCAGGGGAGGAAGCGCACCGAGCGGTATCCTTCTTCCCGTTTCACGGCGCGACGGGCGCCATAAGATACACCTGCGTGGACACGACGCATCGCAACGCTCCCATTGTCAAAATCAGGTAAGAAACACGCCGAGCGAACCTGGCCGCTGCGATCGCTTCATGTCTGCAGATGATGTGTTTCACTCGGTTGGCGCAACCGGGTAGCTACTGGAGTGAGCATCAAGCTACTCCAGTAGCGAAACCGCTACTGTAATGCGCACTTGGCGATTTCAGGCGCTATGCTGAGATGGCATCAACCGGAATCGGGTCTCGGAGAGGCGCTACTGAACGGAAGGGATGAACAGCCACGTGTCGCGGCCATCGAGAACTTACACGCTCAAGATGTCGACCACGGGAGTCGAGCTTTTCCTCGATTGCCATTATCGCCTGTGCCGGCTTGCCAACGAGCTATTGCCTTATGGTCAAACGCTATTTTCAGCGCTGGTCCATCTGCGGCATGTCGCGCCGGCAATGATCCTCGATGATCTGGTGACGCTGAAAGACTCGGGCCTCATGGGCGGGCGCCAATGCTTTGTGGGTGCGCCAACGCTCCTGACCCAGATTGTCGAGGAAATTGTTGAGAATATTACCCTGAATTTTCCAGAAAGCAGGCGGTCGATCATGGCGACACAGGTTTTCCTGGTCGCGCTCAAGCGATTTCGGTTAGCCGCCTCGGACGATATCACTCTGTGTTATCGCCAGATGCTCACGGAGGGAGGGGCGGCGATCAAGATATCGAAAGGGCAACGCAAGCTTCTGGAATAGGAAGACCTTGTCTGTAGAGGTAGGCTGAAAGTCCGCCATATTTGGTCGCATCTAATATTGTGTATCGTGTGTTTTACATCGATTCTCGTGGCTCTAACTGACCATGGCGGTGCATTGCCGCATCGGGGGCAGCAGATGACGCGGGAGAAAAAGACGCGGAAAAAGAGGAATTTTCCGGAGCCACTTTATCTGGAGAATGTCAAGGCGATCCTGGGCCGAAGGATCGAACTCGAACGCCGAAGTCGTGGCATGAATCAGGCTGGCCTTGGTAAACATATCGGTCTGGGAGTAGCCTGGGTTCGAAATCTTGAAGGCGGCTATCCCAAGGTTCGACTGGAACAGTATTTTGCGTCCCTGGACACCCTGGGAATTTCCGTTCTTACCATGTGCGTTCCACTTCTTTTCATTATTCATGGCCGTAAATATCCGCCGCATCTGCTTTTTTCAGATATGCGCAGGCTCGAGTCCGCCATCATCGATTTTGTCATCGAGTGGAATGTCTCTGATGTGAAAGCCACGCTTGCCCGCGATCGTGATGGCCAATAGATGTATAATACCAAGCTGCATTAATCACGACCCACGTGCCCATTTGCGGCGGCCGATAGTCATGATGCGCCACGGCTGATCGACGAGCCTGTTCCAGGCTTCGCAGCAAAGGTCGATGATGTTTTCGTGAGAGGTGAAGATCCGGTTTGACAGCCAGTTATCGCGGATGAACTGCCAGATATTTTCCACCGGGTTTAGCTCGGGGCATTTCGGCGGCAGCGGAACGATGCTGATGTTTTCGGGCACTTCCAGCTTTCCGGTCATGTGCCACCCGGCTTGATCCATCAGCAGCACGCCGTGAGCGCCCGGTTCGATGGCGAGCGATATCTCGGCAAGGTGCAGCGACATGGTCTGGGTGTTGCAGAAGGGCAGGACCAGACCCGCGCCCTTACCAAGCTCAGGGCAGATGGCGCCGAAGATGTAGGCCGATTTGGTCCTCTGATCCTTGGGCGCTGAAGGCCGGGTGCCGCGCCTCTCCCAGCGACGGGTGATCTTGTTTTTTTGGCCGATACGGGCCTCGTCTTGGAACCATACCTCTATGGGCGTGCCGCGCGGAAGGACGGCTTTGACCTTTGCCAACTCGGCTGCAAACCCCCTTTTTTAAACTCCTCCATCGCAAATTCATTCTGCGCATGGTGGCGGGGGCGCGCCGTCAGTTTGACATAACCCAGCTTCTTCAACTCCCGCCCAACTGTCGTTTCTGTCAGCGAGATGCCAAACTCATCATGGAGCCAACGCGTCAGGTCGATCAGCCGCCAGCGTACAACTCCATGGATCGCCGGGACCGGGCCGCTTTCGACGATACCTGCAAGAGCCTGCCGCTGAGCATCGTTCAACAAGGAGGGCTTGCCTGGGGCCTTGCCGTCAATGAGGCCATCGGGGCCTCGGGTGTTGAACCGCACGACCCAGTCCCGCACGATCTGCAGCGTCACCCCGCCTATCCGCGCCGCATCGCTGCGGCTACCGCCATCATATATTTCGGCCAACGCCAGCAGTCGGCGGCCCTGGTTCGCGCTTTTCGTGCTCCGTGCGAGCCGCCTCAAGCTCGCCGCATCAAAGTCGTCCCGTAATCCAATCGCTGCACCCATAGCCATGCCCTCCAACAGGCCGCCATAGATTCATACTTTTGCCGGTTTGGGAATCCTCCGCGTGAGTCAGCATCACAGGAGGTTGGTATAAGACGCCGGGTCGCAAAACGGCTCTTTTGCGTGTGTGACGGCAATAGTGCAGTCGATCGCGGAGATATTCCAGAGACGTTCGGCGCGACTTGGCGAGCCTGACCAGTGGTTCTGGCAGAGCTTCATTGCCATTAGCGCTATCGATTTGCCTCACGGAACGAAAGGGCGTAGATATCTCCTTGATAAAGCACGGCATGGCATGGGGAGCAGGGGGCTCTGAAGATCGCCAATCCGGCCTACCGGCCATCTTCGATGGTATGAAGAGGGTATGACGACGAATGCTGCTGTTCTCAGCCGCCTGATTTTCTCCGAGGAGCGGTCGCTGATGCGCTTCTTTTCCGATCTGGTCGAGCGCGACAGTCTGGAAGACGTTCTGCACATGCTGTGGATCAGAGTGCAGCGGGTCCGTGATGATCCACCAATACGCGATAAGATCGCCTTTCTCTTCTATCTTGCACGAAAGGTCGCGCTGGATGAGGCGCGTCGCGCGGCGCGGCAAAGGCGGCTTGCCGAGGCGGTCGAGGCCATCATCTGGGGGCATGATTTTGTCCATCCTGT
>NZ_DATKFP010000392.1:0-12578 GCF_035511395.1 Sphingobium sp.
GCCGGACGGCGTCAAAGCCTCGTTCCGCATACCTGCCCGCCATATCTCGGAGCCCCGGAAGTTCGATAGCAAGAAGGTAAGTCTGCCCGACGCTAAACGGTTCTCTCACATGCCCCACGCGTCAAGGGAACCGGTGAAGCCGAACTTGCTTGCGGGCCTGTCTACTCTCATCGTAGAAGACAGCCTCATCATCGCGCTCGACGCCGAGGACATCCTAAATCGGTTCGGCGCCGCGATCGACACCGCTTCTACCCCGGACGGTGCTCACGACGCGCTCGACAGGGGTCTGCCCGATTTCGCCGTGCTCGACATCAACCTCGGGGATCAGAACAGCTTCGGCATCGCCGATCGTTTGTCAGACGCCGGTGTGCCGTTCTTCTTCGCTACAGGCTACGGCGAACAGGCGCTGCTGCCCGCAGAGCACCGCTCTAGAATCGTGGTTCAGAAACCTTATACCACCCATAATCTTGCCCGTGCGGTGGAGGAATTGCTCGGCGTAGGTGGGGGCGACCACTAGCCTGGCGCTGCGTTAGGGCTGCCCGGTTTCCAGCGGCATCCGGAGGACGTGTGCGATTCATCCTGAGGAATCACCGATTTTGAGCGTCTGCCGTCAGGCCGTGTTTCTTGCGCCAGAATCGCCCCACCGATCTGAGCGATCGGCGGCTTTCGGACGGTGAAACGGAGCAACTGTAAGGCGATAATGGACGGGTAGCGGCCATCTCGACCGACGACCCAACATCCTTGCAAAGATTGTTGGAGGCCTTCATGGAAGTCAGCTGGCGATAGCTGGCGCATCGTTCATGCGGACCCTTCCGGTCCCTGCAGGCGACTCCGGGACTGGCCTCGCGATGGCCTGTCATATCTTGCGCCACCGCCGGTTCGCACTCCGGTAGAGCAGCACGCGGCAGCCCCTGCATTTCGCGAACTGATGCACGTCGTCGGTCGCCAGGGTGCTGTTGTCAGGGATATGCCATCCCGCCAAACAAAAGGACCGCCGGAGCAGCGCGCGCAACACTTCGCCTCTCCATCGCCCACGATTGTGGGCCGGTCCACGAGCTATTCCCATCGAGCGATACAAGGCCCGGCTCCTGAGACAGGGGGTAGGTCGGGGTCGGGCCTTGTCTTCGGGTACCCGACTTCGCCAGGCACAAGGATCTTTGCCCTTCGGACCTTTCGGATTGGTGAGCATCGTTGATGAAAACACTCTTTACCAACAGATGACTGAAGGGCTGACCCCGGACCGGCGGGGACAGGAACCGGAACCTATCGCTTCAGTTCTCCTGTGCATGGAGACCCATATGAGCACCCCCCCCCCGCAGGCGATTACCACCGTCGCCCATCTGGACCTGGCCCGATACCTCGGAACCTGGTTCGAAATCTGCCGGCTGCCGCTCAAGTGGGAAGACGTCCAAGCGCGCGATATTACCGCGACCTATTCGCTCGAAGCCGATGGGTCGATCAAGGTCGATAACCGCTGCATCGTCGAGGATGGCAAGCCCGACCAGGCTATCGGACAGGCGGTTCCCACCGATGCAAGCAAGGCCAGGCTCAAAGTCAGCTTTCTGCCGCAATATCTGCGCTGGCTTCCCTTCACCAAAGGCGACTACTGGGTCATGCGAATCGCGTCCGACTACACGGTGGCCTTGGTCGGCACTCCCGATCGGGCCAATCTATGGCTGATTTCACGCACGCCGCAACTGTCCGACGAAGTGCGAGGCGACTACCTGTCGAGCGCGGCGGCCCAGGGGTTCGACCTGGCGACGCTGATCACCCCGCTCCAGAGCGGAAACGTCGTTTCCGACGCCGCGCTCGCGCAGGCATAGGCCAGGATTACTCGTCTATTTTTGTTTGGACTCGCGAAAACAGCTCGGCCGCGAGAGTCCCTGCCGCTCGCCAGGACCGGCCCTCTTCCCTATCGCAGAGAAAAGTTCACATGTGCACTTCGTGCAGACAAGGCGCCTATGCATCGCACCAAGCACCCTGTGCGGACGAGGACTGGACAGCCGACGCGGCGCCGCTGCGCAATACGCCTGGAAATCCTGATCGAGTAGCTATACCCTTGCATCGCATGCGTGCGGTGTATCGCGACGATGGCAATATTTTCATCGATTGGCCGATTATCGCCGAAACTGTGTGTTGTTGGGTGCACTACGACCATTCTAACGGCCCCTTAGTGAGCGCCGACTTGCTGGGGCCGCCGCGTCCCTACCGCCAGACTGCGCACATGGAAATCGACCCTGACAGTACGGAGGAAGCATTCGGCCGGTCCATGGGCCAAGGCGATCTATGGACTGATCTTCGCCATGTCGATTGTCCTGGTCTGGTCCGGAGTCCGTTCTTACGAGACCGCGCCGCAGGCCGATACTGAACAGCTTGTTCCGGCTGACGCGACGCACGACAACCATTAAGAGGGCAAGCCTTCAGTTTCTGTTCGACGCCAGTCGCCCCCCTCTCTTAAGGCGCTGTTATTCTTCCTCCTTTACCAGTGACCGGGGAGGGCAGGAGACGGCGATATGCAAACAGGATGTCAGGGCTGCAGATCCGAAGGCGCGGGCTTCGATATTGCGATGGCCTTTCAACCCATCGTAGATTGCGAAACCGGCCGCGCCTTCGCCTTCGAAGCGCTGGTCCGCGGCAGCAACGGCGAAAACGCCGCCGAAGTATTGTCGAAGGTAACCGCTGAGAACAGGTATGCGTTCGACCAGCAATGCCGGGTTGCCGCGATTACAGGAGCGGTCGAGGCGGGGATCCTCGCCACCGGCGCCAAGCTTTCGATCAATTTCCTTCCCAACGCCGTGTATTCGCCGGCAGCGTGTATTCAGCTCACGCTCAGGACGGCCCGCGAGGTCGGATTTCCGACTGATCGCCTGATCTTCGAGTTCACCGAGAACGAGCAGATGATCGATACGGACCACGTCCGCAGTATTGTCGCGAGCTACCGCAGAATGGGCTTCATAACAGCGATCGACGACTTCGGGGCGGGACATGCCGGGCTGGGGCTTCTGGCGAAGTTCCAGACCGATCTCATCAAGCTCGACATGGACCTGATCCGCAGCGTCGATCAAAGCGAGCCGCGATGGATCATCGTCGCGGGCGTGGTGGCGATAGCCAGGGCGCTTGGCATTGCCGTCATCGCAGAGGGCGTCGAGACGCTGGGCGAGTACGACACTCTGCGCGAGATCGGCATCCGCTACATGCAAGGTTATCTGCTGGCACGCCCCGCGTTCAAGACCTTGCCAGTCCCCTTGCTGTCGCCCGGTGCCTTTTCGGCACAAGGGTCCCGACAGGATCGCGAAGCGGGAATTTCGCTACATTGCATCGCCCCGCCATCTGGCGGTTCGAGCCTCTCGCAAATGCCGGCGTCGTATTAGCGTTGCAGCGGTGCCGACAGGCAATAAACGTCCTGGTCATCGGGCGCGGTCCTGCCGCTCCGTCGACTTTTCAACGGTAAGCACTGCCCTCGGACCACTTGCTGACAGCCGGCGCCGACAGCGGTCAAACGTTGCTTGCCTATCTGCAGCTTCCTCCACTGCAGCCGCTGTAAACGGCAGAGCGAACCGCCTGGCTTCTTGCAGAAGCGCTCGGTAGCACCGACCGGCGCTCGCACGGATCACGCGAAGACGAGGTCTGGCCGCCGGCTCACGGGATCCAGCATATCTGGGGCTGGCGCGGCAGCCACGACGGCTGCCGGCGCAGACCAGGCTTGTATTCAAAACAGTACGGTGGCCGAGGCGCCAAGATTGATGGCGGGTTTGAATTCCCCAACGAAACTCGGGTTGCGGATGTAATTGACGGAGGGCGAGATGAACAGGCCGTCGAGTGCGTGGAACGCGTAGAGAGCGCCGAGCGAGAACTGGCTCTCGTGTGCCACTCCGCCCGCATCTTCGACGGCCCGGGCGCCGGTGCGGCTGAAGCTGTTCAGTCCGACTGTGATGGTGACCTGGTCGGCGGGCCGACCAGGGATCAGACCCAGGGCATAGACCCGCCCTTCGAGGCTACGCTTGTAGACGTTGACTGCATCTTTCGCGAAAAGCGCCGACGCACCGAGGTAGACTCCCTTGTACGCGGCGCCCGCGTCCGGTTGATAAACCTGGTAGTCCGCCAAAGCATAGGCCGACCAGTTGCGCTCGCGCCCGGCGCCATCGAGACGATCATACAGCGTGGTGTTGTAGCTTCCGCCGCCCCGTAGCCAGATCTGCCGGCTGTTGGGCGAACTCGCTCGGCGCACACCGACTTCCTGGATGAAAAGGGCCTTCGCTCCGGGGCGGGTGAATTTGAGGCCAGCGCCAGCGCTCGCCGCATCGGCTGACATGCCCTCGGGCAAGATGCTGCGCTGAATGGCCGACTTTGAATAGAAGCCACTCTTGGCGTTGAACTGCACATTGAAGCTGGGCGCCAGGGCGGTGCCGCCGCTCATGCCCGTTGACAGCGGAATCGAGCCCGCCACGCCGCTCGCGAGGATGGGGTTTCCGCCAGCGAAGATCCCCACGAAATCGGAAAGGTTCTGGTTGTAGCCGGCTTTCACCTCGAACGTCCGATCGAGAAAACTGCTGAACACGGTGAGGTTGGAAAACCGCGCGCCGGAGGGCCCGAGTTGCCGCCAATTGGCGACGCTGAAGAGGCCGCCGACATTGATCTGGGTGATGTCCTCTCCCGAGCCGCCGACTTTCCAGCTCAGGCGCAGCTCGTTGCTTTGGGTGAAAGTCAGTTTCTGGCCGGTATAGCTTTGCGCGTCGCCATCGAGACCATTTTCCGAGACATCCTTTGTCAACGTGTTCGAACTCACACCACGAAAATACAGATCGTGATCGTAGAGCCAGGAGCGCACTCCGCCGGCATCCTTCGTCAGGGTCTGGCCCACTCCGGGAAAATCGGTGGTCTGGCCCTGTGTCCTGAGCTTGTCGAATTCCATGAACCTGGCTGCCTTGCGGCGCGCTTCCGTCTTCTGGGTATGATCTTCTGTCGGTGTGGCTGCGAGCGTGTCGGCGGAAGGCGCCTTCGCGGAGGCCGGCGAGGCTTCGGGCGGATTCGCCTCCTTGCCACTCGCACCGACCGCAGGACCCTGCTCCTGAGCGAGGCCGGGTGCGGGAACTGCGAGGGCGAAAATCCAGGGAAGCGAGCATAGAGAGCGTGGCATCGGGACGATCATGAAACGGATGGTTTCCTAAAATGAAACCATTTCAATCATGTAGTCGTTCGGGTGTTCCTGTCCCGGTGCGCCGGTGTGCCAGAATCCATCGTTGATCGCGCCCACGATCCGCCGGCCGGGCTTGTTGAACAAACCTGGGGATCGTCGATGCGATCATGAAGCCGCTTTGTCAGTTCCGATCGCGTCGAACTAGCCCGGCGCGACTTCATCGCGGGCTAGGAGATCACTGGTATCGCGCCCTTTCCGGCGGGCCTGTCGCATCCGTACCCGGGCTCGTCGCTGCTGAACCCGGCCCGAGGTAGCGCCAGCACGGCGCGAGTGCGTGGGAACTTTGCAACATGGGCGGCGATTGTGGAGGAAAGGATACAGCGCGATGACAACAATCAGGATTGAAACATTGTCGGACACGGCCAGCGGGCAGGTGTTTGCAGAAGTGTACAAAGGCGAAGGCTCTGCCCCCATCATGCGATCTGCGGCCGCCTTCACCTCGCATGATGAGCTGGCCGACCAGGTCCTGGAACTGCTGCGCACCCACTTCCCCGACCACTCCCCGTTCGTTGAGGACCCGACGATCGGCGTCTAGCCTCAGCGAAAATCCGAGATTCGCAATTGTTACCCGCGGCGCTCTCGAGTCCTGCGGGCGCGGGCAGCCTAACCTTGTAACAGAGTCGATTAAGACCACTAACGTCGGGGACCCTGCATCATCCTGCAAGAGCCGGAAACAGCAGCGCGAACGTCGGCCATCCGATCGCGCCTATAGGCACAGCGTTCGACGCGACCATGCTGTCTTTCGCTCACCAAGTGGCACCACGTGGGTATACGGGTGAGGCGCCCTGCCCTGAGCCCGGCTGAAAAACAGCGATGGCTGAGCCGGGCCGCGGATCTATGTCCCGATCGCGCGGCCTCACAGGCACATCCGAGCGCTCGCTACGGCGAATAGGGCCGTATTATCCCAGCCAGCTATTATCCGGCCTGATCGTTGCCGGGTTTCAACTTTTTTCTGGATCCAATCGCCGGCATTGGGCCCCACCTCCCAATAGTACGGCGCATCGAAGGCGCGGCGCTCCCCAAGGCAGGTCTCCTGCGATCAAGGTCAGCCAACGATCCAGGTTGGCGGTGCGGGTCAACGAAAGGCCCCCTATCGCTATGGGCGATGGCGCTTCGTCTCCCGCAACTTTGCCCAAGGACTTTCAGGAAACCGCTTTGAGGAGCTCGACGTCGTCGGAATCCATTTACGGTCACACGTAATCACAATATCCTGCTGTCGGAAAATGCTGAATTCCGCGGGACCTGGCCCGGGCCGGATTGCGTTTCGCTCATGATAAATATTCGGTATCCGCCGGTTCTTCGTCGTTCCAGGATGCAACCTGAGCGCTATCGAATATCGCGCGGCGCAGTGTCTCTGCGAGCTCGGCCTGCGGGCAAGGCTTAAGGCAGAAATACGCGCCGGGATATCGTGTCCTTACCCCAGAGGTATCAGAAATTCCCGAGTGAAATATGATCGGCACACCGGCGGCGCGCAGGCGATCTGCGACAGGAAAAACATCGCCGTCAGCCAGGCTTATGTCCAGAATTGCACAATCCGGCAATCGTCGATCCAGAAGGGCGAGCGCGCCGCTGACCGAGCCACATGGACGCAGCGCCATAAATCCGGCTTCGAATACCGTGTCCTCGAGGTCGAGGGCAACGAAGGGGGCATCATCGACGATCAGGACTTCAATGGTCATCAAAAACTCTTCTTGCAATCATGTGGCAGGAAGGCCGCCACGCCTCTCCGGTTCCGCGCCGTGGCAGTCCCCTCCTGAACGGCGGCTGCCTATACGGCACGAACTGACGGGCGCGCGCCCCTCCTTTTTTCAACTTTGTGATCGCTGCGGTAGTCGCATTACCGCCCAGGAAACAAACAGCCGCAGTTGTAAGCTGCGGCCTTTGCTGTCTAAAATCTTTGTAATGGCC
Source organism: Sphingobium sp. (assembly GCF_035511395.1). GTDB lineage: Bacteria > Pseudomonadota > Alphaproteobacteria > Sphingomonadales > Sphingomonadaceae > Sphingobium. Next base: position 7,106 of record NZ_DATKFP010000392.1, read on the forward strand.
GGGGAGTTTGGATGAAACCTGAAATTATTGCATGCGGGTTGGCCATGCTGTCGCCCTCGGCGGGGCAGGCGCGGACCTCGCAGTGGTGGTATGTTACGCAGGGCGCTGACAAGGTGCTGTTCGTCGACGTCGAATCCATCGTGCGCGACGGAGACACGGTGCGGTACGAGGCGAGCCAGATCCTGCGCGAGCCGAACAACCCCGCTGCCTCGCTGCGCGCCTCCATGATCGGCGACTGCCGCGACAACACCGAAACGTGGGACCTGGTCCTGCGCTACGGTGCCGATGACGAAAGGCTCGATAAGACGGCGCTGAGCTACGCCGGCCCCAATCCCGTAGAGGCCGGGTCGGTGGGGGCAGCCCAGTTGCAGTTCATCTGCGCTGCCGATCGAACCCGGACCGGCGGCTTCCCTCTGGCGATCGACCAGGTCGCCTTCACCGAAGCACTGATCGCCGACACCGAGGCGTCAGTCAGTCCGGCAGACTTGCATGAACGGATGCGCGCAGATCCCAAGGTTCCGGTCATCCGCTCGACGGCGCCCGCGCCTGATACCTTCGGAACAGCGCAAGCGGTCACTGCGGGTCACGCAATCGTCCCTCCGCGCGACTATGCCAAAGGCGTACAGATCCCCGACGCCAGGAATTACGATACGATCGAAAGCGGCACGATCTACGACATCGCCTATCGCGGGATCGAGAGGGGCGAACTGGCCTTCGACTTGCGCGGCTACAGCATCGATGATCTTGCGCACTCGAGCAGCGCCCAGACGATGCGCTTTCCGGCTTCCCAGAAGACAATCCGTGCCCGCGAAATCGAGATCGAGGTTCTCGCTGCCACGCCGCAGGAGCTGCGCTTTCGCGCAAGCCTCGCCCGAATGAACGGTGACGACGCGTCTTTTGTATGCGCTGATCCGGCGTGTACGACGCGATGATCCGTGGCATCGCATTGTCGTTCAACCTACTTGCTGGGTTCGCGGGGTTGGTCGGGCCGGCACAAGCCCAGGACGTCGCCCAGATTGACCCCGTCATCGAACTGCAAACGCTGTGCGAGGACAAGGATGGCAGCGCCTGTACCCGCCTTGGCGACCGGCTTCTCGAAGGAAACGGGATTGCGCGCGATGATGCACGAGGCGTTTCGATCCTGGGCAAAGCCTGTCAACTCGGCGACATGCAGGGCTGCACGATGACCGGCTTCGCCTACGGCAAGGGGCAAGGCGTCGCAAAATCGACCGATATCGCGCGCGCCTATTACGCTTTCGCCTGCCAAGGCGGCGAGGCGACCGGATGCTCCAACCTCGGGCTTGCCTACATCAACGGGGACGGCGTTCCCAAGGACGACGCCCGCGCCGCGGCGCTTTTCCAGCAGGCCTGCATGAACAGCCCGACGGCAGGCTGTGCGAACCTGGGGGCGTCGTACTCGCTGGGAAGAGGCGTGCGGCGCGATCATCACAGGGCGGCGCGGTTGTTCAGGCAAGCCTGCGACGCCGACGATCAGCACGCCTGCTACAATTTAGGCGTGCTCTACCGCGATGGCCTGGGCATGAGACGTAATTACGAGCGCGCCCTCGCGCTGTTCGAACCCTCGTGCGAGGCCAAGGACCCCAGCGCCTGCGGCAATCTCGCCAATATGATCGACGATGGCCGGGGCACACCCAAAGACCATCAACGCGCCCTCGCTCTACATGACGTAGCATGCACGCTGGGCGAAGCGGAAAGCTGCTTTACTTTGGGGCGAGCCTACCAGACCGGAAACGGCCGCGAGCGTGACGACGGCAGGGCGATTGCCTTGCTGGAGCGCAGCCTGGCGCTGGACCCGCAGACGCCATCAGCCGGCCATGCCGCGAAAGCCATCGCTATCGCAAAGGCAGCAATCGCCGACAGGCCGGTCAACACTGCGAAGGAGGACGGCCCGGCAAATCGTGAAGCGCATGAGGAATAGATCGATGCGATATATTGCCGCTGCCCTCATCTCGATCCTGGCCGTTTTCTGGACGGCTGGGGCGCTCGCGTCCGGTTCCTCGCAGGAGGAGACCGTGCTGACCTGCCGGATCCAGGGGCACGATCGCGAGGTGTCGGTCTCGATCGTGGGCACGCGCGCGACCTATCGTTACGGCTCGGCTCTGCTAAAGCCGGAAATGACGCTGAGCAGCCCCTTGGCGGATCTCGACTATCGCCGGAAGAACGGCCCGGGCGACACGATCGACGAGATCGTGACCTTCACCAACGGCGACACCGCTTATCGCATCACGGCAGGTTTCAGGAACGGAATCGCGCCGGACCCTTCCGCTCTCCAGCCCTTCGGAACGCTGACGGTCACCCGCACCGGTAAAACCCTGACCGCGCTGAGCTGCCGGCCGGACAGCATCATTCGGGTCCATGACCGCTTCCTGGCGCGCATGCGCGAAATCGGCCGGGAACGGTCTTCCGATGGCGAATCGCTTCCGAACTACGAGATCCAGTATCCGGCGCCCGCCAACCAGTCCCCGCCCTGCAAGCAGGACTTCAACGTCGATACCTGCTGGAGCCGGGGCGTCGGGGCCGCGCGCGGGGGCGATCTGCGCGGTGCGCTCGGTCACTACGACAAGTCCTGCGAGGCGGGGTTCAACGAGCTTGGTTGCTACGAGGCGGGAAAACTCTATCTGCAGAACCGCCAGCTGCGAGATTATGCCAAGGCCCAGGAGCGGTTCACGCGCGTGTGCGACGGCGACGACCCGGGGCGTGGGCCCTACGCCTGCAAGTATCTGGGCTGGATGCACCTGACCGCGACCGGGGTCAGCCGCGATCTCGACAAGGCGTGGTCCAGGCTGGCACTCGCCTGCTTCCTGCACAACGACGCCGACATGATCGATCCCGAGGGCTGTCACTTCTTCGCCAAGACGGTCGCCGCCGTGCGCGCAGCTGCGCCGAACCGCTACGCGAGGGCGGACTTCCTGGCCTATGTGGCGCTTTCGCAAGCCTGTACCGACGACGCCAGGACGGTCTGCGACGAAGCGCGGGCGCTGTACCGGACCGGCGCCGGACAGCACGCGCCCTGGATCAAGTCGTGTGATGCAGTGGTCCGGGCCAACCGGACATTCTCTTCATGCGAGGAGATGGCGCGCTTCCGGGGAGACTACGAAACCGCCATGGCCACACGCCGAAACCTCAAGGCCATGTTCCTGGCTGCGCTCAACAATTTGAGCTGAGTAAGTGCATCCGGGTCGCGGTGCCAGGTAACGCTGCGATCGAGATTCTCTGCGTTGAAGCCGGACAGGATGGCCTTAGCGTGCTCGGACGTGTCGAGTGCCGATGGGAACAGGGCCAGGGCCGCTCCCGCAGCCGCGGTTGTGCCGGCGTTGACGGCGAATGTCAGCAGTTCGCCGTGAAACTGCATCTCGATGTTTACCGTTTTCCAGGCGATCTTGACCTCGATCCGCGCGATTTCATCGAACCGGCGCTCGTGCCTTCGGACCATTCGGTACCAGACGCCCGACGCGAAAATGACCGGTGACGGATTGGCATTGTTGGAGGCGAGCGCGAACCACCACGGCAGTCCCCTGACGCTTGCGAACGCGGCGATGACCGGGATCACCTTGCCGCCCTCTGTGTCGGTGTGGATCCGCTCCTGCGTACCGCCCGCCGCCGGTCGCCGTCTGGAGAAGCGGTAGATGATGCTGTAGATTGATCCGCCGACGACGATCGCCTGAAGCAGCAGAATAGCCGCGGTGCCAAGCACGGTCGCCAGGGTGATTGTCATCATCGGCCAGCGCCAGGCCCGGCGTCGCCGGGTGCTTCACTCATCGATCATCATGACACGAAGAGATGTCTCGAGCTGGAGCGCTCGATCCCGGATGACCGCAGCAGAGGCCGCCGCCTGCATGGGCACGTACATCGTCCCTTGCCGCCTCTCATACAACGCCATTCGCGCCGCCTCGTCGGCGCTACGAAAAGCAAGCCATGCCCGCTGCGCCGACCGCAGCCGGGCGGCTTCAGGCGGAGCCAGTCTCTCCAGCAGCTGGCCGTAAGCGGTGTTCATTCTCAGGTCGTAGTCGCAGGCCGCCGCCACCTCGCACTCGGTCTGTCCGGCGGTGGTTGCGGCTGCAGGAGTATCGAGACAGCGCTGCAACGCCGCTTCGGTGCGATCCTCGCTGGCGGGCGACGCCATGGCCGCCGTCGAAATCCCCAGCGAGAGGATGAAGAAAGACCGTATCATTGCAAACGTCGCTTCGAACGACAGCCGCCGGTAGCGCCGCGCAGCATGTCAGACGCCACGACGGGCCTGTTTGCGCCAGCCAAGAACGCCGGCCAGGGTTACCACAAGGCCGATACCGAGGAGGAACATAGACACGGCATTCCCGCCGATCTCCTGGTTGTTGCTGGCGCTGATGGACGCTGCAGCCTGTTTGGCGTCGGTCGCTGTCATCGCTGCCGCAAAGGCGGCTTCGTCGCATCGGCGCAGCATCTCGTTGCCCTGCCCCTTCATGCGTTCCTGGCACAGTATGGTCTGGCCGGGATCCGCTTTGGGCGGGCCGCCAGCAAGGCTCATGAAGGCTCCGAGGCCCAGCAGAACGATCCCGATAAGGAGGAGGAGGCACGGGTTCTGCTTCATCGGGTGTACTCTCCAGGTTTATGCTGATCGCAACGTGCGGCTCGACCGGGGGTTTCCATGAGACTGGTGACATCGCCTCGACGCGGTGCCCCGCGCCGAGCCACGCCATTACCCCTTCAGATTGCGGCTGTAGAGCCAGCCAATGCCGATCAGGCTGAAGCCCAGGGCGAGGAACGAGCAGATGCGCAGCAGGCCCTCCAGGCCGGACGCATCGAACAGGAACACCTTCACCACCGCCAGGAGGATAAGCACCAGAGAGGCTATGCGCCAATCGCGCAGGCCGCTGCGGATGCCCCACAGCAGGAACCCGAGCGCGAGCGCAATGCCGAGGACCGACCGGCAGATATTCTCGACCTCGCCGATTTCGGTGACGGTCAGCAGGGTACCACAGAACAGCTGCCGTAGCGTGGCGAAAGAGAACAGCAGGATCAGCCCCATCCGTAGCAGATCCGCAGGGCGCTTCATCCGCGCGGCTGCCTCGGGCGCGATCCAGGCGAACAGCGACGGCGCCGCAAAAGCGATGCCGAAGGCGGGAAGCAGCAGGTTCGCCAGTGGCCATGGCCCGACCGCCTGCGCGTCCCAGAGCGGATCGTGCAGCAGCACAGTGTAAAGCACGTTGTGCGCCGCGCCCACGCCGATGAGGGCCAAGGCGACGTCGCGGACGCGCAGGGCACGCCAGACCGCGACACCAGCGCCGATGAGGGCGACTTCCCACAGCGTCCGCTCGGCAAGCCCGATCCGCACGAAGCTCGCGGGGTCGCCGATCAGCAACAGGTGCTTGTAGAAAATGTGGATGCCGACCAGCATCAGCGCACCGAGCAAGGCCATCGCACCCTTGCGCAAGACGTTGGGCAAGTCGGTGCCCGTCCGCCACAGAACGAACGC
>NZ_DATKFP010000393.1:0-11705 GCF_035511395.1 Sphingobium sp.
GCACCAACAGGTTATCTGGAATTGCGCAATTGGATGCGCAGTTCGCCCCACGCCCACTGTCCACTGTCTAAAAAATTCCTCCGTCAAGCCATTGAATTTTCATGCATGCACATTTGAATGAGCGATATTTTATCCTGAAGCTCGACAGGATTAAGAAAAATATAACCTCATTCGTTAAATGGTCGTCGCATGACATGGGGGCGGTTCTTCATTTTTGAGCGCCGGACGGCTAGTTCCGCCGAGGACACACGCGTGTCCGCAGAATCGACGCATGGTCTCGTCCCCTATCTTCCGGCAGCATTGCTGCTGATGGCTGGCCTGTCGGGTCTTGCCACGGCCACGCTTCTCGACGGGCGCGAAAGCGGGCGCTATCTCGTTATTGCGCCGCCTGACGCCAGCCTGTCGGACACCATCAATCTGGTCCGTGAGGCCGACGGCCGGCTCGTGCAGGCCGGTGGTTTTCCAAACATCGTCATCGCAGGATCAAACCAACCCGATTTCGTCGCCTCTTTGCGGAAAGCCGGCGCCTGGCTCGTCATTGCGGCGCCTGATCGCGGTGGGTGTCTTGATCCATCCTTTCGAGGACAAGCAACATGACCAACGAACTGGACCAGGTGCGCTTCCATTTCGGTCGTTTCCTGCTGCCGCTTTTCTGGGTGCATGTACTGCTGCTAGGCGCTGTAGCGATGATGACGGGGCGTTCCGTAACCGGCGCGGCCTTGGCGGGAGCCGTTCTGGCGGCGTCTTATCATTTGACCTGGCGGCGCCAAGGGATCGCGCCAGCTACCCGATATCTGTCCGCGATCGCCCTGATGGGCGAGCCGGCCACCCTGCTGTTCCTCATGCGAGGCCAGGCCTGGCAGATGGACATGCACATGTACTTCTTTGCCATGCTGGCGCTGACCATAGCCTGGTGCGACAAGCGTGCGATACTGGCGGCGGCGGCGGCCATTGCCCTGCATCATCTTCTGCTGCTCTACCTGCTGCCCCAAGCGGTCTTCCCGGCGCAAGGCAATCTGGAACGAGTGCTGCTCCATGCCGGCATCGTTGCCTTCCAGACCACGGTATTGGTGTGGCTGAGTGACAAGCTGGCAGAAAGTTTCCAGCGCAACCAGCGCATGGGCGAGGAGATATTGGCCAAGAATGTCGCGCTCGAGGGGCGCACCCGCGAAGCGGAAGAGGCAAGCAAGGCCAAGAGCCTGTTCCTGGCCAATATGAGCCATGAAATCCGCACGCCGATGAACGCGATCCTCGGCTTCTGCCATCTCGTCCTGCGTACGGACCTTGAACCCAAGCAGAAGGATTATATCGGCAAGATAAACCATGCCGGCCAGGCGCTGTTGCGCCTGATCAACGACATACTCGATTTCTCGAAGAATGAGGCGGGGAAGCTGTCGCTCGAATCCCATCCTTTCAGCCTGCGCCGCGCGATAGAGAACCAGTTGCACCTGGTCGCCGATGCGGCCGAGGGGAAGCGGGTGAAGCTGGTTTCGCGGATCGCCCTCGACGTGCCCGAACGGCTGGTGGGCGATGAGATGCGCTTCGGCCAGGTCGCGCTCAACCTGCTGAGCAACGCTGTCAAGTTTTCGGAAGAAGGCACTGTCACCATCGGTATCACTATGCTGGACGAGCATGATGGTGAGGTGGAGCTTGAGTTGACGGTTCGTGACACGGGCATCGGCATGACGCCCGCGCAGCAACATTCCCTTTTCCATTCCTTCACCCAGGCCGACAGTTCGACCACACGCCGCTTCGGCGGCACCGGCCTCGGACTTGCCATCTGTCGCCAGATCGTTGAGCAGATGGGAGGATCGATCCGTGTCGACAGCGTGTTGGGTGAGGGTAGCGTCTTCACCTGCCGGATCATCATGATGCGGGAAGAGGAAGCTGTCGCGCGCGAAACCGCCGTGCCCGATCATGTCGGGCGGCTGCATGTGCTGGCGGCGGACGACAACCCGGCGTCAAGGCAGATCATGCATGATGTATTCGCGGGCTGGGGGATGAATGTCGATCTGGTCGCGTCGGGGGACGAGGCGCTGGCCGCGGTTGCGGCCGCCGACGAAGGTGGCAGGCCCTATGATCTGGTGCTGCTCGACTGGAAGATGCCGGGCATGGACGGCATGGAAACGGTCGAGGCGATGCGACGTGCGGACTACAGGGGCGCACGGCCCAAGACGCTGATCGTGACCGCCTATGGCGCGGAAGAGTTCGTCCGGAACGTCCAGGACGGCGACGTGGCCGCCTTCCTCACCAAGCCAGTCGTTCCCAAGGCGCTGCTCGACACGATCATCGACCTTTTCCGACTGGAGGATGCGCCCTTCGCGCCCGTCGCGCCGGCGCCGGTCGCGCTACCCGTCGTCGCGCCGCAGCTGCGCGGCCTCCAGGTTCTTCTGGCGGAGGATAACGAGATCAACCGCGAAATCGCCGTCGAATTGCTGGGCGACGCAGGACTGGTCGTCGACTGCGCCGGGAATGGCCGGATCGCCTGCGACATGGTGCGGACGAAGGGCCATGGTTACGCCGCCGTCCTGATGGACGTGCAGATGCCTGAAATGGACGGCATCACAGCTACCCGGATAATCCGGCAAAACTGGTCCGCCGATCGCCTGCCGATCATTGCCATGACCGCCCATGCCTATGAGGAGGAGAAACAGCGCTGCCTGGATGCCGGCATGAACGACCATGTCGCCAAGCCGGTCGATCCGGCGACGCTGATGCAGACGCTCGACCGCTGGCTGAAGGCGCCGCCCTCGCTGCAAGCACCGCAGGCTCCGCCCGAGCCAAAAGCGATCGATGCGATCCTGCCGGATGCCTTGCCGCCGTTCGACCTTCCGGCCGCGCTGGTCCGTGTGAATGGCAAGGCCACGCTGCTGCGCAAGCTGATCGTCACCTTCGGCGAAACCTATGCCGGGGTAGCGCAGGACATGCGCGTCTATATGTCGACCGGGTTGCTGTCGGATGCCCGGCGCGTGGCGCACAGCCTGAAGGGCGTGGCGGGATCGCTCGAACTGGCCGCAGTGCAGGCGATTGCGGCCGATATCGAACGGATGCTGGCCGCGAACGAAACCGAAGCAGCGCGAGCGGCTGTCGAACAGCTGGTTCAGGCGATCACGCCTGCCATCGCGGCAGCGCGCAGTCTGACTGTCGGTCAATCGGATGCTGCCCCGGTGCGCAGCCTGATCGCCAACAGTGAAGCGGCGACACTGGCCCGCGACGAATTGCGCGAACTGCTCCGCCGTCGCAGCCTCGGCGCCCGCGCCAGCTTCCATCGCTTCGCCGAGGCGCTCGGTTTGCCGGATGACATGCGCGCCCGCCATCCGGTGCATCAGGCGCTGGAAAGGCTGGATTATGAGACGGCGCTCGCCCTGATCGACGCCGACGTCGCCGAGCCGGGCGCTAGAGCGTCTTCCAAGCAGGTGGAATCACCTGCTGACCCGGAAAACGCGGCAGAACAAAGATCTGGAGCAGCCGAGCCGATGCAATCGGATCGGAATCTGCTCTAGTGCGGGGATATTGCCATGACCAAAGCCACGATTCTGATCGTCGACGACGAAATATCCAATATCGAGATCATGAATGCCGTGCTGGAGGATGATTATGACGTGTGCTTCGCTACGTCAGGGCAGCAGGCGCTGGACGTGGCGCGCGCGGCCCAGCCGGACCTTGTCCTGCTCGATGTACTGATGCCCGGCATCGATGGGTTCGAAGTCTGTCGCCGGCTCAAGTCGGACCCGTTGCTGGCCGATATCCCGGTCATCTTCACGACCGGTCTCGGCGATACGGAAGACGAAATGCGCGGCCTGTCGCTCGGCGCGATCGATTATGTGACCAAGCCTATCCAGCCCGTCATCCTGCGCGCGCGCGTCGGCAACCATGTCGAACTGAAACGCCTGCGCGACCAGCTGGCGACGATGGCGGTGACGGATGCGCTGACGGGCCTCAGCAATCGCCGCTATCTCGAACGGTCCCTGCAAACGGAAGTCGCCCGGCTCGCCCGGACCGGCGAATGGTTGTCAGTCATCATGCTGGACATCGATTTTTTCAAACAGTTCAACGATACCTACGGGCACCCGGCTGGCGACCGCTGCATCATGATGGTCGCGGCTGCCCTGACGCGAGCGGTCAAGCGGGCGGGAGATCTTTCTGCCCGCTATGGTGGAGAGGAATTCGCCTGTATTCTTCCAGGCACCGACACCCTGGAAGCAGAACTGGTAGCGCAGGAAATCCTGCTTCAGGTTCAGTCGCTCAATATCCCGCACGAACTTTCGCAGGTCAGTCCTTTCATCACCGTCAGCATCGGCGTCGCCAGTGCTCGCTGCGGGTCCGGCATGTCGGCGGAAGGCTGGATATCCCAAGCCGATCAGCAACTCTATGCCAGCAAGCGGCAGGGCCGGAACCGGATATCGATGGGGCAGTTCGATCGCAAACAGCAACAGATCCCCGCCGCGGAGTGACGCGCATCTGCATATCTTCCCGGTCCGGCCCCAGTAACCTCACGCAATAGCTGCCATCGCCCTGTCATTAACCGGGTCTAGCAACAGATCGGAAAGACATTCCAAGGGGCGATTCGATGAGTGCGACACTGGCGATAGAGGAAGTCCAGCGCCCTGATCTGGACAAGGGACTTGGTCTTGCCGGCCAGGTAGGTTTTTTCGCGGCGATATTGGCGGCGCTGCTTTACGTCGCCTACAGCGTCTATAGCGATGCCACCGCCGTGGGGGTCGAACCGACCACCTATCTGCCCTTCGCGCTGCTGTTCATCGCCCTGCTGATCGCGCTGGGCTTCGAGTTCGTGAACGGCTTCCACGACACGGCCAATGCGGTCGCAACCGTCATCTACACCAACGCGATGCCGGCCAATGTCGCGGTTGTCTGGTCCGGTTTCTTCAACTTTCTCGGCGTATTGTTGTCGACCGGCGCAGTCGCGTTCGGCATCGTGTCGCTGCTGCCGGTGGAACTCATTCTGCAGGTAGGATCCAATGCCGGCTTCGCGATGGTGTTCGCGCTGCTGATCGCCGCGATCCTCTGGAACCTCGCGACCTGGTGGCTGGGTATTCCCTCTTCCAGTTCGCACACGCTGATCGGGTCGATCATCGGCGTCGGCGTCGCCAACGCGATGATGCATGGCAAGAGCGGCACGGCGGGGGTCGACTGGAGCAAGGCGACGGAAATCGGCCAGGCGCTGCTCTTTTCGCCGCTGATCGGCTTTGGCGTCGCCGCGCTGCTATTTCTCGCGATGAAGCTGCTGATCCGCAACAAGGCGCTTTACGAAGAGCCGAAGGACGGCTTGCCGCCGCCATTCTGGATCCGTCTCCTGCTGATCTTCACCTGCACCGGCGTCAGCTTCGCCCATGGGTCGAACGATGGTCAGAAGGGCATGGGTCTCATCATGTTGATCCTGATCGGCACCGTACCGACCGCCTATGCGCTCAATCGCGCTGTGCCGGCGCAGTATACACAGGAATTTCACGCGAACTCGATCGCCGCGGTCGGTGCGCTTGGCCAGACGGCGGCCACCGGCGGCGACCCGGCCCAGGCCCGGAAAGAGGTGACGCGCTATATCGCCGACAAGAACCTGTCGCCTGCGACCGTACCCGCGCTCGGTGTGCTGGTCCGGGATGTCGATCATCAGGTCGCCGAATATGGCTCGCTGTCAAAGGTTCCGGCCGCCGCCGTGGGCAATATCCGCAACGACATGTATCTGGCGTCCGAAGCGATCAAGCGCATGGGCAAGGAAAAATCCGCCAACCTGTCCGACGAAGCCGGGGAAACGCTCACGGCTTACAAAGGATCTCTGGACGCTGGCACCCGCTTCATTCCCACCTGGGTGAAGATCGCCGTCGCCTTCGCGCTCGGCCTTGGCACCATGGTCGGTTGGAAGCGGATCGTCGTGACCGTCGGGGAAAAGATCGGCAAGTCGCACCTCACCTATGCGCAGGGTGCCTCGGCAGAACTGGTGGCGATGGGGACGATCTTCGGCGCGGATCATCTCGGCCTTCCGGTGTCGACGACTCATGTTCTGTCTTCGGGCGTCGCCGGGACCATGGCCGCGAACCGGTCGGGCCTTCAGATGAGCACGATCCGCAACCTGCTGATGGCCTGGGTGCTGACGCTGCCGGTGTCGATCCTGCTGGCGGGTGCGCTTTATATGTTCTTCTCTCAGATCGTCTAGGCGCGATGGGCACCGCGCCCGGACACCAGCATGATGCAGGCCCCATGCCGTTCAGCGGCCTGGGGCCTGGTCTCGTCTGGGGCCTGGACTTTGGCGGGGGCGAAGTGTCCCCCGTCGATCGATGCGACATATCGGGCGAGGCCAGCTTTCGCTGGCTGCATCTCAATCTGGCCGATCATGGCACCCAGCGCTGGATTCGGGAGCAGGAAATATTGCCCGTTGCCGTCCGCGACCTGCTGCTTGCACCGGAAACGCACCAGCGGGCATTGGTCGAAGGCGACACGATCGGTTGCGTCTTTCATGATTTCGAACGCGACTTCGACGTCGCGGACACTGCCCGCGTCGGCGCGCTAAGGCTGGCGCTGATGCCCCGACTGATGCTGACATGTCGGCTCCATCCCCTGCGCTCGGCCGATATCGCCAAGAGCCGGCTGACGCGCGCCGCGATAGCCATCGGTCCGCCCCAGGCGCTGGAATTGCTGGTCAATGCGATCGGCGACAATATCGCCGATATCAGCCGGACATTGAGCGCCGATGTCCAGCAGACAGAGGACGCCTTTCTGGACGGCCATCATCCGCCCACCGCCCGCGACCTGATCGGCATCCGCCGCCGGCTGGCCCAGATCCATCGTTTGCTCTCCGGTATGCGCGGCGTGTTCCAGCGTCTGGAGCAGGATGATGAACTGCCTGATATCCTGCGCCCCAGCGTCGAGAAACTGGCGCAGAGCCTCCAGTCGCTCGACGCCGACATATTGGGCGCGCAGTCGCAACTACGGCTGCTGCGCGAGGAACTGGACATTCAGGAGTCCCAGCGGACCAACCAGAATCTCTATATTCTCTCGATCGTGACAGCGCTGATGCTGCCCGCGACGCTCGTGACCGGCATTTTCGGCATGAACACCGGCGGCCTGCCTCTGGCCGACGGTCCCTATGGTACGTTGCACGCCGCGCTGCTGGCGACGGGCGCTGCGGCCGCCACCTATTTCCTGCTGCGCTGGATGGGCTTCATGCGGCGCTGACCGGCACGTCAGTATCGGGTGGGCACATGCATGTCGGCGGGGATCGGGCTGCGGATATAGTCGTCATGTCGCTCGCGATCCGGAAGGACCACGGCGTCCTTGGGAACATCATCATAGGGGATCTGCGCCAGCAGATGCGCGATACAGTTGAGCCGTGCCTTCTTCTTGTCGACGGCTTCCACCACCCACCATGGCGCCTCGGGGATATGGGTACGTTCCAGCATCGTTTCCTTGGCGCGGGTATAATCTTCCCAGCGGCGGCGCGATTCCACGTCCATCGGCGACAGCTTCCACTGCTTCAACGGATCATGGATGCGCATGTTGAAACGGAACTGCTGTTCCTCATCGGTGATCGAAAACCAATATTTGACGAGGACGATGCCCGACCGCACCAGCATTCGCTCGAACTCGGGAACGGAGCGGAAGAATTCCTCGACATCCTCCTCCGTGCAAAAACCCATCACCCGCTCCACGCCGGCGCGGTTATACCAGCTGCGATCGAACAGCACGATCTCGCCAGCTGCCGGCAGGTGTGCGGCATAGCGCTGGAAATACCATTGGGTGCGCTCCCGTTCATTGGGGGCAGGCAAGGCGGCTACCCGACAGACGCGCGGATTGAGCCGCTGGGTGATCCGCTTGATCGCGCCGCCCTTGCCGGCGGAATCGCGGCCCTCGAAGATCACGACGACCTTCAGCCCCTTGTGAACGACCCAGTCCTGCAACCGGACCAGCTCATGCTGAAGCTGGAACAGCTCGCGGAAATAGGTGCGCCGGTCCAGCTGTTCGCGATCGGGATGCCCGGCCAGATCCTGGAACATTTCCTCCAGCCGGCTCTCGTCAATCTCCATCTCCAGCTCCTCATCGAAGCTGTCGGCGATCTCTTCCTTGATCCTGTCTATGTCGAAGGCGGAAGCGACGGGCGGCGAACGGGTCATGGCGCATATCTCCGGGGAGTTTCGTCCCTGCCTGCCACCGCTGCATGACAAGGCGTTGACGATCGCAGCCGGTTTCGATGCGCGGGTCGCCAAAAAAAGAGGCCCGGAGATTGCCCCGAGCCTCCTTTCCATCTTTGCGCTCAGAAATCGAGCCAGTCGTCCGCTGTGGCCCGTGCGCTTATCGGCTTGGGCGCGCTGGTCGCGGTCGGCGCGAAGCTGACCGGGGTCGACCGGGCGGCGGGCGCCGCGCGGCCTGGCGTGTCGCCGATGCTGAACATCGACGCGCGATCGGCCAGAGCGGTCACTTCGCTGCTCAGGTTGCGCGCGGCGGCCGAGGTTTCCTCCACCATCGCGGCATTCTGCTGCGTCGCCTGGTCCATCGTGCCGATCGCCGCGCTGATCTGCGTGATAGTCGAGGACTGGGCCTGATTGTCGGTCGCGATCTCGCTCAGCAGCGTATGGACCTGCGACACGTCGGCCGAGATATTCTGCAACGCGCCGTCGACCTTCTGCACGGCCTCGACGGCGGTGCCGATATCGGTCTGGGTCGCGGTCAGCTGTTCGCGGGCGCGCTTGGCCTCTTCTTCCGAGCGCATGGCGAGTGCGGAGACGAGGTCGGCGACGACGGCAAAGCCACGACCGGCATCGCCCGCACGGCCCGCCTCGACGGCGGCGTTCATCGCAAGCACGCGGGTCTGGAACGCGATCTTGTCCAAGCCCTCGATCACGCTGTCGATGCCCTTGGCGCTTTCGCTGACGCGGCCCATGGCCTGCACTGCTTCGTCGGCGACGCTGCGGCCGGAATCGACCACTGCCATCGCGCCATCGGCGCGCTGCACGGTGCGGCCGGCGGCGGCGGCGGTGGCGCGCAGGCGGTCGTCCATCTGGGTGATCGCGGCGGAGGTTTCCTCCAGGCTCGCGGCATTGCTCTCGGTGCGGCGGGCAAGGTCTTCGGATGCCTGGGCGATTTCGCCCGATCCGGTGCGGATGGCGACGGCGCTTTCGGCGACCGCGCCGATCAGTTCGCGCAGTGAACCGAGGGCGGCGTTGAAGTTGGTCTTCAGTTCGCCATAGGCGGGCGGGAATTCCGTGTTGATCGATCGGCTGAGATCGCCCTCGGTCATCGCGGACAGGCTATCGCGCAGCGAACTGGTGACGACGCGTTGTTCGGCGGCGGCGCGGGCGTCGGCTTCCGATCGGGCTTCGGCGGCGGCGCGGAAATGGTCGAGGGCGCCGGCGATCTCACCAATTTCGTCCTTGCGGTCGCGATAGGGCACGTCGGCCTTGCCGCCTTCGGCAAGCGTCGTCGTGACGGCGGTGATGCGGCCCATCGGACGGGTGACGGAACGGTCGATCATCAGCCAGATGCCGATGATGACGGCGATGCCGATCGCGCCCAGCGCAACGGTGAATTTCAGGGCAAAGTCGGCCTTGGCGGCGGCATCGGCGGCAATCTTGTCCGAATTCTTGCGCATCTTCTTGATGAGCAGGTTGGTCTGCTGGATCGTCGCGTGCGAACGGACCCGGCCATCGCCCTTCAGCAGCGCCATCGTGCCGGGCAGGTCGCCGCTGGTGCGCTTGGCGTAGATTTCCTCATTCACGTCGATCAGCGCGGTGATCCGCTGTTCCAGCGTCTGGACGTCGCCATCCAGTTCCGTCAGGCCGAGCGCCTTGAAGTTGCGCAGCGCCGTATTCAGGCTGTCGCTCGCCTTTTCCAGCCGCTGGTTCAGGCTGACTTCCTCTTTCGCGCTGGCGACATTGTAGAAGCTGTAAACCAGGATGCGCAGTTCCTTGACGTTGCTGATCACGTCGGTCAGTTCCGACATGCCGGCAAAGCCCTTTTCGGACTGGTCCTTGGCAATGGCGCTCATCGTGTTGGTGGAGGAAAAGTCGTCATAAGCGACGAAGCCGAGCAGAAGCCCGATGATGGTGAAGGCGGCCAGCAATTTTCTGGGCAACCGCCAGCTATCGAGAAAAGCCAACATGGTCATTCCATTTGATGGAGGCCGGCACCCGGACGGGCCACCGGCGGGGAGAAAACAGGACAGGGCGGTAGCGGGCGAATGCGGTCCGCCAGACGCGCAGGAAAAAGGCCGGGATGGCGAACCATCCCGGCCTCTCCCGGACGATCGGCCCTTCTGATTGGGGGGCGGAAGGGCCGGCTGTGCCTTAACGGAACAGCGACAGGATCGTCTGCGGCGCCTGGTTGGCGATCGACAGGGCCTGGACGCCCAGCTGCTGCTGGACCTGCAGGGCCTGAAGGTTCGCCGATTCCTTCGCCAGGTCGGCGTCGACGAGGTTACCGATACCGGTCGTCACCACGTCGGACAGCTTGCTGGTGAAGCTCAACTGACCCTCGATCTTGCGCGATGCGGCGCCGAGGTCGCTGAGGCTGGTGTTCACGGCGGTGATCACGGTGTCCAGCGTGCCGACCATCGTTTCAGCGGTGGCCTGCGAGTTGATGCCACCGGTGCCGATTGCGGTGTCCACCGACGTGTCGAACGCCTGGTTCGCAACGTCCAGCGTGTCGGTGCCGGTGGCGACCTTCAGCGACTGGAGAGCGGCGACGGAGGTCGTGCCGGTGAAGGTCGAATCCAGCAGGTTGGTGTTGTTGAATTCCGACGATTCGATGATCGTGGTGATCTGTTCCTTCAGAGCGGTGAAGTCCTTGTCGATCGCCGCACGGCTATCGGTATCGAGGCCGGCGTCAGCCGCCTCATAGGCCTTCGACTTCATCTGGTTCAGAATGTCGGAAACCTGCTCTGCACCCGCGATCGCGGTGTCGGTGACGCTCTTCGCGTTGTTGAGCGAGGAACTCACCGCGTTCAGGCCGCCCAGGTCGCCCCGGAGAGTCTGTGCGATCGTGTACTTGGCCGAGTCATCCTTGGTCGAGCCAACGGCCAGACCGGTGTTGATACGGCTCTGCGTGACATCCATCTTGCTGTTGGTCGCGTTCAGGCTCTGGAGAGCCGCCATTGCACCAGCATTGGTGTTAACCGAAAACGCCATTACTTCATTCCTTCTAGAATGTTTGAGGCCGACTTCTGCGGCCCGTGGCAGGAGAACGCTGCCACCCGCATGACCCGATTTCTGCGGGTCATGCTTCATTCTAGGAACAGTTTCGGGATGACCGTTTCTGCCTGCGATTTTTATTTGGAGGAGTGCCGTCGAGGCCAAAGAAAAGGCCCGCATCCGCCGGTTGGCGAATACGGGCCGATCTGCAACGTCCCCATGCGTGCAGTCATGGGGCGAGCAAGCCTGTCAGGATCAGAAGGGAAACAGCGCGTCGTAGATCTGCTGTCCCCAGCGGGCCTGCTGCGCGTCGGTCAACTGGCCGCGCCCGCCATAGCTGATGCGGGCATCGGCGATCTGGCTGTGGCGGATACTGTTGTCGCGCGAAATATCCTCCGGCCGGATGGTACCGGTGACGACCAGTTCGCGCAGTTCATAATTGACGCGTACTTCCTGGCGTCCCCGGATCAGCAGATTGCCGTTAGGCAGAACATCCACGACTGATGCCGCCATCGTCATGTTGATCTGCTCGGTTCGCGATGTCCTGCCGGCGCCGACCGCGCTCGA
>NZ_DATKFP010000394.1:0-37885 GCF_035511395.1 Sphingobium sp.
GGCATGCGGAAATCATGATGGCGGATTTGATCTCTGGCCCGCTGAAGGGGAAGGCATTCCAGTTCCACCAAACTGATCCCTCAACCGGTGACCGTACCGTCCGGCAGGTTGAGGCAAATGCGGGAGAGAAACTGGCTGCAGCGATTCGTGAGGCGGCTGAAGCGGGTTGAAATTCAGCTTGGCAGGAACGTCGGTCCAGCGCGCGGAACATATCAAATTGTTCCGCGCGATCCCTTCAATCTGATGGGATCCTTGATGGTGCATCGTCACTATTCCAGAAAATATGATAGTTAAAACAACTATTTATTTCACGAATTTGACTCCCGTAGGGTGAGCCGTCCTGAAGCCTGCTGACACGCTCTGGGCTTTCATTCGTCACTCTCGACAGAAGCGGCCGTTGGGACGCCTCGAAGAACCGGGTGATTTTGGCGTGATTGGGATTTGGCGGTGGTGGCAGGCGTGACGGTGTCGTCTGGTAGCCTGATTTTCGGTTGATTTTGGAGGGACTGCGGCCTCTTCAGCGCGGTATTCCACATCATGCAGGCGCACTTCTCCCTTCGTGCCATGCGAGGCGATTGAAGTTGTAGGCCAGGTTTGCCATGCCGATCTTCATCCTGGCGCGCTCGATGCCGATGGTGCGCAAGAAGAGGGCCATCCGTGATTTCTGCGTGGCGAATACATGCTCGACCGCCGAGCGCACTTTCGAGCAGGCGGCATTGGCACGCTGACGGCGCAGGTCCATAGGCTTGCCCTTGGGTTTGCGGAAGTGGATCATCGATCTGAGCCTAGCGCGGCGGACCGCGGTCTCGTTCTTCGCCGAACGGTACGCCGTGTCGGCCCAGACCGATTGGGCGATGTTTTCGGTGTCAAGCACATCCTCGAACGCGCCGCTGTCATGCCGTGCCGCGTGGGTCACTACCCACTTGCGGATGAACCCGAAAGTGCGGTCGATCCCGGCGTGGTTCTTGCAGCCGAACATCGGCACCATGATCTGCGCCGGAGCCGCCACGCGCGCGTCTCCGGCCTCGCTGCGCTTCAGGCTGCCGCGCTTCATCGTCTAGCGCGCGTCGATATCCTTCTGCGCGGCTTTGGCCGGGTCGTCGGGCCAGATCTCGTCCGCCGCCTTGCCCTCCTTGATCAGAGCCTTCTCCTCGTCGGTCAGGCGCTGGCCCGGCGCGGCGATCACCGTGGCATCGATGATCTGCCCGCCTTGCGCCAGATAGCCGCCCGACTTCAACCGCGCATCGAACAGCGCGAACAGCTTATCGATAGCCCGGGCCTGCACCAGGTGCTCGCGGAATAGCCAGATCGTCTTGGCATCGGGGCTTGGCGCATGGGGGGCAGCCCCAAAAACCGCATGAACGAGAGCCGGTCCCGGATCTGGAACTCCGCCTGATCGTCCGACAGATTGTACAACGCCTGCAGCACCAGGACCTTGAACATCAGCACGGGGTCATACGGCGGCCGGCCACCCTTCGAGCCGTCCGAGCACTTCAACGCCTTCTCCAGTCGATAGCGGAATGGTTTGAAATCGACCACCGCAGCCAGCGTTACCAGCGGATCCCCGCCCTTCGTCAGCCGTACGAGATGTTCCTCGTAGTCCCAGAACCCTACCTGCCGCGCCATCACAGCCTCCGCTCTTCGCCAAGATCAGTGAATCACGCCAGCGCGCTGCAGATCAGAGGTTTTTCGAGACGTCCGTTGGAATCGTGATCAGGTCACAGAAGCCCATTCCGTGTCATCGCATTTCAAACAAAGTGTGGGAGCGCCCGCAGGGTGCGATATCCGAAAATAGGAAATAATCATACAAAATCAATGCGATAAATCGCTTGACTGGTGACCCCTACGGGAATCGAACCCGTGTTTCAGCCGTGAGAGGGCCGCGTCCTAACCGCTAGACGAAGGGGCCACGGGTCACGCTGGGCGACCGGCAGGGGGAGCGCTTTAGCAGGCCGTCCGGTGGCGTCAAGCCCAACATCCCCCAAACATCCTGAAGTATCGCCAATAAAAAACCACCCCATGCAAGCATGGGGTGGCCAAGGTTCAGGGAGGAGACGCCTCCTAAAGGGGGAGGCGCCCATACGACACACCCGAAAGGGGGGCAGGTGCGCCGTATGATTGATAGATAGGGCAGGTCGGATCGCCTTTCAAGGGGGGATGCGACGCCCTATCCATCAATTATTTGCACCGTTCCCGGTGTTTTCTCAATCAGGCGTCGGCCGGTGCGGGGATCGGCGCCGCCGGAACGGCGATCGGACCCTTGCCCTGGCTCACCTGCGCCTCGAAGATCTCGCGCATCAGTTGGAGCGAGAAGAGGTGGGCGTGGATCAGGGGAAGCATGCCGCTCTGGTTGATCTTGCGCAGCTGGTCTCCACGCAGGTCGCGCAGCTTTTCCTCATTGACCATGCGAAAGCCGCGATAGACGAAGGGCTGGTCGGCGATCGGCGTCTGGATCGACACTTCGCCGTCCATCAGCAGGTCCATTTCCTGAAGGTCGCGCACGAACTGGCCCGTGCGAGCAGCAGCCTGCTCGAAATCTTCGCAGAATTTCAGTACGCCCTGGGTCAGTTCGGTGGGCTTGCCGTCCTCGAACAGCGGCTGGCCTTCCTCGAACGCGCCAAGCGCCGGGCTGGTCGGGTCGAAGCAGAGCGACAGTTCGTCGACGTCGGGACGCAGCTTGGCCAGCATCCAGGGATAGCGGCGGACATAGGCGGGCACATAGGCGGGGCCGTTCAGCTTGCCTTCCTCATTCACAAAGACGTTGACGCCTTCGTTGAGGCCCATCAGCGACAGCGGCACGCTGTCATTGCCGGCCGAGAAGATGATCGGCGTGAAGCGCTGGGCGGTGACGAATTCGTCGACGGTCAGCGGCACGGCGTGCTGACTGATCAGGAAGGGCGCCGAGTCCACCGACTGGGTCTTGTAATCGGCATGATCCTGGCTGCTGAGCGGGATCAGATCGTTGTAGAAGATCGGCAGATTATTCGCGGGCGCACTCGCCATGATCAGGTCCATTCTCTCAATGATGCGGCGCTTCGACCTGCGCCGCGGGTCCGTAGATTGGGGCAGGGCGATATAGGCCTTGCGGGTCGGGCGCAATCGCTTTGTCGGCGGCCCGCATTCCCGATGGGATCAGCCCTCGTCCGGCAGCGGGATGAGCTTTCCGGGGTTGAATAGCCCCTTGGGGTCGAAGGCGGCCTTGATCGCGCGAAGGGCGCCGATCCGCGCCGGACCGGCCAGTCGTCCCAGTTCCCCCCGTTTCATCTGGCCGATGCCATGTTCGGCCGAGATGGAGCCGCCCGCCGCGACCACCGCGTCATGGACGAAGGCGTTGATCGCCTGTCCTTCCGCGGCGATCCAGGCGGGGCCATCGCTTGTGCCCTTGGGCGCGCGGACGTGGAAATGAACATTGCCGTCGCCCAGATGACCGAAGGAGGAGGCGGTGGTGCCGGGGAAGGTCGCTTCGGCCGCTGCGGCCGCCTCGATCATGAAGGCGGGCATTTTCGCCACCGGTACGCTGATGTCATATTGCAGCGCCGGCCCCTGCGCCTTTTCCGATTCCGACAGGGATTCGCGGATGCGCCAGAAAGCCTCTGCCTGCGCCTCGTTCGCGGCGATGGCGGCGTCGACGGCAATGCCGCGCTCGAAGGCTTCGGCCAGCGCGCCTTCCAGCCGCTCGGACGGGCCGGGTTCTGACAGGTCGGCATGGTCGACCTCTATCAGGACATGCCAGGGCGTCCGCGTCTCGATCGGCGACCGCGTGCCGTGGACATGACCCAGCACGAAGCCCAGCGTGTCGTTGGCGATCACCTCGAACCCCTCGACGCTGTCGCCGAGCCTCTCCTCGATCAGCCGCAACAGGCGCAGCGCGTCGGCCGGCGTTTCCACCCCGACCCAGCCGACCGCCCGCGCGGCGATCGCCGGCACCAGCCGCAGAGAAGAGGCGGTGACAACGCCCAGCGTCCCCTCCGCCCCGATCAGCAACTGCTTGACGTCGTACCCGCGATTATCCTTCTTCAGCGCATCCAGCCCGTCGAAGATACTGCCATCGGGCAGCACCGCCTCGATCCCCTCGACCAGTGCGCGCATCGTGCCGTGACGCAGCACCTGCGTCCCGCCCGCATTGGTGGACACCAGGCCGCCGATGGTGGCGGAGCCCTTGGCGCCCAGGCTCAGCGGAAAGCGGCGCCCGGTCGCCTCGGCGGCGTCATGCAGCACGCTCAGGATCACGCCTGCCTCGCACACTGCCAGATTGTCGTCCGGCGACAGGCTGCGAATCCGGTTCATCCGTCGCAGCGACAGGATGAGGGCGGATCCGTCCGCCGGTGGCGTTGCGCCACCGACCATCGACGTATTGCCGCCCTGCGGCACCAGCGGCACGCCCAGTTCTGCCGCCAGCTTCACCGTGGCGGCCACTTCCTCCGTCGAGCCGGGCGACAATATCGCTGCGGCTGCGCCATGATAGCGGCCGCGCCAGTCGCTGGCCCAGGGGGTGATATCGTCCTGCTCGCTCGTTACGCCCTTGGGGCCGAGCAGGGTGGCGAAGCGGTCGATTATATCCTGTCCGATCATGGGTTGCACCTATGCCCCGGAATTCATCGATTGTTCAACCATAGGGCGATAGCGTGCCGCGCCAAGAAGGGGTCCGATTTGTTTCACACCATATTGCTGCTTCTTGTCGCGCCTGCCGCCGAGCCTGTGCAAATGGCGCAGCTGACGATCCAGCAACGCGTCATCATCCGTGTGCCCATGGCCCGCAAGGGCAAGGCGCCGTCGCGAGTCGCGCCCGAAGCCGCCGAGGATTGGGAAGAGAAGAAGGGGCCGCGCTGCATCGCGCTGCGATCGATCCGCGGAGCCAGCATCGTCGTGCGCAACGGCGTCGATCTGTTGCTCGCGGACGAACATCGCTACCGCGCCCGGCTGGAGCGGGGATGTGATTCGATCGGTTTCTATTCGGGCTTCTATGTCGAACCGCATGAGGATGGTTCGCTCTGTTCGGGGCGCGACGAATTGCAGGCGCGCAGCGGGATGAGCTGCGCCATCGACAGTTTTCGTCGCCTTATCGCTGCCGAACCGGATGATTGACCGACGCTTTTCGTTGCCAATCGCGTGAATTTCTTGACAAGGGACCGATATTTCCGGCAAGGCGCGCCCGATTTCCGACGTGCGGACGCGTACGCCGGCCACCCTCCTGTCCCGGACCTTTGAATGACTTTTGCCGATCTCGGCCTTTCCGACGAATTGCTCAAGGCCGTAACCGAGTCCGGTTACGACACGCCGACGCCGATCCAGGCGCAGGCGATCCCGCCGGTGCTGATGATGAAGGACATTATCGGCATCGCCCAGACGGGGACGGGCAAGACCGCCAGCTTCGTGCTGCCGATGATCGACATCCTCGCCCATGGCCGCGCCCGCGCGCTCATGCCGCGCAGCCTGATCCTGGAGCCGACCCGCGAACTCGCCGCCCAGGTGGCGGAGAATTTCGAGAAGTACGGCAAATATCACAAGCTCTCCATGGCGTTGCTGATCGGCGGCGTGCAGATGGGCGACCAGATCAAGGCGCTCGAAAAGGGCGTCGACGTGCTGATCGCGACGCCGGGCCGTCTGATGGACCTGTTCCAGCGTGGCAAGATCCTGCTCAATGGCTGCAACATGCTGGTGATCGACGAAGCGGACCGGATGCTCGACATGGGCTTCATCCCCGATATCGAGGAAATCTGCACCAAGTTGCCGGCGCAGCGCCAGACGCTCCTCTTCTCGGCGACCATGCCGCCGGTCATCAAGAAGCTGGCCGACCGCTTCCTGTCCAATCCCAAATCGATCGAAGTGGCGCGTCCGGCGACCGCCTCCACCAATATCGCCCAGCATCTGGTGAAGGTCGATTCGCGCAAGAAGCGGGAAGCGTTGCGTGCGCTGCTCGACGCGCAGGACGTGCAGAGCGCGGTGATCTTCTGCAACCGCAAGACCACGGTGCGCGAACTCAACAAGAGCCTTCAACGCCATGGCTACAAGTCGGGCGAGATTCATGGCGACATCGACCAGTCTTCGCGTATCGCCGAACTTGAACGGTTCCGTGAAGGCACCGTCAACATCCTCGTCGCGTCCGACGTCGCGGCGCGGGGCCTCGACATCAAGGGTGTGAGCCACGTCTTCAATTTCGACGCGCCCTGGCACCCCGACGATTATGTCCACCGTATCGGCCGCACCGGCCGCGCAGGGGCGAAGGGCGTTGCCTATACTTTCGTGAGCGAGGCCGACGCCGAGGCGATCGATAATATCCAGAAGCTGATCGGCACCAAGATCGCCTATGCCGACCTGCCGGCCGGCGCCGATGTGTCGCGTGAAGAGAAGCGGTCCGAAAGCCGCGACCGCAAGGATGACCGCCGCCGCAGCGACAAGCGTGACGATCGCGCGCGCTCCGACCGTCCGCGCGATGATCGCCCCCGTGACGACCGCCCCCGTGACGACCGCAAGGATCGCGCCGCTCCGCCCCAACGCCAGCGCCGCCACGAAGTCGACGAAGGCCCGGACGAGGGCTGGAACGGCCCGGTGCCGGAATTTCTCTCGGTCGGCTTCAACGGCTGATCGCGGAGAGAACTGCCGGCCGAGGCGATCCGTCTCGGCACGGCATCGCTTGGGGGGGCGGGGCTTCGCTTGTCGCTTCGCGGCTGCGCTTGAAATCCGTCACGCCCCACAGCCGTCATCCCGGACTGGATCCTGATTTTCATCAGGATGACAGCTGTTAGGTAAATGGCAACAAGCGACCAGGAACAGCCATTAATCCGACGTCATCCCGGCCCTGAGCCGGGATCCCGCTTCTTCTTCCAAGCCCAACCCTAAAAGCAGCCGGACCCCGGCTCAGGGCCGGGGTGACGAGCGTAGGGAATATCCGCAGTCCACCCACGATCGCCATTCACCCGCCCGGTTCGTGCCGAACAACCCTGACAGTCGCAGGTCCGGTTTTGGGCGGGAAAGCGGACCGGGTGGAACCGACCATTTCTAGACGTTCCGGTCACGAATGAAGGTAGTCCATGCGGTCCTTCGGTCTTCCTGTTTCTCTCGCCGTTTGCGGAAAAAGGCTCTCCCGCATAACCAGAGGACCACAGCCCCGACCAAGATACCAAGGACGATAAGTGTCGGTTTTGGGATCGGAATAATTCGCGATGCGGCGAAGCCCCCGATTGCCGCTACCAGTAATAGCTTATCTGCCTTGGTCCGTGATTTGGGCATTATGTGACCTCCACGCATGCCCATAGCGCTGTCAAGTTAATGACTGCTTTCCACCCATTTTCGTCATTCCCGCGCAGGCGGGAAGCCATCTCCTGACGTCACCCCAAGCACAAGGCGGGGGAGATGTGGAAGAGAGGTGCGGAGCTCTCTTCGGCCCGCCTGCGCGGGGATGAAGGTTGGGAAAAGTTATTCCGCAATCCACCCAATTCCTGGCATCGCTATATTCTGATCGACGTTTCTGCCAGCGGTTCAGCGATGCGCGCCACGAAGCGGCGCTGTCCTACATGCTCTGCCCATGATAGACCGGCTCTCGATACTTGCCGCTCGTCTGCGACTGACGGGCAAGCTAATAATATTACCAACATTCATTCCAAAATTTCAAAATCAACGGGAAAAGTGCGAAGTTAAGCACGGCATTTCCTATCCGGGCGCGACCGGAGCCGCGCCTACAGCAGCCCCTTCGCCCGCAGGCTGACATGCCCCTGCACACCGATGATTATATGGTCGTGAACGCTGATGCCCAGTCGCTTGCCGGCGTCGATTATCTGCCGGGTTACGTCGATGTCCTGCCGGCTGGGTTCGGGCGACCCGCTGGGGTGATTGTGGACGAGGATCAGCGCCGCCGACCCGAAGTCGATCGCGCGCCGGATCACCTCCCGCGTGTAGATCGCCGCCTGATCGATCGACCCGTCGCCCATATGGTCGTCGCGGATCAGCATGTTGCGGCTGTTGAGGTGCAGCACCCGCACCCGCTCGACCCCAAGATAGGCCATGTCGGCGCGCAGATAGTCAAGCAGCGCCTGCCAGCTTCCCAGCACCGGCCGCGCCGCCACCTCGTTTCGAAGCATCCGCAAAGCGGTCGCCTGCACGATCTTGATCGCGGCGACGCTGGTTTCGCCCATGCCCGGCACGCGGGCGATCGCCTGCCAGTCGGCGGTCATCAGCGCGCCGATCCCGCCGAAGGTCCGCAGCAGTTCCTTGGCCAAGGGCTTGGTGTCGCGCCGGGGGATGGCCAGCGCCAGCAGATATTCGATCAGTTCATGATCATGCAGCGCATCGCCGCCATTTTCCGCCAGTTTCTGCCGCAGTCGGGCGCGATGCCCCACGCCGTCATGGCTGGCTTTCGCGTCCTGTTCGGCCAATCTTTCGTCCCCCTCATCGACGCCAAGTCACGCTATGCGTTGCGGAATCGTGGAGCAAGGATATTTAAGGGGGAAGAGACGTTATGGTCCCGTTACGGACCATCAGCGTCATTTTTAAGAGCCGGGGTTGGCCATAGGCATGGAAGAAGAAAACGGCGAAGAAGCGGTTCGCCGGGCATGGCTGCGCTGGCTGGGCGTGGGAACGGGATCGCTGGCACTGGTGCTGGTGGCCCTGTGGACCCAGCGCGCGCCGATCGCCGAAAATTTCGTCAGCCGCGAACTTAACCGTCGCGGCGTGCAGGCCAGCTATGATCTGGTCGATGTCGGCCTGCGCACCCAGCGGATCGAGAATATCGTGCTGGGCAATCCTGCCCGGCCGGATCTGACGGCCCGCTGGGTGGAGGTCGACATCGCCTTCACCGGATTGACGCCGCAGGTCGCCGCGGTACGGGCCGGTGGTGTACGGCTGCGCGGCTCCTACCATGCCGGCGTCATGCGCCTTGGCGAACTGGACCGTTTCCGCGACCCGGATTCGACCGCGCCTTTCAGCCTGCCCGACATGCTCGTGTCGCTCGCCGATGCACGCGTCACGCTCGACACCGATGCCGGGCGAATCGGCGCGCAGATCGACGGCAGCGGCAATTTGCAATCCGGTTTTCGCGGTCGTCTGGCCGCCGCGATGCCGCACGCTTCGCTGGCCGGCTGCGGTCTGTCGCGCGCCACGGCGATGGTCACGATCGCGATGCAACAGGGCGCGCCGCATCTGACCGGCCCTGTCCGCGCCGATGCAGCGGCTTGCCGTGACGCCGGCGCGGCGATCGCGAGGCCGGCGGCCATGATCGATCTGACGCTTGGCAAGGCGCTGGATCGCTGGACCGGCCATGTCGACCTGTCCGGTGAAGCGCTGAGAGGCAGCGGACTGGTGCTGGCTGCACCGGGCGGTCGCATCGATTTCGACGGCACCGCCGCACGAACCGGCGGGAAAGTCCGCATGGGGGCCAAGGCGCTCACCGGGCGGGGCGCGGTGCTGCGCAACGCCGCGCTGACGGGCGACTGGGTGTTGGGGCAGGAGGGTAACAGCCTTCAGGGCATCCTGTCGGGCGAAGACCTGCATATGGCTGGCGGCAATCCGCTGGCGGGCCTGCGCGCTTCCGCTGCCGGCACGCCGGTCGAACCGCTGGCGGCAAAGTTTTCCGATGCCGTGGAGAAGGCCGGCCAGCGCAACCGGCTGCGCACGACCTTCGCCCTGGTGCAGAAGCCCGGCAAGGGCAGTCTGGTCATTACCGACACCGGCCTCGACGCGCAGAGCGGGGCGCGGATCGGCATCGCGCAGGGCGGACGGATGACGCTTGCATGGCCCGGCAAGGCAGCCGGACTGGACTGGGCGCTCGACGGCGCGATCACGACGCGGGGCGGCGACTTGCCGCAGGCTGCATTGCGCCTCGCCCGGCGACCAAGTGGCGGTTTTGGCGGGCAGTTGTTCGTCGATCCCTATGTCGCCGGCAGCGCCAGACTGGCGCTCGACCGGGTGCGCTTCACCGCCGACCGCAATGGCGCGACCCGTTTCGCGACGGCGGTGCGGCTCGACGGGCCGCTGCCCGAGGGCCATCTGCGCGGCCTCAGCCTGCCGGTGACAGGGCACGTCGCTGCCAGTGGCGCGGTCGCGATCAATCCGGACTGCGTGCCGGTGTCGCTGCTGGAGGCGCGCTATGGCAATTTCGCGCTCGGCCAGACCCGCCAGACCCTGTGTCCGGTCGAGGGCAAAGCGATGCTCGCCATGGGGCCGGCAGGTCTGCGCGGCGGCGCCGCGATTCGCGACCTGGCGCTCGAAGGCCGCAGCGGCGACAGCCCGATGCGCCTGACTGCCGATCAGGCGCGCGTCGCGCTCGGCAAGACAGGTTTCGCGCTCGCCAATCCGGCGCTGGTCATCGGCCCGCAGGACGCGCCGGTTCGCCTGTCCGCCGCCACCATGGACGGCGCGATGACCGCTAACGGCTTTGCCGGAAAACTGACCGGCGCGGGCGGCCAGATCGGCGCGGTGCCCTTGATCGTCGAGCAGGGGGCAGGGGACTGGAGTTTCGCCAGGGGCATCTTTGGCCTGCACGCCGCCATGACCGTGCGCGATGCGCAGGATGCCGCGCGCTTCAATCCGCTCTCCGTCCCCGATTTCGCGCTGACGCTGAAGGATGGCCGCATCGCCGCCACCGGCACGATGACCCGCAACGGCGCGACCGTGGCGAAGACGGACATCGCCCATGACCTCGGCAGCGCCAGGGGGCATGCGGACCTCACCGTCCCGAACCTTGCCTTCAATCCCGGCTTCCAGCCCGACGCGGTTACGCCGCTGACACTGGGAGTCATCGCCAATGTGAATGCGACGGTGACAGGGCAGGGGCGGATCGACTGGACCGGCTCCGCCGTCACCAGCAGCGGCACCTTCCGTACCGACAATGCGAACTTCGCCGCCGCCTTCGGCCCGGTCGAGGGGCTGTCGGGCGAAATCCGCTTCACCGACCTTATCGGCATGGTCTCCGCGCCGGGGCAGGAAGTACGCATCAGGAAGGTCAATCCCGGTGTAGAGGTGCAGGACGGCGTCGTGCGCTATCATCTCGAAGCCGGGCAGAAGGTGCGGATCGAAGGCGGCGGCTGGCCCTTCTCCGGCGGTAAGCTGGATTTGCTGGCGACGACGATGAATTTCGGCGAGGATGTCGACCGCTACATGACGTTCCGTGTCATCGGGCTGGATGCCGGCGCCTTCATTCAGGCGATGGAACTGGACAATGTGTCGGCGACCGGCACCTTCGACGGGATCATGCCGCTGATCTTCAATGCCAGGGGCGGGCGGGTGTCGGGCGGTGTGCTGGTCGCGCGACAGCAGGGCATGCCGCCGCTCATCATGCCCGAAGGTGTGCTGCCGACCATCCCCTGCGATCCCACCCGCCAGTCGGGCGTGCTGTCCTATGTCGGCCCGGTGTCGAACGAGCAGTTGGGCGTGATGGGCAAGATGGCCTTCGATGCGCTCAAGAATCTGCAATATAAGTGCCTGACGATCCTGATGGATGGTGCGCTGGACGGCGAGATGGTGACGAACGTCGTTTTCAACGGCGTCAATCGGGGCAAGCTGGGCGACGCACCGGGCGGGATCGCGCGCAACTTCATCGGTCTGCCCTTCATCTTCAACGTGCGGATCGCCGCGCCTTTCCGTGGGCTGATGGGCACCGCCCAATCCTTTATCGACCCCTCGCAACTGATCCAGAACAGCATCGGCGATCAGGTGCAGGGGGAAATGCGAACGGGTCCGCAACAAAATCTTGCGGTTCAGCCTCGGGAAAGCGAGACTGTGCCAGACGGGGAGCAGAAATGAAGACACGCGCAATCATGACCGCCGGTATCGCCGGCCTCGCCCTGGGGGGATGCATTCAGGTGAAGGCTCCAGACCGCCCCATCGAAATCAACCTGAACGTCAAGGTGCAGCAGGAAGTCGTGGTGAAGCTGCAACGCGACGCGCAGGATCTTATCCAGAATAACCCGGAGTTGTTCCCGCAATGACACGCAAATTGCTCATGCCAAAGCTGACGTGGCTCGCCGCCGGCGCCGCAGTTGCGCTGGTCAGCGGCTTCATCATGACCGCGCCCGCGCGCGCTCAGTCCGGCGCTGTCGCTGCCGCGATGGCGGCCGGTACGGTGGGGGAACAGGCCGATGGCTATCTCGGCATCGCCGGTACGGTGGGCGCCGATGTCCGGTCGGAGGTCGAAGCCATCAATATCAAGCGTCGCGCCGCCTATACCCAACTCGCTGGCCAGCGCGGTGTAACGGTGCAGGATGTCGCCGCCGCCACCGGTTGCCAGACGCTCAGTAGCCGGGTGAAGCAGGGCCAGGTCTATCGCATCGGTGCCGGTGCCTGGCAGACCAAGGGCGCGGGCGCGATTGCGCTCCCCGGCTATTGCGCAACGGCCGGTTGATCCCCCCGCTGCTTGAATAAACCCAAGGCGCGGTGGTTCTGGCTCCGCGCCTTGGGTCTTTGAAGGGTTCAATCCCGCCTGCGTTTACGTGGCCGCTCCGCCATAATTCCCCGCGCCTTATCGCAAAAAGGTGCCAGGAAATCATAGAGCTGGTCGGTCAGCTCCTCTGACGCCAGCGAATAGAGCACATATTGCCCGCGTTTCTGCTCGCGTACGATGGCGGCCTCTTTCAGCACCGCCAGATGTCGGGAAATGGACGGCATCGCCATTTCGAAATTGTCGGCAATCTCCCCCACGGTCATCGGCTCTTCGGCCAGATGATGCAGGATGCGGCGGCGCGGTTCGGACGCCAGGGCCTTGAAGATCTTGTCCATTCCTATTTAGCTAAATAGGAAAATGGCTAAGCGCAAGGGTGCAGGACCGGATGGTCCAAAAGACCGATTTTCCGGCCGTCGGGCGGGTTGACACTCCGTTAAACCCTTCCTAGAGGGGCGTCGCCTTGACGGGTGCAGCCGCAAGCGCCATGCCGAAACCGATGCGGGCTGAATATGCCTGATGGAGGATGCAATGGCAGCGGACACACCCGGACAGGACCCGGCGGGCGAGGACTCGCGGATCGCTTCCCTTGAGGAGCGGATCGCGAAGGCCGAGCATGTCGAAAAGGTCAGGCAGGGGGCAACGGAGCAGCAGGCGGACGATGGATCCCGCCTCGGCAACCGGGTTCTGGCGGAACTGATCGGCGGTCTTGTCGGTGGTGCTTTGATCGGCTGGGTTCTTGACCGGCTCTTCAATACATCCCCTTGGCTCCTGCTCGTGTTCCTCGGTCTCGGGATCGTGGCGGCGTTCAGGAACATCATCAGATTGACGACGGTGAAGCGTCCCGACGAATAGGGATGTCTCCACCCTAGTCCGAAGACTTGAACGTTACAGGGGTCAACGTGGCAGAATCCGGCAAAATCGATCCGATGCACCAGTTTGCGATCGAACCTCTGTTCGGTACGGATCATCTGTCGCTCGGCGGCTTCAACATCGCCTTCACCAACAGCGCGCTCTATATGGTGCTGGCTGCTGTGGTGCTGTGGATCTTCGTGATCGGCGGCATGAAGCGTGAACTGGTCCCCGGCCGCTGGCAAATGGCTGTCGAATATATGACTGGTTTCATCAAGAACCTGCTGATCGCCAATATCGGCGACAAGGGCCGCAAGTACATCCCGTACGTCTTCTCGCTCTTCATGTTCATTCTGCTGGCGAACCTGCTGGGCCTGCTGCCGCTGGGTCTGTTCGGGCTTCACCCCTTCACCTTCACCAGCCACTTCACCGCGACCGGCGTGCTCGCCATCATGAGCTTCTCGATCGTGCTGATCGTCGGTTTCTGGAAGCATGGTTTCCACTTCTTCTCGCTGTTCGTGCCGCACGGCACGCCCCTGCCGATGATCCCGGTCATTTTCCCGATCGAATTGATCTCGTTCATGGTGCGTCCGTTCAGCCTGGGCCTGCGACTGTTCGTCGCGATGACCGCCGGTCACGTCCTGCTCAAGGTTCTGGCAGGCTTCGTCATCAACAGCGCCAATGCAGGCGTCGGCTTCGGCCTGACCGTCGGCACTGCCAGCTTCGTCCTGATGGTCGGCATCAGCGCGCTGGAAATGCTGGTCGCGGTGATCCAGGCCTATGTGTTCGCGCTGCTGACCTCGGTCTATCTGAACGACGCCGAGAACCTGCACTGAGTTTTCAAATTTCGCCTCATTTCTTCAACTTTTATCTGATTTAACAAGGGAGTTTACGACATGGACGCAGAAGCCGCAAAGCTGCTCGGTGCTGGCCTGGCCGCGATCGGTGCGGGCATTGCTGCCCTCGGTGTGGGCAACGTGTTCAGCGCGTTCCTGGAAGGCGCGCTGCGCAACCCGGGTGCTGCTGACGGTCAGCAGGGTCGCCTGTTCATCGGTTTCGCCGCGGCGGAACTTCTGGGTCTGCTGGCGTTCGTTATCGCCATGATCCTGGTGTTCGTGGCCTAAAGCACGAAATTCGGAGCGGGCAGGGCAGCTTTCGCCTGCACTCTGCCCGCTCCTCTTATTGACCGCCCTCTGATCGGACGGACCGAAAATGCCTCAAATCGCGCAAATTGCCGAAACCTATTCCAGTCAGATCTTCTGGCTGCTGGTGACGTTCGGCTTCGTCTTCTTCGTCATTGGCCTCGGCATGGTGCCCAAGGTTCAGGGTACGGCAGACGCGCGCGACGCGAAGATCAGCGGTGATCTGGACGCGGCCAAGGTCGCGTTCGCCCGCGCCGACGAAGCGGAAGCGGACTACCGCGTTCGCGACGCCGAAAGCCGCGCCGCCGCCCAGGCCGTGATGGCCAAGGCGAAGGGCGAAGCGGCCAAGTCTTCGGAAACGAAGCTCGCCGCCGCCGATGCCGATGTCGCGAGCACGATCGCTGCGGCCGAAGCGCGTATCCAGGCCGCAAGCACTGCGGCTCTGGCAGAAATCGAAACCGTCGCCGCCGATGCGGCGCGCGACATGGTGGCTCGCATTTCCGGCGTCGAAGCGTCGGATGAGGCAGCCCGCAACGCAGTAAAGGCGGCACTGGCCCATGGCTGAGGCAGCAGCACAGCATAACGCAGCGACCCCTCCGTCGCTCGGCGAGGCGATCCACAGCGAAGGCATGGAGCCGGTCGGCACTGTCGCGCATGAAGGCGTCGTACCGCACACCGACCCCAAGGCCGTCGGCATGGACGCGACCGCCTGGGTCAGCCTGGCGATGGCGGTGTTCATCGTCATCCTGCTGGTCAAGAAGGTGCCTGCCGTGATCGGCAAGGCGCTGGACGGGCGGATTGCGCAGATCAAGGAACAACTGGCCGAAGCCTCCAGGCTTCGCGCCGAGGCCGAAGCGCTCAAGGGCGAATATGAAGCCAAGCTGGCCGCTGCGGCCGGTGAAGCGGAAGCCATGCGCAAGGCTGCGGAGCATGAAGCCGAAGGCCTGATCGCCGACGCCAAGGTCAATGCCGAAGCGCTGGTCGCCCGTCGCCAGAAGATGGCGGAGGACAAGATCGGGGCCGCCGAACGCGCTGCGATCGCCAGCATCCGCACCAAGACGGTGACGGCCGCGACCGCCGCCGCCGCCGCTCTGATCGCTCAGGGTCATGACGCCAAGGCGGACAAGGATCTGGTCGATAACGCGATCAAGGGTCTGGGCACGATCAACTGATCGTCCGGAACGGGATAAGAGAGAAAGGGCCGATGCGCATGTCGCAACGGCCCTTTTTCTTTGTCGCGATGGGGAGCGGATGGTCCAGTTCCCCACCCTCCGTTGGCGTCCGCCCCTTGCCGTAATCGCACTAAGGGGCGCCGACCTCTGGCGATCAGCAACGATGTGAATTTCGGCAGGGCATGCAGCAATGACGTGCGTGATCGATGACGGCCAGCGCGGCGGACTTGGTGTGCGCGGCGCTTGCTCGTACAGGGGATAGCCATGCCCCATTTCACCACTTTCGCGATCGTCTGCGCGATGCGCGCCCATGGCGAACATGGCGCGATCGTGCGGTTGTTGACCCCCGACCATGGCCTGGTGCCGGGCTATGTCCGCGGCGGGCGGTCGCGGGCGCTGCGGCCGGTGCTGTTGCCCGGCAATATGGTGAAGGCGGAATTTCGCGCCCGGACCGAAGATCAGCTTGCCGGCCTCACCATCGAACTCGCCCATAGCCGCGCCCCGCTTCATGCCGAGCCGCTCCCTGCTGCCGCCATCGACTGGAGCTGCGCTCTCACCGCAGCATCGCTGCCCGAAGCGACGCCCTATCCGGCGCTGCATCAGGCGCTGGAGGGATTGCTCGACGCCGTGGAGGCGGCGCCAGCTGCGCGCGGCTGGGCAGTGGCGCTGGTGCGCTATGAATTGCTGCTGCTCGCCGAACTGGGCTTCGGCCTCGACCTCACCCGCTGCGCCGCGCAGGGGCAGGCCGACGACCTTGCCTTCGTCAGCCCGCGCAGCGCCGCGGCGGTCAGCCGGGCGGCGGCGGTCGGCTATGAAAACCGCTTGCTCCCGCTGCCGCCCTTCCTGTTGGAAGGCGGGATGGGCGACTGGACCCAGATATTGGATGGCCTGCGCCTGACCGGCTTCTTCCTCGAACGCTCAGTGCTGACCGACCGGCGCGCCGATGTGCTGGCGGCGCGGGAAAGGCTGGTCGAACGGCTCAAAAGAGCGGTTGCCTGACCGGGTTTCATCTGCAAAGGCGAGCGCCGACAATCAGCCCCATTATTTCATTCCATGGGGCAGCTGCGAACATATTGTGAGGAAATAGTCATGTTGATCGCCCTGTTCCCCGGAGATGGTATCGGCCCCGAGATCGTCGCGGAGGCGAAGCGCGTGCTCGATGCGCTGGCGATCGACGGCCTCACATATGAGGATGGCGTCGTCGGCGGCGCGGCCTACAAGGCGGTCGGTCATCCATTGCCGCCCGAAACGCTGGACATTGCCAAGCGTGCCGACGCCATCCTGTTCGGCGCGGTCGGCGATCCCGACTGCGACTCGCTGGAACGTCACCTGCGCCCGGAACAGGCGATCCTCGGCCTGCGCAAGGAACTGGGCCTCTTCTCCAACCTGCGCCCGGCCAAGGTCTTTCCAGAACTGGCGCATGAATCCGCGCTCAAGCCCGAAGTCGCCGGCTCGATCGACCTGCTGATCGTCCGCGAAACCAATGGCGACGTCTATTTCGGCGAAAAGGGCTTCCGCACCACTGCGGACGGCCTGCGCGAAGGCTATGACATCATGTCCTATAATGAAGCCGAAGTGCGCCGCATCGCCCATGCCGGTTTCCAGGCCGCCCGCGCCCGTCGCGGCAAGCTCTGCTCGGTGGACAAGGCCAATGTGCTGGAAACCAGCCAACTGTGGCGCGACGTGGTGATCGAGGTGTCGGCGGACTATCCCGACGTCGCCCTGACCCACATGTATGTGGACAATGCCGCGATGCAACTGGTCCGCAATCCCGGCCAGTTCGACGTCATCGTCACCGGCAATCTGTTCGGTGACATCCTCTCCGATCAGGCGAGCATGTGCGTCGGCTCGATCGGCATGCTCGCCTCGGCGACGCTGAACGGCAGCGGGCAGGGGCTGTATGAACCGATTCACGGCTCCGCGCCCGACATTGCGGGGCAGGGCAAGGCCAATCCGCTGGCGACGATCCTGTCGGCGGCGATGATGCTGCGCTACTCGCTGAACCTGCCCGAACAGGCTGACCGCATCGAGGCGGCCGTGGCCACGGCGCTGCGCAATGGCGCGCGCTCGCCGGACCTGGGCGGCACGATGAACACGGTGGAGATGGGCGACGCGGTTCTGGCCGCACTCTGATCGTTCGGTTCGTCGCATAAACGACGGAAAAATTTAAGTTTTGCGGCCCCATGACGATTTTATCGAAAAATGGGGTCGCAACTATGGTGATGGGTTTGAGGCAGGACCATGATGGTCTGCGCCTGTTGATGCGGGAATTTGCGCAGATCCTGCATGGCGCGGGCGCGGACGGCATGGTCGAATTGGCGCGTCGCCGGATCGCCTTTTCGCAAGCGTTTCGGGAACATATGGGCCGTGAGGACGCGATGGTGCGGGTTCTGTCCCGTCATCCGATGACCTCGTCTGCGACTCAGGTCGTGCGCGACCATGGACGGGCGATGGTCGCCCTGTTCCTGCGCTACAGCGACCATGTGAAGGACTGGAGCCCGGCGCAGATCCAGGCCGACTGGGCCGGCTATCGCGACGCGGTGCTGATATTGCAGAATGGCCTCTACGATCGGATGGAGTGGGAAGAACAGCATCTCCATCCGCTGCTGGAAGGCCCGACGCTCCGCGCGGCCTGACGTTCAGGACAGGACGGGGCCAATCCCTGCCTATCGGTCCTGTCCTATCCTGCGCCCGATCGATAAAGGCGCAGGATGACCGACCTTTCGCTCGCCTCGCTCCGTTCCGCTGCCGCCATGGTTCATGCGCAGCTGCCGCCGACCCCCCAATATGGCTGGCCGCTGCTCGGCCAGCGCAGTGGCTGCGAGGTGTGGGTCAAGCATGAAAATCACACGCCGACTGGCGCCTTCAAGGTGCGCGGTGCAATTACCTACATCGACTGGCTGACGGCGACCCATCCGGAGGTGAAGGGCATCATCACCGCCACGCGCGGCAATCATGGCCAGGCGCAGGTGCGCGCGGCAAAGGCGGCGGGTCTGTCCGTCACCATCGTCGTTCCCCATGGCAATGCGCTGGAAAAGAACCGCGCGATGCGCGCCTTCGGGGCCAACCTGATCGAACATGGCCATGACTTTGACAGCGCCAAGGCGGAAGCGTTGCGCCTGTCGCAGGAACAGGGGCTGTTCATGGTCCCGGCCTATCATCGCGAACTGGTGCGCGGCGTGGCAAGCTATGGCCTCGAACTGTTCGACGCGGTGCCGGACCTCGACACCGTTTACGTCCCGGTCGGCTGCGGCTCCGGCCTGTGCGGCACTATCGCGGCAAGGGATGCACTGGGCCTCAAGACCAAGGTCGTGGGCGTCGTGTCCGCCCATGTCGACGCCGCCAAGCGCAGTTTCGAGGCCGGCCGGCTGATTTCCAGCCCCACCGCCTACACTTTTGCCGATGGAGTCGCCGTCTGCACCCCGGTTCAGGCCGCGCTCGACTATTTCGGGCCGCGCGCCGACCGTTTCGTCGCCGTGACCGACGATGAGGTGGCGCAGGCTATCCGCATCTATTGGGAGGACACGCACAACCTGGCCGAAGGCGCGGGCGCGGTTGCTCTGGCGGCGCTGATGCAGGAAAAAGAGGCGATGCGTGGCAAGAAGGTTGCGGTAATCCTCTCGGGCGGTAATGGCGACAGGAGCCAGATGGCCGAGATATTGGGCGGCGCGACGCCGCGGGTAGAATTGCGGAAGGCGATATGAAGCGGAAGAGCGGGCAGAACCCTGAGATCACCAGGAACTGGAAGCCGGCGACGCTGGCCGTCCGGGGCGGCACGGCCCGCACCGAATATGGCGAGACGTCGGAGGCGCTGTTCCTTTCCAGCGGCTATTGCTACGACCGGGCGGAGGACGCCGCCGCGCGCTTCGCCGGCGAACAGGTCGGCATGACCTATAGCCGCCTCCAGAACCCGACGGTCGAGATGCTGGAACAGCGCATCGCCCTGCTCGAAGGCGCGGAAGCATGTCGCGCCACCGCGACCGGCATGGCGGCGATGACGGCGGCTTTGCTCTGCCAGCTGTCGGCGGGCGACCATGTCGTCGCGGCCAAGGCGGCCTTTGGTTCCTGCCGCTGGCTGGTCGACACGCTGCTGCCCAAGTTCGGCATTCAGACCAGCACGATCGACGGCGCCGATGTCGCCGCCTGGGAAGCGGCGGTGAAGCCCAATACCAAGGTATTCTTCTTCGAAACCCCGGCCAACCCGACCATGGACGTGGTGGACATCGCTGCCGTCTGCGCCGTCGCCAAGGCGCACGGCATCACCACCGTGGTCGACAATGCCTTCGCATCGCCCGCGCTCCAGCGGCCGATGGAATTCGGTGCGGACGTCGTCGCCTATAGCGCGACCAAGATGATGGACGGGCAGGGCCGCGTGCTCGCCGGCGCCGTCTGCGGCACGCGCGACTGGATCGACAATGTCCTGCTGCCCTTCCACCGTAATACCGGCCCGACGCTCAGCGCGTTCAATGCCTGGGTGGTGCTCAAGGGGCTGGAGACGCTGGACCTGCGCATTCGCCGCCAGAGCGACAATGCACTCAAGGTCGCGCGCTTCCTCGAAACCCGCCTGCCCAAGATTTTGTATCCGGGCCTCGAAAGCCATCCGCAGCATGCGCTGGCCATGAAGCAGATGGAAGCGGCCGGGCCGATCTTCTCCCTTTATGTCGGTGGCGGCCGGGCGGAGGCGCATGGCCTGCTCAATGCGCTGGAACTGGTCGACATCAGCAACAATATCGGCGATTCGCGCTCGCTGATGACCCATCCCGCCTCCACCACCCATTTCGGCATGGCGGAAGAGGCACGGCTGGAAGTCGGCATCACGGAGGACATGCTGCGCCTCAATGTCGGGCTGGAGGATGCGGACGATGTCATCGCCGATTTCGACCAGGCTCTGCGCGCGATAGGGCGTTGACGGACATAGGTGTTAGGGCGCATTTCTGAACCATGACGACCACTTTTGCGCTCTTCCCCTTCCACGCGACGACGCGCGATATCGGCGTCCATGTGGCTGTCACTTACCTGCCCGAACAGTCGGAGCCGGATCGGGGGCGCTGGTTCTGGGCCTATCATATCCGGATCGAGAATATGGGCGACCAGCCGGTGCAACTGCTGACCCGGCACTGGGTCATCACCGATGGGCGCGGGTCGCAGCATCGGGTCGATGGCGACGGTGTCGTGGGCGAGCAGCCGGTGGTGCAGCCGGGAAAAAGCTATGACTATGTTTCGGGTTGCCCGCTCAACACGCCGACCGGCTCGATGCAGGGCAGCTATCGCATGATCGGTATCGGTGGCGAGACGTTCGACGTGGCCATTCCCCATTTCGCCCTTATCGCGCCGGCGGTGGCCGAATGAAGCGCACCCATTTGCCGCTGAACGGCCTGCGCGTGCTGGATGCGGCGGCGCGGCATCTGTCCTTCACCCGCGCGGCGGACGAACTGGCGGTGACGCCGGCGGCCGTGGGTCAGCAGATCCGCGCGCTGGAGGATATGCTGGGCGTGGTCCTGTTCCGCCGGACGCCCAAGGGGCTGGAATTGACGCCCGAAACCGAAGCCGGCCTCGACGCCCTGCGCGCCGGTTTCCTGGAGTTTGAGGAAGCGGTTCGCGCAATGCAGGCGGGCCAGTCCAGCCATGCGCTGACCATTGCCGCTCCCCGCGACATAAGCGCCAAATGGCTCCAGCCGCGCCTTGCGACCTACGCCGCAGGGCAGCCCGATCTGACCTTCCAGTTGATAGCTGCGGACGAGGCGCTGGACTTTACCGAGGCCAATCTGGATATCGCCCTGCGCCTCACTGACAGCGCGGGCGAGCATGAAGGCATCAAGATCGGAGAGGCTGCCTATGTGACGGTCGAAGCGGCGGCGGGTGGTCCCGACCATCGCATCGACTGGCCCGGCTGCCCAGCCGGCGACAAGCCCGCGACCATCCGTGTCGCCGACGGCGGCCTGGCGATCGAGGCGGCGGCGAACGGCTTCGGCCGGGCGCGGGTTCCGCTGTTGCTGGCGCAGGCTGATCTGGCGGCAGGCCGGGTGCGGCAGGTGGGCGACACGACGCCGACCCTGCTCGCCTATTGGCTGATCGCGCCGCTGCCTCAATGGCGGCAGAAAAAGGTCAAGGCACTGGTCGAGGCGCTGACGGCTTAACGCCTGCGTGGCTTGGCGGCATTCAGTTCCGCCGCAGCCTGTATCAGCGCCATGAACGCCGCCTCGTCGATCGCTCCACCTTCGTGGATGTCGATCGCGCGGCGGACATTGCCGTCCAGGCTGGCGTTGAACAAGCCGGCCGGATCATCCAATGCCGCGCCCTTGGCAAAGGTGAGCTTGACGGCACTCTTGTAGCTTTCGCCTGTGCAGACGATGCCGTCCTTCTCCCAGACCGGCACGCCGCGCCATTTCCATGTCTCGGCAACTTCGGGAATGGCACGATGGATCAGGGTGCGAACCCTGGCCAGGGCTTCGCCGCGCCAATCGCCCAATTCGGCGATCCGCGCGTCGATAAGGGCCGATGGGTTACTCGCTTTCTGATCCGCCATGCGATGCTCCGTTCAGATGTCCTGTGCGATCCGTCCGTACAGCTCTGGCCGGCGATCGCGGAAGAAGCCCATGCCGGCGCGGTGGATCTTGGCCTTGGCAAGGTCCAGCGTCGCCACCAGCGCGCCGCTGTCCTTCGCGTCGGCATCGGCCAGATAGTCGCCCCATTCGTCGCTGATGAAGCTGTGGCCATAGAATTTCTGCTCGTCCTCCACACCGATGCGGTTGGCGGCGATGACGGGCATGCAGTTGCTGACGGCATGGCCGATCATCGCGCGGCGCCACATGCGGCTGGTATCGAGGTCGGCATCATAGGGCTCGGAGCCGATCGCGGTCGGGTAGAAGAGCATCTCCGCGCCCATCAGCGCCATGCAGCGCGCGGTTTCGGGATACCATTGGTCCCAGCAGATGCCGACGCCGATAGTGCCGTATTTGGTCTTCCACACCTTGAAGCCGGTATTGCCGGGGCGGAAATAATATTTTTCCTCATAGCCGGGGCCATCGGGGATGTGGCTCTTGCGATAGACGCCCATGATCTCGCCCTCATCATCGATCATGGCGAGCGAGTTGTAATAATGATGGCCGTCGCGCTCGAAATAGCTGGTCGGGATATAGACGCCCAGTTCCTTCGCCAGCTTGCGCATGTCCTGCACCGCCGGATGCTCGTCGGTCGGCTGGGCGCTGGCGAACAGCGCCTCATCCTCTTGCTTGCAGAAATACGGGCCTTCGAACAGTTCGGGCGGCAGGATGATCTTCGCCCCGCGCATGGCGGCCTTGCGCACATGGTCCGCGACCATGGCTATATTGTCGGCCATGTCGTCCGAAAAGGCGAGTTGCAGGGCAGCGACGGTCACGCGGGTCATTCTTCACTCCATGGCGGGGAACAGCGCGCCATATAGGGAATGTCCGCCGGACATGCCACCGGGCTTGTGATCAGAGCAGCGACGTCGCGTGGCTCAGCACCAGGTCGCACAGCTTGCTCTTGGCCTTCGCCTTGAGGCCGCCGATCGACAATGCATTCTGGTCGGTCTGGATCGTCCCGCTCTGCCCCAACTTGAAGCCGCTCGATTCTGTGACGCCGGGTTTTCCGGTCAGCTTGCCCAGTACGGAGCTGGCGCTGGTGGCATTCACCAGCTTGTTCTTCAC
Source organism: Sphingobium sp. (assembly GCF_035511395.1). Classification (GTDB taxonomy): domain Bacteria; phylum Pseudomonadota; class Alphaproteobacteria; order Sphingomonadales; family Sphingomonadaceae; genus Sphingobium. The sequence goes on from NZ_DATKFP010000394.1 coordinate 23,207, forward strand.
GCAATAGCTGAGGACGCCCGCGGCATTACCGGCCCCGACCGAGGCGATATTGGGCAGCGCTCCGCCCATCAGCCCGCCAAGGTTCGACAATTGGGCGGAGGAAGCGGTCGCGCCGCTGAGGATGGCGAGCGTCAGCGCGGCGCGGATGGGCATGCGGGTCATGAGGCATTCTCCCTGCCCGGCGACTCCGTCCGGGCCGGGGCGAAGCCTGATCCCATCCGCGCCGATGCGCAACGCCGTTCGTCAGCCGATCGACGGCATCTGCTGGCTGCAACAATGGAAGCTGCCGCCGCCCGACAGGATCGCATCGCTGCGCAGGCCGACGATGTCGCGGCCGGGGAAGAAGGGGCGGAAGGCGTCGAGCGCCGCCTGATCGTTGGGTTGGCCGTAGATGGGCACGACGACGGCGGCATTGCCGACATAGAAGTTCATATAGCTGGCCGGGATCGCCTCGTCATCCACCAGCACCAGACCGGGGGAAGGGATATCCACCACCTCGACCCCGAACGCCTTGGCGCGGGCGCGGGCGTCGGCATAGACGGCGGCGTTGGGATCGTCATCGGTCGTCGCGATCGGCAGCGCCAGCTTACCCGGCGCCACGAAGCGGGCGAGGTTGTCGACATGGCCGTCGGTATGGTCGTTCAGCAATCCGTCGCCCAGCCACAGCATGTCCGACAGGCCGAGCGCACCGGCCAGCAGCGTCTCGATTTTGCCGCGATCCAGATCGGGGTTGCGATTGGGATGGAGCAAGCACTGTTCGGTGGTAACGAACAGGCCGGTGCCGTCGGTATCGATCGCGCCGCCCTCGAACACCCAGTGCTGGGTGGAGGTCGCCATGCCGGTGGTCGCGGCCAGCCGTGCGCCGATATCCTCGTCGCCCGGCATCTGATATTTGCCGCCCCAGCCGTTAAAGCCGAAGTCGACCAGCGCGCGTTCTCCCTTGCCGTTCAGCACGGCGATCGGCGCGGTGTCGCGCAGCCATACATCGCCCAGCTTGTGGACGGCGATCTGAACGCCCGGAGCCAGTAGTGCGCGCGCCGCTTCCGCATCGCCTTCGTTGGCGACCACCAGGCGAACTTCTTCGCCCTTGCCATCGGCGTGGAGCGCCCTGGCGAAGGCGGCGATCTGCTGCCGCGCTTCCTCGAATGCGCCGGGCCATTCGTCGGGGTTGGTCGGGAAGCCGATCCAGGTCCAGTCGTGCGGCGCCCATTCGGCAGGCATGCGGAAAGTCATGGCTTTTGTCCTTGCTCGGCGGGAAGGCCGATCCGTAAAGTGCGGGGGTAATGCGCGCCTCCATAGCGTGCCGAACCGGGTCTGGACAGGGGGCGAACGCCATGAAGAAAAGAGTTTCCACCATCGCGGCTGCCCTGCTGCTGACCCTATCCTGCGGTGCAGGTGCGGCCGAGTTGCCAGACTGGCTGACCGGCGAATGGACGCAGGAAAATGGCGATCGGTGGAGCGAGGAAGTCTGGACCCTGCCGCGCGGGGGCACGATGATCGGCGTCGGTCGAACAGGGCGCGGCGAAAGCCTCCGCTCCTGGGAAGTGATGCGCATCGTGCGCGCCGCCGATGGATCGCTGACCTACCATGGCGCGCCCGAAGGCGGTCCAGCGACCATCTTTCCCGCCGTCGAACAGGGGGTGCGCGACGTCACCTTCGCCAACCCGGATCATGATTATCCGCAACGCATCCGCTACTGGCGCGAGGGCCGCCTGCTGATGGCCGAAACGTCGAAGATGGACGGCAGTTCGGCCCAGAACTGGACTTACGCGCCCGCCGGGAAATAGACGTCAGGCGATGAGGTGCGGCACGAAGCGGGCGCCATTACCGGTGATAGGGCCATCTTCGCGGATGCCCATGCCGGCCGGTTCGCCGTTGACAATCCAACTGCCCAGCACCGGCCGCCGCTCACCTTCGCCGGGAAGGGGGAAGAGGCGCTGATATACAAACCCTTCCTCGCCATAGTCTCCGCTGCTCTGCGCCACAGTCACGCCGTCCCGGACGATGCGGACATTGGCACCTTCGCGGGCGAGAAGGGGTTTCGCCACATGGTCGCCCACCATCGGTGCGCGGCTGGCCTCCAGCAGGTTCGGGTGGCCGGGGAACAGTTCCCAAAGGATCGGCAGGATCGCCTTGTTGCTCCAGATCATCTTCCAGATCGGCTCGATCCAGAGCGTTGAGGACAGGCTTTCGATCACCTCTCGGCCAAATGGCTCATGCACGATCCATTCCCATGGATAGAGATGATAGAGCGCGTCGATCGGGCGATAGTCCAGGTCGACGAAGCGGCGGCTGGCACTGTCCCAGCCAAGATCCGTCGTCAGGATCAGTTGGGTATCGATCCCGGCCTCCCGCGCCAGATCCGCCATATAGGCGACCGTCACGGCATCCTCGCCCATATTGCCATCGACATAGGTCAGGTGGAGCATGGACGTGCCGCGCGGCGGCGCAATGTCGCGCCATCGCGCGACCAGTCGCTCATGCAGGCTGTTGAACTGGTCGGCGTCGGGGAAGACGGCTTCCTTCCAGTCCCACTGGATGACCGATGCCTCCAGCAGGCTGGTTGGCGTATCACAGTTAAACTCGAACAATTTGGGCGGTCCCGACCCGTCATAGCCAAGGTCGAAGCGGCCATAGTTGAGCGCGGCGGGTTCCCCATCCCACGATTGCCGGATTGCGTCATGGCAGAAGTCGGGAATGCCGAACTCGCCGAGCAGGTCGCGATCCAGCACATGCTGGCCCGCATCGATGAACAGGCGATAGAGTTCCGCCGTCGCCGTCTCGATCTCCTCAATCTGCGCGGACGAAAAGCGATAGGCGGCGGTTTCGTCCCAATAGGGCCGGTCGTGCGCGCCGTGCCAGACGAGTCCAAGCTCCTCGACCCGACGCTGCCAATCGGGGCGGGGCGTACAATCGATCCGTTCCATCAGCTGAGGCCGCTGCGCCCGGAACTGCCAAGGCCCCCGCGCGTCACCGTGGCGGGCGATGCCTGACGATAGATCTTGCCGAAGGTCGGCGCGATCGATCCGCCGCTCAGGGGTTGCCCGACCCGTGCAACCGGGCTGCCGCGACTGAGGAAATACCAGGCGAAGGCAGCCGTGCCGACGCCGCTGCTGCGCGAATGGCAATTGTTGTCCTCAGCCCGGCGGCCCTGTGCATCCCGGCACACGCGCAAATCGGAATCGGCGGTATCGGGGCTGCGCGAACAGCCGGTGGCGAGAAGGGCGGCCGCAACCGCGGAAGTGATCGGCAGGACGCGCCGGTCGAATTTCTGGCTCATGTGGCCTTTATAAGCAGGAAGATGAAGGGCTGGCGACAGATTTTCCCGTCGCCAGCCATCCGGTCATTTGCCCGCGCGGTCCTTGTCGCGGATGGTGCGGAACTCGTCGCCTTCCACCCAGTTGGGCCAGTCGCTCGTGGTCGCCAACTCGCGGCCGACGCCATAATAGAGCTTCAGGTCCGCCAGCACGCCGGTCCAGTCCCAGTTGGGATCATATTCGTCCTTGGGACCATGATAGCGGTTCTTGGTATAGTCTTCCGCCGCGGCCATGCCTGCGGTGGTGCCGCCCTTCACCAGATCCTCGCCGCCCTCGAAATAGAGCATCGGCAGGCCGTGCTTGGCGAAGCTGAAATGGTCGGAGCGATAATAATAGCCCTTTTCCGGCGTCGGCTCGGTCGTGGCGACGCGTCCCTGTGCCGCCAGTGCGCGATCCAGATAGGCGTCGAGCTGCGACTTGCCCTTGCCGATGACGACGACATTCCTGGCGAGGCCCGCGACGCTGAGCGCATCCATGTTCACGCCGCCGACCGTCCTGGCGAAGGGGAAGACCGGGTTCTTGCCATAATAGTCCGATCCCAGCAGGCCGGATTCCTCACCGGTCACGGCCAGGAAGACCTGGCTGCGGTCGGTCGGACCGGCCTTCACATTGGCCTCGGCCAACGCCACCAGAGCGGCGGTGCCGGTGGCATTGTCCACCGCGCCGTTGCAGATGTCGTCGCCATCGGGTGCTGCCTGGCAATGGCCCAGATGGTCCCAGTGCGCGCTGTAGAGCACATATTCGTCCGGCCGTGTCTTGCCGGGCAGCAGCGCCACGACATTCTTCGAGCTATGCTTGCGCAGTTCATTGTCGAAGGAAACGTTCGCGGTCACGCCGGTCAACGGCACGGCCTTGAAGCCCTTCTGCTTCGCCGCCGCCATCTGCGCGTCGAGGTCCAGCCCGGCGCTGGCGAAGAGCGCCGCCGCTTTATCCTTCGTGACCCAACCGATCGCGGACGACTGGCCCGCATTGCCGTCTGCGCTGTCGGCAACATGTTGCGCGCCGGTCCAACTCGACTGGACGACGTTCCAGCCATAGGCAGCCGGCACCGTATCATGCACGATGATCGCGGCGGCAGCGCCCTGCCGCGCGGCTTCCTCATATTTATAGGTCCAACGGCCATAATAGGTCATGGCGCGGCCGTTGAACGGACCGGTCAGCCCCTGCGTTTCATAGTCCGGGTCGTTGACCAGGATAACGACCGTCTTGCCCTTGACGTCGAGGCCCGCATAATCGTTCCAGCCCTTTTCCGGAGCATTGATGCCATATCCGACGAAGACGATCGGGCTGTTCTTCAGGTCGATATGCTTTTCCGTGGTACGGGTGCCGATCACCATTTCCGGACCATAGGCGGCGGTGACCGGCGTCTTGCCGCCGCTGAAGCTGAGCGCAGAGACATTCTTCGCGGTGATCTCGACCAGCGGCACGTCCTGGAACCAACTGCCCTTGTTGCCGGGCTTGAGCCCCAGCTTGCCAAACTCGGCGGCGAGCAGGGCGAGCGTCTTCTCCTCGCCCGCGGTGCCGGGCGCGCGGCCTTCGAACGCATCGGAGGACAATTCCTTCACCAGCCGCTTCATCGTCTCGATTGACGGTTCGGCGCTGTTGGCGGCAGCGGATTTGGCGGGCGCGGCGGTCGATATGGCCGGCGTGGACAAAGCGAGAATGGCGGCGATCGCCGCGATGGAGCTACGCATGGGAATACCCTCTTTTCTTATGATGCGGGGGTCATGCCACCGGGCGCGAGTCAGGGCAAGCAAGGCAATTGCCTTTGGTTTCGGCTTGGCCTAGCCAGTTGAACCCAAGGGGTTTTAAGGGGAAATTGGGGGAATGAACTATCGTTGCAAGGCGACTTTGCTCGCGCTTCTGGCTGCGAGCACGTCGCAGCCTGCGCTCGCGCAGACTCAGCCTGATGCGCTGGCCAAGGCATTCGGTGCGCGCGAGACTGTTATTTCGGCGAGTCTGTCGCCCGATGGACAGAAAATCGCCCTGATCGCGGCTAGCAGTGGACGCACGACAAAGGCCTATATTCTGGAAGCCAGGGAAGGGGCGGAACCGAAGGCTGTGGCGTCGACCACGGGCCAGCCGGAGTATCTCTATCGCTGTGACTGGGTTTCCAACGATCGTCTGGCTTGCCAGATTGGCGGCGCAAGCCGGGTCGGTGATGATGTCTACAGCTTTAGCAGCATCTTCGCGGTGGACGCGGCTGGTGGGAATATCCGCTCGCTGAGTCGTCGGCAGGGCCAGAATGCGCTCGGCTTCGACCTGCGGGGCGGAGATATTGTCGACCTGCTACCCGGAGACGATGGCGCGATCCTGATGACGCGGTCCTATGTACCCGAAGCCAAAATCGGCAGCCTCGTTGATTCCAAGCTGCGCGGCCTTGGTGTCGATCGCATCGATACACGCACCGGTGGAACCAAGCGCATCGAGCAGCCCGAAGCACTGGCCATCGACTATATCTCCAATGGTCACGGCGCGGTGCGGGTGATGGGCGTGCAGGAAAACAAAGGGTCGGGCTTTGCCAGGGGCACGTTCCGTTTTCTCTACCGTCCGCTTGGCAAATCGGGTTGGAGTGACCTGAGCGTCTATGACGTCCGTGACCGCAGCGGCTTCTATCCGACGGCCGTGGATGAAGAAAAGAATATCGCTTATGGCTATGAGCGGGTCGATGGTCGGCTGGCGCTGGTCAGCGTGGCGCTCGACCCCGGTCTCGAAAAGAAGGTCGTCTTTGCCCATCCTCGCGTGGATGTGTCTGGCCTGGTGACGGTGGGTCGCGACCGACATGTCGTTGGCGTCGGCTACACCGAAGAACATGGCGAAGTCGCGTATTTCGACGAGAAGACAAAGGCGCTCTCCGCATCGCTGGGCAAGGCGCTCGGCGGAAAGGCGGTCCATATCGGCGACATGAGCCAGGACGGCCAGCGCAGTCTGGTATGGGCGGGCAGCGACACCGATCCGGGTCAATATTATCTGTTCGACCGGACAGCGCGAAAATTGTCGCCGGTAATGCCCGACAGGCCTGATCTGGCCGGGCAAACATTGGCTACGATGAAATCCGTGAGCTACAAGGCAGGAGACGGGACGGCGATCCCGGCCTATCTTACTTTGCCGCCGGGCAAGGAGGACGCCAAGGGCCTTCCTGCCATCGTCATGCCGCATGGCGGGCCGGAGGCTCGCGACGAGTGGGGATTCGACTGGCTGGCACAATATTTCGCGGCACGTGGCTTTGCCGTAATCCAGCCGCAGTTTCGTGGTTCGGCTGGCTTTGGCGAGCAGTGGCTGGTCCAGAACGCCTTCAAGTCTTGGCGCACTGCCATCGGCGATGTGGCCGACAGCGGACGCTGGCTGGTATCGCAGGGGATCGCTGATCCGGCAAAGCTCACGATCCTCGGCTGGTCCTATGGCGGCTATGCGGCGTTGCAGGCGCAAGCCATCGATCCCAAGCTGTTCAAGGCCGTTGTCGCGATTGCGCCCGTCACCGATATTGGCGACATGCTGCGTCGGGGGCGCTGGAATGCCGACTATGTGATTTCCAGCCAATATCTGGGGCAGGGGGCAAAGGCGCAGGAAGCCTCACCTTCCAGCCATGCGGCCGAATTCATGGCGCCGGTTTTGATGTTCCATGGCACCGACGATAATAATGTCGACATAAGCCAGGCGAAGATCATGCAGGGCAAGCTGGAAGGTGCGGGCAAGCGTAGCCGGTTGGTCGTCTATGACGGGCTTACCCATAATCTGAACGACAGCGACGTGCGCGCGAACATGCTGCAACAGAGCGCGGACTTTCTGCTGGCGGCGGGGAAATGACGGAAAGGGGGAGGGGCGCCCCTCCCTTATTTCCCTTGTCATCGGACAAAGAAAAAGGGCGGCTCCTTGCGGGGCCGCCCTTCTTTGCAATTCTGCTCGGAAAACCGATTAGCGCGAATAGAATTCGACGACCAGATTCGGTTCCATCTTCACCGGGTAGGGTACTTCGTCCAGCGTCGGAACGCGGACATAAGTGATCTTGGCGGCGCCGTCCGGCGACACATAGTCGGGGATGTCGCGCTCGGGCAGGCTCTGCGCTTCCAGAACCAGCGCCATTTCCTGCGCCTTCTTGCCCAGGGTGATTTCGTCGCCCGGCTTCACCAGACGCGACGCGATGTTGCACTTCACGCCGTTCACATAGATGTGGCCGTGCGAAACGATCTGGCGAGCCGAGAAGATGGTCGGCGCGAACTTGGCGCGGTAGACGACGGCGTCCAGGCGGCGCTCCAGCAGACCGATCAGGTTCTGGCCGGTGTCGCCCTTCATGCGGCTGGCTTCGAAATAGTTCTTCTTGAACTGCTTCTCGGTGATGTCGCCGTAATAGCCCTTCAGCTTCTGCTTGGCGCGCAGCTGGATGCCGTAGTCGGACATCTTGCCCTTGCGGCGCTGGCCGTGCTGACCGGGGCCATATTCACGCTTGTTGACCGGGCTCTTCGGGCGACCCCAGATGTTTTCGCCCATGCGGCGGTCGATTTTATACTTTGCGCTGGAACGCTTCGACATGATCTGTCCTTCGATATGCTAACAACGTTTATCCACCCTGCCTTTCGAAAGGATGGATGTTTCCCCCGGTATCGCCTGTTTTCCATGTTTCAGGGACAGGGCCGCCGCTTCACCGGGATGCGGAGCCAATCGCGAAGGCGGGCCTATGGCGGCAAGGTGCGGGTATGTCAAGCCTCGACAGTGTCGGGCGGACGGCTTAATTCCGTCCTCCATGAACCCCGATAGCTATAGCAGCATGGTGCAGGTCCGCGCCGGTGTCGATGAGATCGACCGTCAGCTTGTCGCCCTGCTCGACCTCCGTTTCGCCCATATGCGCGCCGCCGCCCGGATCAAGCCCGACCGCAGCGCCGTCCGTGATGAGGCGCGCAAGGCGCAGGTGATCGACCAGGCGCGCGCCGAAGCCGAACGGCTGGGCGCGCCCGGAGACGTGATCGCCGACCTGTGGGAGCAACTGGTCGAAGCGTCCATTGCCTATGAGATGGGCGAGTTCGACCGGACGAGGTCATAGGGCCGTTCGCTTCGAGCGCAGTCGAGAAACGGGCATGGCGTGTATTCCGCTTCTCGACACGCTCGAAACGAACGGATCTTGCCTAAATCCTACCGCCCGCCCTGCGCCTGAAACCAGGGGATCATCCGCGCGATCGCATCCTCGACCCGGTCGGTCGACACCGCGAAGCTGAAGCGGATGAAGCGATGGCCGTCCACGGGGTCGAAGTCGATCCCCGGCGCGGTCGCCACGCCGGTTTCGCGCAAAAGCTTCTGGCAGAAACTCAGGCTGTCATTGGTCAGGTGGCTGATGTCGGCATAGATATAGAAAGCGCCGTCGGGCGGCGCGATGCTGGCCAAACCCAGCGCGGGCAGGGCATCGAGCAGCAATTGCCGGTTGCGGCGATAATTGTCGACATGCCCCTCCAGTTCCTGCGTGCAGTCGAACGCGGTCAGCCCCGCGCGCTGCGCCAGCACCGGCGGCGTCAGGAACAGATTGCCCATCCGCGCCCGCGCCACGCCGATCAGGTCTTCGGGAACCACGATCCAGCCCAGCCGCCAGCCAGCCATGCTGTAATATTTGGAAAAGCTGTTCACGATCAGCGCATCAGGGGCATATTCCAGCATCGAATGCGCCGGCTCGCCGAAGCTGAGGCCATGATAGATTTCGTCGGAAATGATGCGGATGCCGCGCTCTGCGCAGACCTTGGCGATGGCTTCCAACTCGTCCGCCGGGATGATCGTGCCCGTGGGATTGGCGGGGCTGGCGAGGATCAGGCCATCGGGCGCGGGTTCGATCCGGGCCAGCGCATCGGCGCTGATCTGGTAGCGTTCGGCCGGGCCGCAGGCGACCTCGACCGGCTCCAGATAGAGCGCCTTCAGATTGTTGCGATAGGCGACATAGCCTGGCCGCGCGGTGGCGACGCGAGCGCCGGGCCTGAACAGGCAGGTCAGTGCCAGCACCAGCCCCGGCGACGCGCCGCAGGTCAATATGATCTGTTCCGGGTCGACCGCGACGCCATGCCGATCGGCATAGTGGCGCGCGATCCGCTCTTTCAGCGCCGGGCTTTCCCAATAGCCCATTGGATCGGTGTCCAGCACCTCATGCGCCACGGCGATGGCGGCGGCGGGCGCGCCCGTCGACGGCTGGCCGAACTCCATGTGCAGGATGGAGCGCCCCTCGACTTCAAGGGCGTGGGCCTCGCGGCTGATGGCGATGGCGTGGAAGGGAGAGATTTCGGCAACCATGCCGCGTGCCTATTATGACCCGGCAACCATGTCCATGGCCGTGGCGTTACAGTCGGCATGAACCCGACGCTGCTCACCGCCCTTCAATATTATGGTGCTGGGGCGGCTACTCTTGCTGCGCTGATCGTCTCGCTGAATCTGGGGCGGCGCGTCACCGGCTGGGCCTTCGTGCTGTTCGTCACCAGTTCGCTGGCGCTGATCGGCTGGGGTTTCCTCGATCAGGACAGCGAAGGCATAGGCTGGCAGAATGTAGCGTTGCTGGTCATCAACGCGGTCGGCGTTTGGCGCTATCTGATCTCAAGGCATGAGGTTCGGAACTGAACCACCTCCGTTCGTTTCGAGTGTGTCGAAAAACGAGAAGTGCTGCGCTGGCTGTTTCCCGACTTCGCTCGAAACGAACGGAAGTCGAATCAGGCTTCGCTGATCCACACCTTGACCGGCACGGCATCCTGCAACAGCGCCAGCCGGATCGGCAGTTCCTCGACAGCGCCGCCCGCCAGCGCGCGATGATAAACCGCCTTCTTTCCCGCGCCGCCGATCTGAAGGAAAACATGACGGCTCTGGAGAATGGCGTGCGCCGTCAGCGATATGCGCTGGTGCGGGGCGACCGGCGGCGTGGCGGCGATGGTCAGTGCGGTGGACGACAGGCCATCGGCCAGTTCCCTGCCTTCGGGGAAGAGCGAGGCGGTATGTCCGTCATCGCCCATGCCCAGCAGGATGATGTCTAGCGGCCAGGGCAGGTCCGCGAACGCCGCCTCGACCGCCGGTTGCCCGGCATAGGCGTTGACGGCGTCATTCTTCATCGGCACGAAGCGCGCCGCTGCCGCCGGTCCCTGCAACAGGGTTTCGCGCACCAGCCGTTCGTTGCTGTCCGCGCTCACCGGCTCGACCCAGCGCTCGTCGACCAGCGTCACTACCAGCTTCGTCCAGTCGAGAGGCGCCTTCGACAGCGCCTCCAGCACCGGCCGGGGCGAACGGCCGCCCGACACGGCGATGCTCGCCACGCCGCGCTCGGCCATGGCGTCGGACAGGATAGTCGCGATGCGGGCGGCGATGTCGGCGGCGGCCTCTGCCCCGGTGGCGAAAAGATGTTCGGTCGGCATGGTTCTCACTCGACGATTTCAGCCAAAACTTCAGGAAGCGTGCAGATGTCGATCCATTGCGCCCCGGTCAAGGCGGCAAGGCGGTCGGGCGTCAGTTCGACCGAAGCCGTCCGCGACCCGGCAGCGGGAAAGACGGTTGCAAAATCCTTCAACGACTTGTCGCAATAGACAGGCAGCGGAGAGGACAGGCCGAACGGACAGACCCCGCCCACCGGATGGCCGGTCAGTTCCTCCACCTCATGCCCGCCCAGCATGCGCGGCTTGGCGCCCAACGCCGCCTTGGCCTTGCCGTTCGACAGACGCGCATCACCACGCGTGCAGACCAGCACGACTGCACCCCCTACGCGCAATGACAATGTCTTGGCGATCCGCGCCGGCTCGACACCCAGTGCGGCGGCCGCCTCGATCACGGTCGCGGTGCTGACACCCTGGTCGATGATCGTGACATCGGGGGCCTTTTCCGCAAAAAAGGCGCGGACGCTGGCTTCGCTCATGCGCCCTGCAAATCGCTCAGCTTGCGTTCCCAGGCGAGCGCATGGGTCACGATCTGCTCCAGATCAGCGTAGCGCGGCTCCCACGGAAATTCCGCCATGATCGCGCGATTGTCCGAGATGAGCGAGTCCGGGTCGCCGGCGCGGCGCCCTTCCAGTCGGCGGTCGATGGTCATGTTGGTGACGCGATCGACGGCGTCCAGCACTTCCAGCACGGAAAAACCTCGGCCATAGCCACAATTAAGCAGATAATTCTGTTCGCGGTTCGCGATCAGCGCCTCCAGCGCCAGCACATGCGCATTGGCGAGGTCGCTGACATGGATATAGTCGCGCACACCGGTGCCGTCGGGTGTGTCGAAGTCGGTGCCGAACACCGACACATGGCTGCGCTTGCCCAGCGCTGCCTCGACCGCGACCTTGATCAGGTGCGTGGCGCCTGCCGTCGACTGGCCGGTGCGGCCTTCCGGATCCGCGCCCGCGACGTTGAAATAGCGCAGCGCGCAGAAGTTGATCGGATGCGCCGCCGCCACGTCGCGCAGCATATATTCGGTCATCAGCTTCGACATGCCATAGGGATTGATCGGCCGCTGTGGCGTTGTCTCTTTTACCGGGCTTTCATCGGGAATACCGTAGGTCGCGGCGGTCGAGGAAAAGATGAAGTGCGGTACGCCCACGGCCACTGCACTCTCGATCAGATCACGGGTCTTTGCGCTGTTGTTCTGATAGTATTTCAGGGGGTTATCGACCGATTCTGGTACGACGACCGAACCGGCGAAATGCATGATCGCCTTCACGTCATGGTCCCGCAGCGTTGCCTGCACCAGCGGCTGGTCGGCGATGTCGCCCTGCACGAAGGGCACGCCATCGGGCAAGGCAAAGCGGAAGCCCGTGACCAGATTGTCGATCACCACCACGCCATAGCCGGCGTCTTTCAGCGCCAGCACCGCATGACTGCCAATATAGCCGGCGCCGCCCGTAACCAGGACCGTAGGCTTGCTCATAAGAAAAAAGGTCTCCCCGGAGATGTCCGGGAAGACCTAATACAGAAGCGTTACGATTTACAAATCGATCATGCTGCGGCGCGGGACAGAACGGGGCGATAGAAGGTCGCGCCGTTGGCTGCCATCTCCCGCAACTGTGCCGTGGGTGCGAAGCGCGGGCCATGCGCCGCCGCCAGCCGGTCCAGTACGGCCACGACGTGGGCGATGCCGACCGTGTCCATATGGCTGAAGGGACCGCCGGTATAAGGCGCGAAGCCCCAGCCGAAGATTGCGCCGATATCGCCATCTTCGGGCGTTTCCAGCACGCCCTCCTCGAAGCAGCGGGCGCATTCGATCAGCTGGCGATAGAGCAGGCGTTCCTTGACCGCCTCGACATCGGGCTGCTCAGCCGCGCGGGGGAACATATCGCCCAGCACCGGCGACAGATGCTTCTTTTCGCCTTCGGGATAGTCGTACCAGCCCCGGCCATTCTTGCGGCCCAGCCGATCGGCTTCGACCATCTTCACCATGATGTCGTCCGAGCCCTGCGGGACATAGGCGTCGCCCAGTTCCTTCTTCGCGGCGGTCATGATCTTGACGCCCAGTTCGATCGACACTTCGTCGCTGACGGCCAGAGGACCGGTCGGCATCCCCAGTTGCTTGCCGGCATTTTCGATGAGGGCGGGATTGATGCCTTCGCCGACCAGTTCCGCGCCTTCCTGCACATAGGTGCCGAAGCTGCGCGAGGTGTAGAAGCCGCGGCTGTCATGCACGACGATCGGCGTCTTCTTGATCTGCGCGACGAAATCGAGCGCCTTGGCGATAGCGGTCGGGCCGGTCTTTTCGCCAAGGATAATTTCCACCAGGGGCATCTTCTCGACCGGCGAGAAAAAGTGGACGCCGATGAAATTCTCCGGCTTGCTCCAGGCATTGGCCAGCTTGGTGATCGGCAGGGTGGAGGTGTTGGACCCAAAGATGGTGTCCGCGCCCAGAACTTCCTCAACCTTTTTCGTAACTTCCGCCTTGATGCTCACATCCTCGAACACCGCCTCGATCACGAAGTCGGCGCCGGCCAGCGCGGCATAATCGGTGGTCGGCGTCACGCGGGCGAGCATCTGCTCCATCTTCTCGGGCGTCATGCCCTTGCCGAGGCGCTTTTTCAGCACCTCCTCGACATGCACCTTGCCCTTTTCGGCATAGGCCTGATCGCGATCGAACAGCACGACTTCCATCCCGGCCTGCGCCGCGACGGTAGCGATGCCTGCGCCCATCATGCCTGCACCCAGCATGGCCAGCTTGGTCGTCGGCGCCTTCGGCTCATCCTTGGGACGGCGTGCGCCGCGTTCGGCGGCCTGTTTGTTGACGAAAAGGGTGCGGATCATGTTCGATGCCTGCGGATCGGCGGCGACCTTGGCGAAATATTTGCTCTCGATCCGGATCGCGCGGTCCATCGGCAGCGTGATGCCTTCATAGACCGCCGACAGCAGCGCGATCGGCGCGTTCATATTGCGCTGGGTCTGCTTCAGTGTCATCGGCAGCGCGCCCGCCATGGTCTGGACGAAGGCGGGGTTGAAACCGCCTGCGCCGCCCGGAACCTTGAAGCCCTTCACGTCCCAGGGCTGGGTGTTGGCGGTCGGGTTGGCCTTGACCCACTCCTTCGCCGCGGCGACCGCCGTGCCCTGCGGCACCACGCCGTCCACGACCTTCAGCATCGCGGCTTCGGCGGGGCGAAACATCTTGCCCTGAAGCATGTACATCAGCGACGCCTGCACCCCCATGATGCGCGGCAGGCGCTGCGATCCGCCGCCGCCGGGGAACAGGCCGATCAATATTTCGGGCAGGCCCAGCTGCGTCTTGGGGCTGTCGCCGGCGAAGCGGCGATGGCAGGCCAGCGCCAGCTCGAAGCCGCCGCCAACGCAGGTACCCTCGATCGCACAGGCAATCGGCTTGCCGCTGGTTTCGAGGCGGCGGAGAAGGTCGTTCAGCACGAACACCTTGTCGAAGATCGCGGCCGGGGCAGGGCGCTCGCCGCTCTCGCTTGCCAGCATCGACCCGAAATATTTCAGGTCCATGCCGGCCATGAAGCCGCTGTCCTTGCCCGATGCGATGACCGCGCCCTTGATGCCTTCTTCCGACGCGATGCGCGTGATCGCGGTATCCAGGTCGGCCAGAAAGTCGGGGCCGATGACGTTCATCGACTGGTCGGGCACGTCGATGGTCAGGGTGGCGATGCCGTCGGCGTCGATGTCGAAGCGGATGGTTTTCATGTCAGTCTCTCCTGGTTCCGCCGCTTATACGCGTTCGATGATGATGCCGGTGCCCATGCCCGCGCCGACGCACAGGTTGATGAGCGCGGTACCCTTGCCGGAGCGTTCCAGTTCATCCAGCGCCGTGCCCAGCACCATGGCGCCGGTAGCACCCAACGGATGGCCCATGGCGATCGCGCCGCCATTGACGTTGATCTTGCTATGGTCGAGGTCCATCGCCTGCATGTAGCGCAGCACGACCGAGGCGAAGGCTTCGT
>NZ_DATKFP010000395.1:0-8560 GCF_035511395.1 Sphingobium sp.
CGGCGAGCATCAGCAGTCGCGGGGCGCTCGCCTGCGGATCGAAGCGGAGCGTCCATTCGAGGCGCGATCCCTGCGGCACACGCGCGTCGAGGGATGCGGAGTCGCGAACAGGCAGGCCTGTATAGGCGGGCGGGATAATGCGGAGATTTTGCGCGATGAGACGAGGGACGCCGGGGCGGGCGGGCAGGCCTTCGCTGCTGGGGGCAAGAGCCGGAGGCTCTTCGCCAGCATGCGACCAGAGTAGGGCGCCCGCGATCAGCGCGGTGGCGAGGAGGCTGAGGATCAGGAGCAGGCGTTTCGACCAGGCAGGGGCGAGGTCTTGCGGACTAGCCTGATCGAGGCGCGCGGCGATGCGGGTGCGCTGGAGTGACTGGAGGCGGGAAAGCGAGGCGTTGTCACCGAACAGGAGGGCGCTGCTGTCCTCCAGTTCGGGGCGTGTCGCGTCGAGGCTGCGGATCAGCCAGGCCAGGTCGTGGCGCGCCGCGCGCTGGCGAGCGACGATGAAGGCGACAGCGAACCCGACAATCACAAGCAACCCCGCGACTGACGGACCAGCCAGTCGCCAGCCGATCACGGCGGTGGCAAGGACGAGTGGCAGCGCCAGCGCCAGCGTGTCCATGATGCGGCGGTGACGGGCGGGCGCCGTCCAGTGGGTCCGTAGGACGTCGGCGCTCATGGCGCGATGCTCCGGCTGCGGCGGGTGGCGAGCCAGCGTTCGGTGGTCAGCAGCAGTGCGATCAGGATGGCGAGCCAGGGTCGGAGTTGCCGGGGCGGCTGGTCATAGGCGCGGCCGCCGGAGAGCGGGGCATAGTCGGCGGCGGCTACATGGGAGGGGGCGGGCTGATCGGTGATGAGCGCGCGCAGGTGATCGGGGAAATCGGTTTCCAGCAGTTCGGGCATGTAAGAGGGGGCGAGCGGACGGATGAAGCGGATCAGGCGGCCCTTGCCCAAGGGCAGCGCCTCGGCGAGCGTCTTGCCCACCGCATCGCGCCATAGCGGTTGCGCGGCCTCTTTGGCCGGCGGGTGCGCATCGCTGGCGACGAGCAGAGTACCGCCCTGTTTCGTCCAGTCGATGACGCTATCTGGCAAGGTGCCGCCAGCCAGCCAAACGAGGATGCGTCCCTTTTCAGGCAGCGACGCGTCGGTCGGGAGACTGTCTATTTTGCTGTCGGATTCGGCGGGCTGCCAGACCAGTGCGGCGCCACGGATATAGCGGAGCGCATCGCGATGGGCTTGGTCATGGCGGATCGATATCGCGAGCGGTAGCGCGGGTTTGTTCCCGGTAGCGGCCATCGCGCCGGAAGCAATGCGCCATGTCACCTTGCGCGACAGGCGCAGGCGGTTGGCGTCGGCGCCTTCGAGGATGGTGGGCGTGACGATGGTGAGCGGCGTCTTTGCCGGAAGTTCGGCGTCGAGTTGGCGGATCAGGCTGGCGACGGGCTGCGGGCCTTCTGGCTGGGGCTGGTCGATCTTGGGGAAGCCGGGGGCGAGCCAGTGGATGCGGGCGTCGCCGAGGGTGCCGGGGGCGACCTGCGCGCCGGCCACGATGGCGACATAGGGGCGGTCATCGCCTGCACCGAACAGCACGGGCTGCGCCAGCCAAAGTGCAGCCAGCGCCAGCAATGCCAGGCGGATGAGGAGCAGCGGCCATTCGTCGAAGCGCAGGCGCGATCGGGGTTTGGGGCGCGATCGCAGCCAGCGAAGCGCGGCAAAGTCGGTCGGCTGTTGCTCACTCTTGCGCGCAATATGGATGATGAGCGGCACGATCAACGCCGCGAAGGCGGCCAGCGCCGCCGGGAAAAGCAGGGCCATGCTCAACTATATTCCGCCGCGCCGTGGGCAGCGAACAGGCGGCGCAGTGGCAGGTCCACCGGCTCGTCGAGGACGTGCGGCGCATGGCGGATACCGATCGCCTCCAGCCGGGCATGGAGCGCTTCGCGCGCCTCGGCGAAGCGGGCGAGAAATTCGGCGCGCAGCGCTACGCCATCGGCCAGGAGTTCCTCGCCGGTTTCGGGGTCGCGGAAACGATAGCCGCCGTCGAAGGGGAAATCCCGTTCGGCGACGGTCAGCATTTCGATCACCAGCGTCTCGCGACCCGCTGCGGCGAGTTTTTCCGCCAGCGCCACCGCACCTTCATCGAAACAGTCGGAGAGCAGGATGACGAGGTCATGCGCGCCGATCCGCTCCCACACCGGACCCAGTTGGCTTTCTGGGGCAAAACCGCGCGCCGGGCGGACGTTCAGCAGGTCGAGCAGCAGCCGGTCGCGCTGGCGCAGGCCCGTGGCGGGGGGCAGCAGCGCAAGGCCGCCGTCGCCCAGCGCCATGAAGCCGAAACGGTCGCCCTGCTTCATCGCCAGTTCGGCGATCGCGGCGGCGATGGCCTTGGCCGCGTCGAAGCGGCTGTAGTCGGGGCGGCCGGCGTCGGACTGGCCCATGGAGGCGCTGGCGTCGATCAATATCCAGACCGCGACCGGGCTTTCGCGCTCCGCCTCCCGCACGAAGAATTTGTCTGACCGGGCGTAGAGTTTCCAGTCGATCTGGCGCAGTTCGTCGCCCGGTTCGTAGGCGCGATACTGAGCGAACTCCAAGCCCGCGCCCCGGCTGTGGCTCTGGTGCAGACCGATGCCATGCGACCCGACTGCCCGGCGAGTGACGAGGCGCAGGCCGCGGAGGCGGTTGCGCACGTCAGGAGGGAGGAGATCGGCCATCGCGAAAGGATCAGGCGAGCGGCACGGCGCGGACCAGCGCGGCGACCACGTCATCGGCGCTGCGGCCCTCCGCCTCGGCGGCGAAGGAGAGCAGGAGGCGATGACGCATCACCGGCACGGCGAGAGTGGTGATGTCGTCCCTTGTGGCGGCGAGGCGGCCGTGGAGCAGGGCGCGCGCCTTGGACGCCAGGATCAGCGACTGGCCGGCACGGGGACCGGCGCCCCATTTCACATATTTGCGAATATCTTCCGGCGCGCCTTCGCCGGGGCGGCTGGCGCGGACGATGCGCGTCACCCAGTCGAGCAGGTCGTCGCTGAAATGGACGTCGCGGACGAGGGCTTGCAGGGCCAGCACTTCGTCGCCCTGCATCACGGCGGGGACGGCGGCGGGTTTTGAGCCGGTGGTCTGGGCGAGGATGGCGCGTTCTTCGGCTTCGGTCGGATAATCGACGCGGATATGGAGCAGGAAGCGGTCGAGTTGCGCTTCGGGCAGGGGATAGGTGCCGGCCTGCTCCAGCGGGTTCTGCGTCGCCAGCACGAAGAAGGGGGCGGGCAGGACATGGGTGACGCCTGCGTAGCTGACCGTCTTTTCCTGCATCGCCTCCAGCAGCGCCGCCTGCGTCTTGGGCGGGGTGCGGTTGAGTTCGTCGGCGAGCAGCAGGTTGGTGAACACCGGTCCCTGCTGGAAACGGAAGCTGCGATGGCCGGTGCCATGATCCTCCTCCAGCAATTCGGTGCCGAGAATGTCGCTGGGCATCAGGTCGGGCGTGAACTGGACGCGGCGGAAATCGAGTTTCAGCGCTTCGCCGAGCGAGCGGACGAGCAGCGTCTTGCCGAGGCCGGGCACGCCCTCCAGCAGGCAATGGCCGCCCGCGAGCAGGCCGATCAGCAGTTGCTCCACGACATCGGCCTGCCCGACGATCGCCTGTCCGATCGCGGCGCGCAACTGCGTCAGCGCGCCAAGGCGGTTCTGGATGTCGGCTTCGGTGAGGTCGGTCATGGTTGCTATGCTATCCTCGAAGAGCAATGTGCCGCGGGGGCGGGAATCCATCTCCGACCTTGCGGTTGGGGATGGCGTAGGAGATGAATCCCTGCCTATGCGGGGATGACGGATTTTAAAGGTCACACCGACAGCGCGTACATCACGATATTGACCGCGAACTTCGTATTGTCCTCGGCCAGGAAGCGCTTGTTGCGCCAGTCATAATCCCATTCGCAGCCATAATCCTTGTTGCTGTAGAGAAGGCCCAGCCGCCCGTTCACCTCTATGCCCTTGAGATAGTCGTGGACGAGATCGTCGCCCCAGCCGTTGAGTTCCAACCCGGTGTTGGGCGGGCCATCGAACTTGAAGAAGCTGCGGTAGAGGCCGTGGTTTTTTGGTAGTTCCTTCATCGCTTTCGGGCCGAAGATCTTGGCCATCTGCGCCTCGAACGAGCGGGCGAAGAGGCCGTCTATGTCATGGTTGCAATCGTCCACCATGACGAAGCCGCCATTGCGGACATAACGCTCGAAATTGCGCCGCTCGGCGGGCGAGAATTCCACCAGCTTGTGCCCCGCCATGTAGCAGAACGGCGCGGTCAGCATCTTCGGATCCGAAAGAGCGATGACATGCTCTTTCGGATCGACGCGCAGGGTAGTGTAGTCGATCAGCGAGGTGACGATGTTCGACGGCGTGCGCTGGTCCACGTCCCAGTCGCCGCTGTCATAGCGCAGGCGGGTGAACCAGAAGTCATAACCCCCGGCGGCGGCGAGGGGTCGGGCCAGCAATGTGCTGGCCAGACCACCCGCCATCAACCGAAGAAATTCACCCCGTGTCATGCAGGTCGGCTCGGTGTCACACCGCGTCCGACAGCGAGGTGAAGGTGAAGTCGCGCAGCTTCATCGGCGGCACGACGATGTTCATCGACACTTCGTCCGGTGGCACGCGGACCGGCTTGCCCAGTTCCTCGACATTGTTGAGCATGATGACCGGGCTTTCGTTGAACCGGAAATTCTTGATCGGATATTTGATCTGCCCGTTCTCGATATAGAAGGTGCCGTCGCGGGTCAGGCCGGTCAGCAGCACGGTCTGCGGGTCGACCATGCGGATATACCAGGTGCGGGTGACAAGCACACCGCGCTCGGTCGAGCGGACGAGGTCGGCGGTCGACTTGGTGCCCCCCGTCATCAGGATATTGCCCATCTGGCCGGCGGCGGGCTTGCCCTGTTTGCTCGCCCAGTAACGGCTGTAGTTCAGGTTCACGACCTTGCCGTCCTTCACCATGTCCATGCGCTGGCGGGCGAGCCCGTCTTCGTCCCACGGCTCGCAAGGGGCGACCGAATCCCAGGGGTCGGTGTAGAAATTGACCTGCGGCCCGAACACCTGCTCGCCCAGCTTGTTGCCGCCGCCCTTCTTCGACAGGAAGCTGCGGCCTTCATCGGCCTCTCGCGCGCCGAAGAAGTAGAACATGAAGCCGATCAGGCCCGCAGCCGCCATGGGTTCGAGAATGACGGTATATTTGCCCGGCTCCAGCGCCTTGGCTTCGGACGAGGCCGACGCCTTGCGCATGGCGATCTGGATATCGCTGTCCGCCTTGAAACGGGTGGCATCCTGCGTGTCGGTGCCGACCCAGCCCGACCCGCGGCCATCCTCGGTCCGGACGGTGCAGGTGTAATCGAGCATGGTCGAGCGCTGATAGCCGAAATTGCCCTTGCTGTTGGCGATCGCGGTGAAGCTCTGATTATCCTCCAGATAGCCGGCCGCGATCAGCTTCTGCGTCTTGCAGGCGTTGATCGATGTGGCGGCGACCTGTGCGCGATAGGCAGGCGTGATGTCGGCCGTCGACTGGGCGAAAGTCGGACTGGGCTTGTAGCCCTGCTTTTCGACCGCCGGCATGAACTCCGGATTGTCCGGGGCCAACTGCGCCAGCGTTTCGGCGCGGCGCACGACACGCTCCAGCGACGCATCGTCGAACTGGTTGATGGTCGCGGTGCCGACCTTCTTGCCGTAGGCAACCTGCACGGCCAGCTCGATGTCGTCGGTCACGCCGGCGGTGGACACATTGTTGCGGGCAAAGCGGATATTGCCCTGGATCTTGCCGGTCAGCTGCGCGGTGCATTCGTCGGCCTTGGACAGGGCGACGACCTTGGTCAGGATAGCCTTGGCCTGCACTTCGGTAAGGATGCTCATTGTCTTTTCTCCCTTAAGCGATCAGCCGAGCGAACGCGCGGTGTTGATGACGTTGATGCCGTTAAAGCGCGCGGTCGAGCTACCGTGCGACACAGCCGACACCTGCGGAGGCTGGCCCTTGCCGTCGAAGAAGGAGCCGCCGAGGCGATAGTCGCTGGCGTCGCAGACGCCGACGCAGGCGTTCCAGAATTCCGGGGTGCGAATCTGGTAGGCGACATCCTCGATCTGCTGGGTGATCTTGCCGTTCTTGATCTCGTAGAAGAGCTGGCCGCCGAACTGGGCGTTGTAGCGCTGCTGGTCGATCGAGAAGCTGCCGTCGCCGATGATATAGATGCCGTCCTCGACCCCTGCGATCATGTCCGCGACGCTCTTCTTCGCCTTGCCCGGTTCAAGCGACACATTGGCCATGCGCTGGAACTGGACGTTGGACCAACTGTCGGCATAGGCGCAGCCGTCCGATTCCTTCTTGCCCTCGATATGGGCCTGATCGCGGATCGCCTGATAGCCGACGAGCTTGCCGTCGCGGATCAGATCCCACTTCTTGGTCTTGACGCCTTCATCGTCATAGGCGACCGCGCCAAGGCTGCCGGGCTGGGTCTTGTCAGCGACGATGTTCACATTGGCGCTGCCATATTGGAAACGGCTTTCCAGCTTGTCCATCGTGGCGAAGCTGGTGCCGGCATAGTTGGCCTCATAGCCCAGCACGCGGTCGAGTTCGAGCGGGTGGCCGACCGATTCATGGATGGTGAGCCAGGTGTGCGACGGGTCGAGGACCAGGTCGTATTTGCCCGGCTTGACCGAAGGCGCCTTGATCTTGGCGCGCGCCTGCTTGGCGGCGGCGATCGCGTCTTCCTTCATGTCATAGCTGTTGCCGTAGACGACCACGCCATTGGGCAGAACGGTCTTGCCCGACGGCGCGCCGTCCAGATATTCGAAGCCAAGCCCCATGGGGGAGGACAGGCCCTCGCGTGTGCGGAACTTGCCGGTCGTCTTGTCGACCGCCGTGATGGTGGTAGGCGCCCAGATGCGATGGACGTCCTGGTCGATATAGCTGCCGTCGGTGCTGGCGAAATATTTCTGCTCGTTGACCAGGAACAGGATGGAATTGATGAAGTCCGCGCCCGCGTCCATCGCGGCGGCGTTGACGTCCATCAGCAGCGCAACCTTGTCCTTGATCGGCACGGCCATGGCGTTCTTGACGATCGGCGTCTTCCAGCTGACTTCGCCTACGCCCCTGGCGGGAGCCAGTTCGACCGGAGCGGTCTGCGCCGGAGCATTGGCCTTGGCGATGGCGACTGCCTGCTGCGCGGCCTTGGCCACGGCGTCGGCGGTCATCTCGTTGGTGGCGGCGAAGCCCCAGGCACCATTGGTGATCACGCGGATGCCGACACCGGACGATTCGGTGTTGACGATATTCTCGACATTGCGCTCGCGGGTGATGACGAACTGGCGCAGGTAGCGGCCGACGCGGACGTCGCAATAGCTGGCGCCCGCGCTCTTCGCCGCGTTCATGGCGGCGTCGGCCAGGCTCTTCTTCACCGCCACGTCGATGGCGCTGTTCAATTCCTCGGCGGCGATGGCCCTACCGAACATGGCGGGGAGGACGAGGCCGCCCATGCCTGCGGCGCCCAACGCCAGAAAATTTCGTCTGTGCAAGTTTCGTCTCCTGCCTGATTATGCCCGTATTTTGCGGGTCGGATTGTGCCTGAGATGCGGCCGCTGGCCGTATCGGCTTGATAAGGCGGATCATTGCCGCCCGGTCAGGTGGGGTCAAATATCTTTTACGAACGCGCAAGAAGCGGTTCCCGGCTTTCGACAGATGACATCTGTCGAAAAACTCTGGCCTGCTGCCTGCTTCGGTGAGCGGCGCGACGGGATCGGATGACTCTAGCGGCAGAGCGACTTGAGATTGTCCGTCGGCTGAAGTGAAGGAAAAGCCTCGGTATCGATGCGGGCCTTTCGCGCGGCGCGGTCCATTACGAGCTGGTTTCCGGCCCATGGATCGTCGGCATAGGCGGCATCGCCCTGGGCCTGCGGCAGGCTGACATAGCGTGCGCCGGCCGCTTCCAGCCGAGCAAGCACATCGGGCATCGTCATCGAACTCCAGGCGCTGAGATGTGTGAGCAGCACTTGTGGGATCATGCGACCATAGGTCTGCATGGACAGCGCTTTCATTCGCGCTATGCCGTCGTCCACACCCTTGAAATATTGACTTTTCATCGCCTCTATGGACGCATCATCGCCTTTCGCGAGGCAGCGGGCATAGGCGTCGCCATAGGCCCAGTCGTCGAAGCTGACGCTGACTTCGGCGACCTTGTAGCCATGCTGCTTCAGGAAGGCTGCCGCAGCGTCATGGACCTGCCGATCCCTTCCGGCCGACAGGAAGGGGAAGCGGAAATAGTGCCAGTCCGCGCCCCTCATCCGCCGCGCGATCTGCTGCTCATCCTTCAGGACATCGGCTTTCCAGTCTTCCAGCGGCGTCTTATTGAGATTCAGATGGTTGTAGGAATGATTTCCCAGCGGAAAGGAGGCGTCTCGCCAACTGGACAGAACATCCCGGCCGTCGCTGTCGCGCTGCAATTTCGATGCATTGACGAACCCGTAGACCGCGGGAACGCGATGGGCTTTCAAGGCCGCTATATATTCATCGGCGATTTGCAAGCGGCTCATCCCCGGCGGAAGC
>NZ_DATKFP010000396.1:0-2077 GCF_035511395.1 Sphingobium sp.
AAGCCGGGGGGAGGACAGCTATCGCTGGATGACCAGCTATATTGCACACGGGCCGGATCTGCTATGGATGCGCTTCGACCGGCGCGGCTGAAAAGGATGGGGCCGGCCGATCCCGGCCCCATCGTCAATCCAGGCTGTCGAGCGCGTCCAGATCGTCGATCGCCGTCGCGATGCGGCGAATGAATTCGACGGTAATGTCGCGTGCCTGCATGTCCGGCACGTCGCCAAGCGGCGTCAATGTCATCGTCCACCAAGCCAGCGTCGTCAGCAGTTGCTGCCGGTAGTTGAGCCAGGCCTCATCGAAGGATATGGCCTCTCCACCTGACGCTGCAAACGCCTCCAGATAATAGCGCAGCAGATCCTTTTCCCAGAGGCGTCGCTGATCGATCGTCAGGGCAGTGGAAATGGTGTATGCGACGTCGCGCGACCAGTGGCCTTTCGATGTCACCTGCCAGTCGGACAGGCCCATGCGGCCATCCGCAGTGATATACCAGTTCTTCAGATGGACATCGCCATGGGTGATGGTCGGCGGCAATGCGCCATGCCGCGCCGAAGCCCTGAGCGTGGCGGACCAGACCTCGCTCTGACGCGCCATCAACCGGCCAGGCGCCACATCGGCCGCTTCGCGCAGGCCAGCCTCGCACATGCCCTTGAAATCATGGTCGCGGTCGAGCGCCAGGAACCGGTCGTCATAGCGGAACATATGCGCCAGCCCGTCGTCGAGTTGGGGCGAGCGATAGAAATGGCCGTGAAGGGTCGCGAGCAGGCGCATCTGGTCCTGCACGCGTTCCAGCGTCATGCGCGTGTGATGATTGCAGAAGCTGACCGTGTCGCCGAGATCCTTCAGCATCACGATGGAGGCGTAGGATTCTGGATCATAGACGGCGAGGTAGGATTCCGGTGCCTCGATCGAAAGTTGCGGCCTGATCTGGTTGTAGAAGGTCGTTTCGCTCAACAGTGCGGAGGTCGACAGTAACAAACGGTTGCGCAGATCGACCGTCGCCTTGCAGAAGACCGATGACGGGAGGCCTGCCGCCTGCCCGTCCGCATCATACTCCACGAAGATACGGCGGCGGTTCGAAGTGCCCGAATCCGGCTCGTCCAGCGAGATGGACACGATCTGCGCGGCGGGATGGTCCCTGCACAATATATGCGTCATCCATTCGGGGGTGATCGCTTCATAGCGCCATGGAATGTCACCGGGCTCGACGGCCGGCCTGTCTTCCTGTTGGTCCCGCGCGAAGGCGGCCTTGATCTGGTCGATTTTCTTGCTGTTCATGCCAATATCCGTCTGTTCAGAAGCGCGTTTCGAGGGTGGCATAGAACCGCCGTCCAGGCTGATAGGATCGCGCCTGATTTTCGATGCCGAGCATATAATAGGTCTTGTCGAGCAGATTGGTGCCCCCGACCGTGATCGACCAGCGATTGTCGGGTGCCCGATATCCGGCCCTTGCCGTCAGAAGTTCATAGGCGTCCGATTGCTGGTCGATCGTGTTGGCGACATTGCGGAAGGCCTTGCCGGTCAGTGCCAGGTCGCCACCCAGGAAGAAGGTTCCCGACAGGGCGCCAATGGCGCTTTCATACAGGCCGCCGACCACGACATTGTGCCCCGGTGCATGTTTGAGATCGCGGGCATAGGGCTGGCCGGCCGGGGGCGAACTATATTTCGTCTGCATCAGTCCGGCATTGGCGAAGAGGGACAGGCCGCGCACAGGGCGATAGCTGGTTTCCAGTTCCAGCCCCTCGATCTTCGCGTCCGACGTGACGACCTGCGTAATGCCGTTGATGGTGAGCGTGGCCTGGAGATTATTATATTTCGCCGAAAAGGCGGTCGCCGAGACATTGAGTTTGTTGTTCAGCAGCTTCGCCTTGAAGCCCCCCTCGATCGACTTTTCGCTCTCCATTTTCGACTGGAGCATCATGCCCGCCAGATTGCCGGGATTGGATGTGATGAAGCCGGGCGTGCGATAGCCTTCGGTATAGGAGGCGAAGAGAAGGACCGGGCCGGTGTCGTAGCTGACGCCGATCTTGGGTGTGAACTTGTTCGACTTGATGCGCGTGGCGTAGGTGAAGCCGG
>NZ_DATKFP010000397.1:0-11727 GCF_035511395.1 Sphingobium sp.
TGGGCCTTAGGCAGATCAACTTCGGCCTGATGGACCGGGTGCTGCCGGACCTCAACAATGTGGCAAGCCACATCCGTCCCTACACCCTGATGGCCTGGGCCTGGCGGAGGGTGCGCCATGTTCTGGAGCGGGGAAAGCGGCAGAGCGCAAAGCCCGAAGAGATGCGCGATTTCGTCGACCGGATCGAGGCTATCTACGCGTGGTCACAGTTCCTGATCGACCCGCGTGCGGACATTCCGGGGGCGCAAGCCATGCGGCCGATGCTGGACGCGAAGCAGTATCGTTTTGGCGGTGAGGAATGGGAAGCCCGGCGCAACATGCGACGCTATTCGACAGGTTTCATATCGCCGCTGAACTACGGGCCGAGCCTGCGCACCATGGGCTGGCTGATCCCGGTCGAGGGCGCGGCAGGCATATTCCAACCCGATGCTTCCCTCGACCCGGTGCTCGACGCCTTCGAAAGAGGTTTCGGGGCGGAGCTGGGCCACGAGGCGTTCAACCGCTTCGGCAACGTGGTCGTCAGGCGCGCGGATGCCGAGCGCTGGGGCAAGCTTTGGACGATGGACAAGCCTCGCGCCGCGGAGGCGAAGGCCATGTTTACGAGGCTCGGCGGTGAACGGGCAGCTCCAGCCCGTCAGAAGGGTGTCGCGCTGGTCCAGGCGGCCTATGCGAATCTCGACGACGAGGAAGCCACCTACGAGGACATCAGGGTTCGGATGGCCGATCGCGCCGAAGCCTGGGACAGCGCGAGTGACCGCCCCCTGGCAGCGGACGAATGGCGCGCGGTGCAAATCCGCCAACTGTTCCGTCTTGCCCTCGAAGGCATGTTTTATTGGACGATCGGCGCACTCCTGCCTGGTCCTCGCTCGACGACACAACTGGCCCGGGCCTTCATCGGCGCTCTCGATAAGAAGTCATTGGCGGATAGTGCCGAAGCCTGGATTCTCGCATCAAAGGACGCAACCAACCCGGTGGAACGTCTTCGCGCCCTGCAGGGAGTCTTGCGTGACCAGGACCAGCTTCCAGCCGCTATCGTCGCTGCCCTCGCGCTCTGCCTGCGGGAAGCGCCGAACCAGGGTCATCCGTTCGAAAATCCGGATCGCTTGCCCCTGAGCCGGGCCAAGCGGGAGGCGCAAGGCTGGGGTGAGCTGACGCCGGCCGGTTTCGTCTGCCACATGCTCGAGATCTGGATCATGGCTCAGCACGCCTATTGGTCGGTAGGAAGAGGCCTTGCCGATGCACGCAATCGGGGCAAGACGATCCTGCGGTTGCGGATTGTCATGGACGAGGGCGGATGGACGCTGACGCCGGGCACCACCCGGCAGGGCAATCCGCCGGAGCCGACGCCGGACCGGCTGGAGACAGCCACCAGCCTGCTCGTCGAGTGCAGGCGACTCTAGAGAGCCGCTAGTGTCGCATCCGTGCAAGGAAATGGATGCGCGCTGCGATACAATGTTGCTGCGACCCGAGGGGCCTTCGAGTCGAAAGTTTCGGCGGCCTCCCACTTCCAAGCCTGTCCGGTCCTTACCGGGCAGGCTCTTTTTATGAGGTACGGGCGTGCCGCCAGCTCATGCCGGCAGCGCGCAAAGTCGGGCTTCAGCCGAACGCCGCCTCGTAGAAGGCAAGCCTCAGCGGCTCGTCCAGATAGGCTTCCTGCTCGATCCTGAGCGCTGAAGGGAAGACATCGCCGCCCGCGAGCCAGGCGGCTTCGGCATCCGGCGCCGCGACTACATCGGCGAGCGCAGTGGCAAGATCGAACCGGTCCACCGCATAGCCGGCGTTGAGCAGCGCGCCCTGCAGCGCGATCTCGTAAACCGCGCGCAGGGCGACCGACGCCAGCACGGAGGGGATAACGGCTTCCTCGGGATTGCTCGTGGCAATCCGGCACTGCTCGGCGTCAAGCGACACGGTGGTGCGGGATACGATCGGCCGGCTCGGATGCGCGGTGCAAAGGCCATCGGCGAGAACCGCGCAGGGCGCCAGGCTCTCGAGCAGCGGTCGATCCCAGCCGTCGCGGCGCCGCGTGGCCAATGCGGGAACGGCCTCCACGACCCCGGCGGGAAGGCTGCGCGCGAGGAACAGGATTTCCGGTGCGGTCGCCGCGACGCGCGTGTGACAACACCAGGCGCAGCGCGGACCGCATGCAGCTTCGGTCCGGATCTGCGCTGGGGTTCGCCGCTCGATGGTCGCATAGAGATAGCCGAAGAGCGGGTCGAGGGTGCCGGCGGAGCGCGCTTCGTCGATGGTGCGCCGTATCGAGCGCATCTCCCGGACGATCTCGCTGTCCGGGCTTATGTATGGGCGAGCCTCGCCAACAGACGAGGAAACCACGTCCGTCACGGCATGTTCTCCCGGCTATATTATCGTTATTTGCGCGCATTGAGATAGATAGATCATATCTGCCATTACTGCTACGCGCCGGTCCTCATTTCTTGTAATTTTACAGTGTTTTACAAAAGCAGCCCGTGACCCGCCGGGTTCGACCATGGAAGTAACCTGCGTAGCTGAAGGACGTCGAATGTTCAGCCCTGCGTTCAAACCAGACTGGCCTGCCGCCGCCGAACTCGGGCGGCAACTTCGCTTCGTCGACCCAGTGGCGCTCATGCACCTCTCGCGCGGCCTTACGTTCAATCCGCTCCGGTCAGCTGAAGTGCTGGACGATGTCCTCGTCCATTTCAACGAGACCAGCGGCTATGTCGCCGAGGTCGAAACCTGGGTTCGCGCAGGGGGGCTGCAGGCCGGGGCTTGCCCGGCTTATCCCGGCGGGCGGATCATCGCCGATGTAAGAGAGGCGGCGAACGCCGAGGGAAAGACAGCACACACTGCGGCTATCCTCAAAGAGGCGCGGGAGGCGGGCGTCGCGCCGGCCGTCTTCCTCAGCATGGTCTCGCCTCTCCTCGACGTCGCCATGCGCGTCGAACTGCCGATGCGCGCAATTCTGCACGGGAATCCAGCTCTCGCGTGCACTTACACGCTCTATCTCCACACGCTGTTGACCAGCGAGGGGGAGGCCTATCTATATTACGGGATCACCAAGCGGGGCTGGAACATCCGTTTCCACGAACACACCCGCGCGGCAGTCGCGACAGCGTCCAAACGCCTTTTCGCGCGCACGCTCAACGCGCTGATCGATGCGCGGATCGCCGAGCGCACCGGCAGGGCCGACGATCGGCCCAAGCTAGCGGGGCTGATTACCACCATTTGTGCCACCGGCTCTCTCGCCGGGAAGCGCATGACGCGGAGGCGGCTATGGTCGAGAAATATAGCCTCGCGTCCAAATATCCCCTCGGTCTCAACATGATCTCCGGCAGCGCAGCCGGGGCGCACAAGGTAGGTCAATCAACATCTGGGGAATGATAAACAAGACGCTCCGGCATGGCTCGCCAGAACGCCTCTAACGCGCCCGCGAAATCGTCGAAGTCGCTGTCAGTGATTTCGAGCCACCGATAATCGAGATAGAGCGTGCCGGTCCACGACTGGACGCCGAGCTTGCTCATAAAGTGCGGATAGGCCTTGTGCAGGCGGGTAAGCGCGGCACCCTTGCCATGTTTGTAGACGTTCACGACGAGGTTGCAGGCATCGATCTGCGGGTAGAAAGCCTGCTGCTTTGCCTGCCATCCAAACTCGCCAAACATGTCGAAAATCTCGATGGTCTTGGCGTTCCAGATGTTCTTGTCGATCCATTTCGTATCGACATAGTGCCGGAATTCATTGGCGAGATATTCGCGCAGCTCCTTGTCCCACTGATGGAACATGGCGGCCGTGGTGGCGAGGCGGACCTGTTTGCGCATCTCATCGAGCAACATGTAATGTCCGGCGGCATCACTCGTCACCGCATCTGCGATGTCGCCCATATCGGGCTCTTCACCATGATAGGGCGCTTTAATAGCCGCTTGCCAGGCATCCTCCTGATAGCGTTCAGCTTCACCTTCGATATCGTCGAACTGGGTGAGCAGGCGGCTTTTCGCTTCAGCACAAAAAACAGATGCCGCTCCACAATGACGGAACGGATATAATCGTGCATCTGCAACTCGATGGATCGTCGCCGCAGCACGGGAGTCACCGTATCCTGGCGCGATAGGCAGCGATCGCCCTGTTGCAGCCAGCTAGAGTGCCAATCGTGGAAGGATCGGAAAGACCCTCGTCGAATGACTTGGAATAGTAGTCCCGAACGCGGGGATCATCCGACTGGCCATATTGCCTGACCAGAGCGTCCGACCGCAGGGCTCCGATCTTCGACCGGCAGGTGCCGGCCAGCATCATCAGATCACCGCGTGCCTGGATCTGCGGGGTCTGCCAACTCGCGAGGCCACCGACCTCCAGCATGCTGTCCGTTAGTTCGGTCGCTGCGGTCTCGAGATTGAAGCCGGGTGGCGGAACGATGAGGGAAGAGAAGATAGGTTCGCCGGACGCCTCCATGCACGTGCGGCCATAGCCCAAAAGTGTATGCTTCAGGTCGCGGAGCTGAGCGTCGGTTTTCGCGCCGTCGGCCGCTGATTGAAGATCAGTCGCAAGCATGCGGCTCTGACGGTTGATCGCTTCGCCCTTCAAGCGCGCCACCGTCGCGGGCGCGACCGCCCAGGCCGCTGTCTCGGCGTTCAGCGCGGCTTCCGCCTTCACTGGCAAGTCCGGGTCGAGTTTCATGCCGAGTCTTTCGCACATGGGTGCCGTCACGACGAACTGCCCCACGCGGTTTAGTCGGTCCTGCTGCGCCTGGGTCTGTGCCATGGCCGGCAGCGACAGGCCGAGTGCAATCAAAAAAGAAATTATGCGCAATGGTTTCCCCCGAAACGGCCCTGCTCGGTCTAGCCCAATGAGACAAGACAGACCATCCCGGCCCACATACTTTAGGCAGCGTCTCCGAGCGCCGTCATCTTCCTTCGAGTAGCTTCCCCAGGACCGCCTCCGCCGTCGCCATGGGTACGAACATCCGCGTGCGATACTGGATGATCTCGGTGAAGCAGCCGATCGACTTGAGCCACGGCAGACGGTCGTGCGGGCAGCCGACGAGCTCGATCCGCTGGGAGCCGTTGACGACCGAGCGCTTGATGGTGAGCGGGAACGGATGCGACACGTCGACGCTGCGGCCCGCGGACACCGCCTTCGCGACCGCGTCGGGCGGCAGCGTATCGGACCGATCGATCCCGAGCTTGGTGAAGAGCTGGGGCACATGGTCGTCGAAGACGAGACGGCCGAGCCAGGACTGCCCTTCCCCGTCGACGATACGGTTGACCGCCATGTGATCGCTCGGAAGTGCCGACCAGATCGGCAACAGCAGCCCCGTGGCCAACCGGATCGTCTCGCTGTCGACCGTCTCCCGGGCGATGTCCACTTCCTCCGACCAGGTCGCCGTGAAGGCCTCGCGGGTCACCTCCTCCCAGGAGGATTCGTAGAGATCGTCCTCGCGCATATATTCGTTGCGCGTAGGTCGCATCATCTCGACGCGCGGGATCGGCGTGCCTTCCTTCTCCTCCATGAGCGAGCGCGCCCGCGTCCTGAGCGCCGCCTTGCCGGACTTGCGGTTGATCATGAAACCGGCGCTGGCATCGCCGTCGGCGATCCTCAGGATGCGCTCGAGGGAAACAGGGTTGCGGCGCCGCGCGATCTCGATGGTGAGAAGATGCGAGGTCGCGCCGGTGCGGGGATCGGTCCGCAGTACGACGTCGTCGAGGAGGGTCGCCTTGTCGACGAGGATCGTCTCGACGCCGACATCGAGCCGTCCCGCCTCGCGCGCGGCCGAGACGCGGGTTTCGATCAGCGACAGGAACTCGTCGAAGATGCTGTTCTGCAGCGCGATCGGCAGGGCCAGGATGCGGTTGAGCCAGCGCTGGATCGGCGGCATCTCGTCCTTGAGCACGCCGTCCTTGTCGCAAAGCTCGAGCCCGGTGCGGTGCTGGAAATCGTCGAGCGTCGTGCTCGAAAGCTTGCCCGCGGCGAGCAGGTCGAACCAGGAGAGGAGCGCCGCGCAGGCATATTCGCTCTCGAGATTGTCGGCCGGGTCGAAGAGCCCCTGCCCGCCCGTCTGCCGCTGGCCGCGCGTCAGCGCACCGAGACTGTCGAGACGGCGTGCGATCGTGCTGGTGAAGCGCAGCTCGCCCTTGCAGTCAGTGGTCACCGGCCGGAACAGCGGCGTGGTCGCCTGGTGCGTGCGGTGGGTTCGGCCCAGGCCCTGGATCGCGCGATCGGCGCGCCAGCCGGGCTCGAGCAGAAGGTGGACGCGCTGCTCCTGGTTCATCACGTCGAGCGAGGCGTGGTAGCTTCGCCCCGTGCCGCCGGCGTCAGAGAAGACCAGCATGCGTTTCTTGCCGGCCATGAAGGCAGCGGCCTCGGCCTGGCTGGTGCGCGCCGAGCGGCTTTCCAGTTTCTGGCGGCCGTCGCTTACCGTGATGAGGCGCTTTGTCCGGCCCGTGACCTCGGCGACATTGTCGTGCCCAAAATGTTCGAGCAGCGCATCAAGCGCCGACATGATCGGCGGCATGGCGCAGAGCTTCTCGATGAGGTCATCGCGCGCGGCCTGAGCCTCGGGATTGTAGACCGGGTGGCCGTCGTCATTCACCATCGGCAGAGAACGCGGCGTGCCCGTGTCGTCCTTGAACACGCGCATCTGACGGGTCGGGAATGCGCGCTCGAGGTAATCGATGATGTATTCTTTGCAGTCGCAGTTTATGTCGAGCGTGGCGGCGGGAGGCGCAGGTTTCCTTCGGTTTTCCATGATTTCACTCCAGATAATTGCCTGACAAGGTTGAATGCTGGGGCCGTTAGGATTGTCGGCACCGCTGGAATGGTGCAGGTTGTAGAAAATCCCCGAGGCAGTCGTTCGTCGCTTTCAATCGAGGTCCCGATGCAAGGCTGTCCGCCATGGAGATCTGCCATGCCGAACAAACTGCCCAAGCGCCCCATTATCGTTTTTCTCGCAGGGATTTTTCTGGGCTTGCCCGGCGTCGCAGGCGCAGTGACATTGACGTCATTAAAAGGCATGGATCTCGAAGGAAGCTATGGCTCGTATGCGCCGCGTGGCGATTGCTCTCGAGGGGCGAGCCTTGAGATCAACGAAACCGGCTTTACTTTCAAAGCGTCTGGTCAGACTGTAAAAAGCACCCGGTTTGAGTACGCGGCTTCGTTTCTTGGCCCGACCTATGAAGGCGTTAGCGCGGTCTTTTTTCCTTTTCCTGTCAATGCCAACGATTTCGGACGCGTGATCTTGACGGTCAATGACGACGAAAAGCGAGGCGTAGTCCGCCTTGAAGCAGACGTCGCGCCTGGACAGCGCCTGGATCCGTTCAAGTCAGCGCTCGTGTCGCAATCCCCACTGCTCTTGTGCAAGGGGTCTGGGCCGGCATCTGCTGCTTCAAAAGCACCTCTGCAAGCAAGGCCAGTCTTGGGAAAACCGACGCCGCTAGCCTGGACCAATCTTGCGAGTTCCATAGGAAAATTCCAAAGTGATTCCGATCCCAACGGAATAGATCTTTTGACAAGTGGTCCGATAGCTGACGCGATACGTTCGCGTTTGGGCCGCAAAATAGACCTGCTGGCCAGCAATCTTTCGGCGATATCCGGTCTCCAACGACAAGGATCTCTCTATTGGGTTACGGGAAATGCGCCGCATCAAGGCGGTGTAGAGCAAGCCTATGTTTTGCTTGATGCAAATCGCCGTGCTGTTCAAATTGGCCTTTGGGAAAAGGGAAAGTTGACGGTCTATGCGCCTCAAGGAGGCCGCTTGCCCGTGCCCCAGGACATTGCTCGCCTGCTTATGGACAGCCCACCTGAGGACGCAGTGCCGCTGCCTGGGACTGCTTGGGAGGTCGTGCCGGTCCAAGGTCGCGCCCCAATGGCCTATGTCGATGTAGCTGCTTCGCCAAACATCAAGTCGTTTAGCCTGTTTTGTGAAGGCAACCGCCCCATGATGGCCATGCTCCTTAACAAGCCCGCGACGGTGCCGCGCGTTACGGTTACATGGAATTTTGCTGGTCGATTAATTGACATTCCGACCGGCCGCGCGAACGCTCAGAGCACGTTTTGGCAGGCCAACCTCACTGGTTCCCAACTCATTCCGATGCTTCTCCGTCAAAACGGTTCGGTTATGCTACGCATCAACGGCCGCCTCGAAGGCGAAGCTTTGTTGGCGGGAGCGCCACTGGCGCTTCGAACTGCGATGCGGACCTGTGTCAAATTTTGACATGACCTCCTGCACGTATTTCCTGAAGCATTGATAGTAGATCGTCGCTTTGCGGCTTGAAGCGCCCGGGCCTGATGGCGGGTGCGCCGTGAGCCGCGAGGATTTGCAGCTTCTCCTCGGGATCGGCGCGCAAATAGGTCTCGGTGCTCTGGATGCTGGCGTGGCCGAGCCACAATGCAACCTTGCGAATGTCCCCGGTCGCCGCGAGCGTGTGCATCGCACAGGAATGCCGCAGCACGTGCGGCGTAACCCGCTTGCCAAGGATCGACGGCTGCTTCGTTGCCGCGGTCTTGACGTGCTCGGCCAAACGGAACGCAAATCCGTCGCGGGTCATGGGCTGCCCGTTGGCATTGAGGAATATCTCGGCAGCTTGCGCGTCGGGCCGTATCGCAAGCCACGCGCGCAATACGAACTGGGTCTCTTTCCAGAGCGGCAGGACCCGTTCACGCCGACCCTTGCCCATGATGTGCACGGTGGACAGGGAGCGGTCCGGGAAATCGCGCAGCTGCAGCGTTACGAGTTCCGACACTCTCAGCCCGCCGGCATAGGCCAGATGCAGCATCGCGCGATCGCGGGTGCCAAGGCGTGTCCGGGGATCCGGGGCATCGAGCAAAGCCTTGATCTCGGCCCGGTCGAGGTAGTCGATCAGCGCCTTGTCGGTCTTCTTGGTCGGGATCGATCTGACGCGGAGGGCCAGATCCAGGCAGGCCGGAATCCGATACTCGATGTACCGGAAGAAGGACCGGATCGCGGCGAGCCTGCCATTGCGGGTCCGCACACAGCTGCCGCGCCCGGTCTCGACATGGTCCAGGAAAGCCATGATCATGTCGGGGCCGAGATCCTCGATCTCAAGATCGGTCGGCCGACGCTTCAGCCGATCGGCAGCGAACTGAACGAGGAGGACGAAGCAGTTGGCATAAGTCTTCACTGTGTGCGGGCTGACAGCACGTTCGCGTGGCAGATGCTCACGCAGGTATGCCGAGAGATGCGGAGCGAGCGCCGTCATGCCGCCTCTCCCCGGTAAAGCTGCTCGCTCGCAGCCGCAATGTCGCGCAGCAGCACCGGAGTGGCCTCGAGATACCAGTACGTGTTGGCGACCGACGCGTGCCCCAGATAGACACTGAGACCGGCCATGTGGTGAGCGATGGCCTCCCTGTCAGGTGGGCAGGACTCAAGGGAACGGACAGCGAAGGTGTGCCGCAGATCGTGGAGTCGCATGCCCGCCGTACCGGTTGGTCCACGATATCCGAGCTGCCGGGCCAATCTGACGAACACGACGTGGGCGCGCACCTTGTGCGGTGCCCGTCCCCGGATAGTGACGAACAGGTCGTTGCCCCTGGCCGCGTGCTTCTCGCGGAGGGCGAGATAGGCTTCGAGTGCTTGGCGCGTCGATGGCTGCAAGGCAATCAGCCGCTGCTTGCCAAACTTGCCGTTGCGGACGATCAGGCCATCCTCGACCAGATCTTTGCATTGTAATGCGAGGGCCTCGGAAATCCGGAGACCTGTCGCCGCCAGCAGCCCGAACAGGTAATGGTACGTGTGTGGGCTGATCGTGCCTTGGGGTGGAACGTCCAATGCAGCAGTCATGATCGCCCGCACCTGGTCCGGCTCAATGATGGTCGGCGTCGGGCGTGGCCGCTTGCCCCGACCGAAGACGCCGGCAGGCGGAACTTCGTGGCCTGAATCTTCGGCGTGAGCGAAAAGGCTGAAGTTACGTGCGGTGTCGAACCTCCGGCGGGCCACATATTGTGAGCTCGACGTATGGCACCAGTCGTAGATGCGCTGGACCTGAGTGTGCCGATCGCCGAAACCCCCGGCGTAGGCGGCGTACAGGCGCAGCATGCGTTCCTGTTCAGAGAACTTCAGCCCGAGGCTGCGATGCAGCGCCACGTATCTGGAAATGTGGATGTTCAGCATGACTGTTCTCCCGGCCAGGGCTGCGCGATCTTCATGAGCATCGGCAGATCGACCTTGGCGTAGATGGCAGTGGTCTCGGGCGAGCTGTGACGCAGGATGGTCCCGACGGACTCCAGGCCTGCGCCCGCGCGCAGCAGGTTGGTGGCAAGCGAATGCCGGAATATGTGCGACCCGGTCGGCACTCCTTCGATCCCACCGCGGTCGCGCGTACGAGCGACGATGCCCGCTATCTCAGCGGACGAGCGGAATGGCCGAAACGGTGCTTGTGCACGCAGGAACAGATGCTCTTCGGCGGCCTTCGGGCGGGCTGCCGCAAGATATGCCAGGATCGCGTCGCCAACATCCTGCGGCAATGGCAGGCGGTCCGGTCGACGCGTCTTGCCCTTGACCGTCAGGTGGCCGGATCGCCAGTCGATGTCGTCGAGACGCATGTTCTGAATATCGGCAGCCCGCAGGCCGAGCCTGGCGAGCAGGAGAATGATGGCCTTGTCCCGGACTTCCACCGGACGATCTGTCGGACAGGCCGCAATGATCCTCTCGATCGTTGCCGGGTCGACGTGGCGCGGCAGCGTCGAAAGGCGGTAGCGCTGTACTGATGGAACTGCATGCAACAATGCCGGCCGGCACTCGCCACGCACGACCAGAAACCGGATGTAGCTCCTCATTATCGTGACGAGCAGCGATGCCGACCCCGGCGTCTCCTTGCTTCGTCGTTGGAATGCGCTCCTGAGTCCGGCGGCATCCCATTGCGAAGGCTCGCCCAGCATTGGCATGAGCCGTCTGATATCGGTCCGGTAGCGCCGGATCGTCTCGTCCGTGGCGCCGCGGTGTTGCTTGAGCCATGCCAAGTAAGCCGACATGTGCGGGTCATCGTCCGCCACCGGTTCAACCAATGGGATGGCGCCCCGGCCTCGCAGGAACTCGACGAAGTGCCGTGCGCATCGCCGCCGCCGCTTGGTGCCCGTTGCGACCAACTTGCCCCGCTTGCGCCAGACCGGGCATCGGCAATCATGCGCTGCATAGTGGTCGATGATCGTGTCATCGATATCGATCCATTGGCGCCGCGCCATGCGAAGCCAGGCCACGAAATGCTCGGCCTCGGACCGATAGGCCTGTGCCGGTCCCTCGGCAAGTTGCAGGCGATCGATCGCATCGGAATAGTCGGCGAGGTGCCGTGGCAGATCGTCGATCCCGTCGTCGACTTCGACGTAGCCTTGATCTTCCAGGAACCGGACGAAGCGCCTGACCCTTGCTGCTTGGTCAGCCTTGTAGTGCGCTTGCTGCGCCGAATACCGGTGGCACCGGCACCCATGCTTTTCGAACCGCCGGACAGCCCGATCGTCAATCGTGCGGATGGCGATCCTATGCAGGCCCAGCCAATGCAGGAAATGGCGGACCGCCGCGCCATACAGAACCGCACAGCCTGACTTCTCGTCGAGCGACTGAGAGGAGAGGAATGTGGTGAGAAGGGTGCCGTGACTGGGCGGGTCTTCGACCCGGAGCGGGGCCGCTCGAAACGGCAATGATGATCTTGATCGCATGTTGGTTCCTTCGACTTGTTGAGGTCGAGGGAACCGTAATTATCTGGAGTGAAATCATGGAAAACCGAAGGAAACCTGCGCCTCCCGCCACCA
>NZ_DATKFP010000398.1:0-4567 GCF_035511395.1 Sphingobium sp.
CGGCACCTTGTCGCGGATCTTGCGCTTGCGCAGTTCGGTGTCGAGGATCATCGCGAATTCGTAGGCCGGGCCGTAGCAGGACGCGCCCTGCACCGCGCCGACGACGATCGGGCCGGGATTTTGTGCAAAGGCATCGAACGCATCGGCGGCGGCTGAGGCGTGGGCCGTCTGGCAGATGGAGACGGTATGGCCGCCATGCGGACCCAGCCCCTCGATCTCGTCGAACGCGAGTTCCGGGCCGGTGGAAATTACAAGATAATCGTAATTGATGGATGAGCCGTCATTGAGTTCGAGCCGCTTTTCACCGGCATGCAGCCGTTTCGCGCCGACCGAGGTGAAGCCGATCTTCTTTTTGGCGAACACGGGAGGGAGGTGGACCTGAATGGCTTCGGGCTCGCGCCAGCGCACGGCGACCCAGGGATTGGACGGGATGAAGCTGTAGGTGTCGCTATCGGATACCGTCATCACGTCGGCGCGGTCCTTGAGGGCGGCCTTGATCTCATAGGAGGCGATCGTGCCTCCCAGACCCGCGCCCAGCACCACGATCAAAGGCTTGCCCATCTGCGATCCTTCCATGTCTCAATGGCATTGACGAATATCATCATTACACGTTATATGCAAATAACAAAGTTGAGGAAGCTGCCATGTTCGGATTCAAGAAACGTGATGCCCACCGTGAGATCGGCCCCGCCGAGCTGGACGCCATGCTGAAGGGCGGCAAGGCGCTCCTGATCGACGTGCGCGAGACAGGCGAGTTCGCCGCCGGTCACATACTGGGCGCAATAAACATGCCGCTGTCGGGCTTTTCACCTCGTAACATCCCTGATCCCAAGGGCCGGACTGTCGTGCTGCAATGCGCGGGCGGAAAGCGCTCGGGCCAGGCGCTCGATCAATGCGCGGCGGCGCAGAGCGCGATCGACACCCACCTTGCTGGCGGGATCGGTGCGTGGAAAGACGCCGGCTTCCCGGTCGTTGGTGATTGAGAGCCTGAAAGAGAACCAAAAAAGAGGGGTATCGGCGGCATGATGAGCGGCAGGGGCAAGTGGCTCTGGTTGGCGGGCGCCGCGCTGGCGCTGTCGGCATGCGGGAGCAAGCCGGAGCAGGAAC
The DNA here is from genome assembly GCF_035511395.1 of Sphingobium sp. Lineage (GTDB taxonomy): Bacteria > Pseudomonadota > Alphaproteobacteria > Sphingomonadales > Sphingomonadaceae > Sphingobium. The sequence goes on from NZ_DATKFP010000398.1 coordinate 1,108, forward strand.
AGGCGGCGGCGACGCTACCCGCCGGGGAAACCCTGCGGCTCGCCGCAACCGAAATCCCGGACATGAAGATGGTCGGCGCGGAGATCGCCACGCGCGACCAGGCCGAAGTGCTCGCCCGCATCCCCGGTATCCTCACGTCGCTTTCCGTCCGTGCCGGAGACACGGTGCACAAGGGGCAGCGGATCGGCATGATCGTCGATTCGCGGCTCGGTTATGAGACAAGCGCCTATGGTGCGCAGGTTGCCGCCGCTCAGGCCGAAGCCGCGCGCGCCAATGCCGATCTCGCGCGCATTCGCGATCTCTATGGACAAGGCGTCTATGCCAAGGCGCGCCTGGATCAGGCCGTTGCGGCCGCGCGCGCGGCCGATGCGCAGGTTGCTGCCGCTCGGGCGCAGCAGGGCGCAAGCGTCAGCGTCGCGGGGCAGGGGGCGGTGATCGCCCCGGCGAGCGGTCGGGTGCTTCGCGCCGATATTCCCGCCGGATCACCGGTGGCGCCGGGCATGTCGATCGCGACGGTTACCGCGGGGCCGCCGGTGCTGCGGTTGATGCTGCCGGAGTCGGTTGCCGGACAGGTCCATCCCGGTGCGCGCGTGATCGTCAATGAAGCGGATATGCCGTCCGGGCAGCGCGAAGGCAGCGTGACGCAGGTCTATCCCGCGATCACCGGAGGCCAGGTTCGCGTTGATGCTACTCTGTCCGGCCTTTCCACCCAATTTATCGGCCGCCGCGTGAGCGCGTCGGTCGAGATCGGCACGCGCAAGGCGCTGGTCGTGCCGCGCGCATTCGTCACCACGCGCTATGGTATGGATCAGGTGCAGATCGTCGCGAAGGGCAAGCGGCTCAGCATGGTGCCGGTCCAGATCGCGCCGACGGCAGATCCCGCCCTGGTCGAGATATTGAGCGGCGCGGCCGCCGGCGACGCGCTGTTCGCCCCCGGTAAGCCCGCCAAGGCTCCGCGGCCATGAATCTCGGCGTTTCCGGTCGCCTCACCAGGGCCACTATCGCTTCACCCCTGACCCCGCTGTTCCTGCTCGCGGCGATTGCCGTTGGTCTGCTGGCTCTTCTTTCCATCCCTCGGGAGGAAGAGCCGCAGATCAGCGTGCCGATGGTCGACATCCAGGTGATGGCGCCGGGCCTTTCCGCCGCCGACGCGACCGAGCTGGTCGGCATTCCCCTCGAAACCATCGTCAAGAGCGTCGATGGCGTGGAGCATGTCTATACTCAGGCGCAGGACGATGGCGTGATGGTGACGGCGCGCTTCCTCGTGGGATCGAACCCCGAGGACGCGGCGATCCGCATCGAGGAAAAGCTGCGCGCCAATTGGGACAGGAAACCGGTCGGCATTCCCGATCCCAAGGTGACGGTGCGCGGCATCAATGATGTTCCGGCCGTCGTTCTGACCCTTGCCCCCAAGCCCGGCGCGGCAGGGCAGTGGAACGATGCCAGCCTCTACGAACTCGCCGCGAAGCTGCGCACCGAGATCGCCAAGGTCGACAATGTCGGGATCAGCTTCCTCGTCGGTGGCCGCCCCGAGGAAATCCGCATTGCGCCCGATCCGGCCAGGCTGCGCCAGTATGGCGTGCCGCTGGGGAGCGTGATCGAGGCCGCGAGCCAGGCCAATCGGTCCTTTCCGCTGGGTAATATCCGCGAGGACGGCAAGGCGGTCGGCGTCACGGCGGGCCGCACCCTGTCATCGGCGCAGGAGGTCGGACTTCTGACCGTGCGCTCTGCCTCCGGCTCTCCCGTCTATCTGCGCGACGTTGCCAGCGTAACGCAGGGGCCGCGCGAGGATCAGGCGCGGGCGTGGCGCTGGGCGAAGGAGGAAAACGGCAAGTGGAATAGCGCCCCCGCTGTCAGCATCGCCTTCGCCAAGCGCGCCGGGGCCAATGCCGTGGTCGTCTCCGATGCCATCCTCGAGCGTGTCGAGAGCCTGAAAGGCAAGCTGATCCCCGATGACGTCACGGTCGCCGTCACCCGCAACTATGGCGAGACGGCGAACGAGAAGGCCAACGAACTGCTGTTCCACCTCGCGCTGGCGACCGTCTCCATCGTCGTGCTGATTGGGTTCGCGATCGGTTGGCGCGAGGCGGGCGTGACCGCCGTGGTCATTCCGACGACGATCCTGCTGACCATGTTCGCCTCGAACCTCATGGGCTATACGATCAACCGCGTCAGCCTGTTCGCGCTGATCTTCTCGATAGGCATTCTCGTCGACGACGCGATCGTCATGATCGAGAATATCGCCCGGCATTGGGCGATGGACGATGATCGCAGCCGCACCCAGGCAGCGATCGAGGCGGTGGCCGAGGTCGGCAACCCCACTGTGGTGGCGACGCTGACCGTGGTCGCCGCGCTGCTGCCGATGCTGTTCGTTTCCGGTCTGATGGGGCCCTATATGGCCCCGATTCCGGTCAACGCCTCGGCGGCGATGATCTTTTCCTTCTTCGTAGCGGTCGTGATCGCCCCGTGGCTGATGATCCGTTTCGCTAGGCAGACGCTCGAAAAGGGGCATGGCCATGATGAAAGCGGCGGCAGGCTGGGGCAGCTCTATGCCCGCGTCGCGCACCGCGTGATCGATACGAAGAAGTCCGCCCGCAATTTTCTGATCGCGGTGGGCGTGGCGACGCTGGTTGCCTGCTCGATGTTCTACTTCAAGGCCGTGACCGTGAAGCTGCTGCCCTTCGACAACAAGTCGGAGGTCCAGGTCGTGGTCGACATGCCCGAAGGCACCGCGCTCGAAGGTACGGGCCGCGTGCTGGAAGATATCGCCGGCGTGGTGCGGGGCTTGCCCGAAGCGACGGCAATGGAGGCCTATGTCGGCACGTCCGCGCCGTTCAACTTCAACGGCCTTGTCCGCCATTATTTCCTGCGCTCGCAGCCCGAGCAGGGCGATGTGATGGTGACGCTGCTGCCCAAGGGGGATCGCAGCCGGTCCAGCCATCAGATTGCGCTCGACCTGCGCCAGCGGCTGAAGGCGCTGCGCTTGCCCAATGGCGCATCTATCAAGGTGGTCGAGACGCCTCCAGGCCCGCCCGTCCTCGCGACCCTGCTGGCCGAGGTTTATGGCCCCGACGAAGTCACGCGCCAGAAGACAGCGACCGAGCTGGAAAAGATCTTCCGGTCCATCCCCTTCATCGTCGACGTGGACAACAGCTTCGGCGAGGCGCGCCCGAAGCTCCGCCTCGACGTGCAGCGCGACCGGCTCGATTATTACGGCCTTTCACAGCGGCAGGTCGCCGACAGCATCGGTATGCTCATGGGGAGTCAGACTGTCGGCTACGCGCCGCGCGGCGATGGCCGCAGCCCACTCCCGATCACCATCGCGCTGGAACAGAAGGACCGGAGCTGGACGCAGGCCCTGTCGAGTACGCCGGTTGCACAGACGCCGGGCGGTCAGCTTATCGACCTCGGCGCCGTGGTCGAAGCCCGCACCGAGGCGGGCAGTCCCGCGATCTTCCGC
>NZ_DATKFP010000399.1:0-3784 GCF_035511395.1 Sphingobium sp.
CCTCAAATCCCAAGGCATAGGCGATTTCGGTCACTGATAATTGCGAATAGAGTAGCAGACGGCGCGCCTCCAGCAGGGTGCGATCGTCCAACATCTGTGCGGGGGAATTGGCGGCGACACGGGCGCAGGCCTGGCGCAGAGCGGTAAGGCTGGCGCCGAGCGCCCTCGCATGGACCGCAACGGGTTCACGCTGCCGGAAGCGTTGCTCGATCCGCTCACGCAACCGGGCGACGAGCGCGGCCTGCCGGGCCGTACCCGGCAGCGCCGCCTCAGCCAGTGTCATATGGCGCAGCGCGAGCACCATCAGCAGCAGCAAGGCAGCTTCGACCGAAGCGCGCTGGCCGGGGCCCGACCATCCCAGTTCCTTGCTCATCCGCGCGATGACCGCTTCTGCCTCCGACCCGTCCTGCGGCAGCATGACGGCATGGGGGCGAGCAAAAAGAGGAGCAAGATCCGCGTCACGGGCCACAATATGGTGGAGATAGCTGGCGGCGATGGTGGTGACATAGCCACGCGATTCGCGATGCCAGGCGAAGCCATGGACGATGCCGGCCGGGATCAGCAGCAGGCAGGGCGCCTCGAAGGAAAGCTGGACCGCTTCTGCCTGCATCATGCCCCCGCCTTGGGCTATCAAAATGATGTGGTTCAGGTCATGATGGACATGTGGGCGGATCGTCCATTCGCTGGGCCGCGACCGATCATCCAGGCTTTCGACATGGACGAATCCTTCCGCCACGCTGCGTTGGGGTTCACCGTAAAGATAGAAACTGGGTACGGGGGCGACCGACATGGCGCGACCATAGTTCGGATCGGTCAAGGCAACAATGAGTAGCCCGTATACAGGCTGGAAGCATAGCCCGCCGCGAACCGGTCGCCGGCCCGCCCATGAAGCTCCGAAATGGCTCGTGGAGTGCTCTGCCACCCGGCATCATTTTGCCTGCGATGGACTGGCGCGACGGCTTCGGTGGCGGTAGGAGGCCGGATGTTGATGGCAAAACACCTCTTGCATCTTGGCAGGCTCGTCGCCGCTACCCATGGCTGGCCTGCCGCCAAGGCGTTCAAATCCTATGATATGAGCGATGCCGATCGTACAGAACTCGCCGCGTGCGCTATGCGGCTTCTGGCTGCCTTTCCTGCTGCGTCGAACGATGCGGAATTGATGAGCGCCGCGTTTGCAGTACAGCTTGAACGGCGTCTGGTGGCGCCGATCCAGGTAGTGGCCGGGACGTTGACCGTCGAGGGGCAACCTGTTTTTGATGATCGGCAGGGTCATGTCTGGGTGATGATCGGACCCTATATCGCTGATATCTCCATCTTTCGCATCGCTTATTCCCGCTTCGGGCCGGCGGCCCTCAGTCGCCATGTTGATCTGACGTTCGGACCGAACAAGGGCCTTTATGTCGATCCATGGCACAAGAGCCATCGGCGCGGACTGGGCTATGAGCCGCGCTATGTCCTGAGCGAGGAAGAAGTTACCCGCTTGATGGGTGGGGCTTACCAATTGATCGAGAGTGGCCTGCCAAAGCGCGCGCAAGATAGTCTGCCCGCCATCTGATCCGGGCGCGCTGGCCGTTCGATTGCGGGCAGGCTCAGCGCCCGCAAGGTCAAGAGGCACATGAACATCATCAGGAAGCCGGGCCGCCCGTCGTTAGAAGGTGCCGCCCGGCATCGCGATACCGTCAGGCCGCCTGGCGATCGGCCGCAGCGATGATGCGCTCTGCCATTTCATCCGCGACCCAAGCAGGCGAACGTCCTTCCTGCTGAGCGAGTGCGAGTATCTCGCCCACGCGCGCTCCGATCCGGTCGACGCGTGCGGCGACACTGGCAATATCCTCACCCAGATATTCGGCCGACACGCTGATGATGCCGCCGGCGTTCACGACATAGTCCGGCGCATAGACAATGCCGCGATCCATCATCCGGTCAGCAATATCCGCCGTCGCAAGCTGGTTATTGGCAGCACCGCAGACCAGTCTTGCCTTCATGCCAGCCACACTCTGGGCTGTGAGTGCTCCGCCGAGCGCGCAGGGGGCAAAGATATTCGCTTCGACCGAAGCGATTTCCTCGACATCGACGATCTGGGCGTTCAGCACGGCGCCGAGCGCATTGCGCCGTCGCGGATCAATGTCGGCAATGATCAGTTTTGCGCCGGCATCAGCAAGGCGGCGGCACAAATTCGCCCCGACATTGCCGGTGCCTTGCACTGCGATGGTCAGGTCGGCCAGTTCAGCGCCCAACGTCTGGCGCGCGGCCGTCCGCATTGCCTCGAACACGCCGAGTGCTGTCCAGGGTGAAGGATCGCCACCAGCCTGATCGTCTATCGGATCCAGGCCGGCGACATGACGCGTCATAGCCGATACTTCGCGCATGTCGGCAACCGTCGTGCCGACATCCTCCGCCGTGACGTAGAGACCGTCCAGTGCCTCGACAGCACGGCCGAACGCGCGGAACAAGGCGGCACGGTCGAACGGTCCCTCGGGCCGACGCAATACAGCCTTGGCGCCGCCAAAGGGCAGATCGGCCATCGCATTCTTGTAGCTCATGCCTTCGGCCAGGCGACAGGCATCGTCAAAGGCCGCTTCCTGATTGGGATACTGCCAGAAGCGACACCCGCCGGCGCCCGGACCAAGTGCAGTGGAATGAATCGCGATCACGCCGTCCAGGCCGCTTTCGGGGTCGAGCAGGCGCACCGATTGCATCGGCGGGTTCAGGCGGGCGGGGCGGACGACCATGGTCTTCTCCTTTGCAGTGTCGCGAGCCTTATCGCCGATCGATGGAGAAGAATCTTGCCTCATTTTGCGGTTGTTCAGCGAAAATGGGAATGATCTGACCTGTAAATTCAGATATATCGGACATATGATCGAATTGGACAGTTTTGAGCGGAAGATTCTCCGCGAGTTGCAGCGTGATGCGAGCCAGACGACGGCGGAGATTGCGGAGAAGGTCGGGCTGACGCCATCGCCCTGCTGGCGCAGGATCGACCGTCTGGAGCGCGAAGGATTGATCCGCAAGCGCGTAGCGGTGATCGACCGGCGTAAGGTAGGCCTGAACGCCCAGATATTCGCGCAGGTGAAACTCAACGCGCACGGCCGGGCCAATCTGGATGAGTTCAGTGCAGCCATTCGCGGATTTCCAGAAGTGCTCGATGCCTATGTACTCATGGGTACGATGGACTTCATGCTGCGGATCGTGGCCAAGGATATCGATGCCTATGAACGCTTCTTCTTCGAGCGGCTGAGTAAATTGTCGGGTGTACAGGAAATCAATTCGACAGTGGCCCTGTCAGAGATCAAGTCGACCAACGAATTGCCGATCTGACGGTCTGGGCCTGATCCGGCACGCTGCCTGACGGAGCAATTGCGCCTCTTGCACATCTCATATTGCAAACGTTTGCCTGACCCTTTAATGCTGTGTCAGGAGGCTCTTCATGCAGATTAAGGCATGGGGTTTCCGGTTATTGGAGAGGATGTCGTCAGGACTGCACGCTTGACGACATCCTTCTCATCTGGAGGGAGGATCCCAGACGTGATCGCATATTGGACCGCCGCGGATGTCGGCGCTATTCCTGCCTTGCCTACGGTCATTGCAGAGATTGGCGCGGACCATGTCTGCCGCGTCTCCTCCAGTCTGGACATATGGGATGCCTGGCCGGTCCAGATGCGCGACGGCAACCTCTGGACGCTTGCTTCAGGTGCGCAACTATGGATGGCGCTTGGGGCGCCTCGTTTCGATAATCCCGATGAACGCCATGGTCATGCGCGGATTCACCTCTTCCGACACGATA
>NZ_DATKFP010000400.1:0-6319 GCF_035511395.1 Sphingobium sp.
CTTGGCGGAAAGGCGCGGCGCACGCAGCGACAGCCCCGCCCGCTTGCGCGCCGCCTGGACCGCGCCGACCTCCAGCCGCACGACGAACAGCTTGCGCGCGTCCAATTTGGCGCGCGCATCGTCGATCGTCTCGGCCTTGATCGCTCCCTTGCGTTCCTTGCCCGCCGGGTCGATGGCGACATAGTCGAATTCAGCCATCGGCGATGGTTTCCACCTCGGTCGCATCGCGGCGCGATACGCGGATGGCCTCCTCCGCTGTGGTCTGGCCGTCGCGCACCAGCGCCCGCGCCGCGGAGCCAAGGTTGGGTGCATTGAGGAAAGCATGGCGCGCAATCAGCGATTCATCGCCGCCGTCGTTGATGAGGCGGCGGATGGTGTCGTCCACACGGATCGCCTCGAACACGCCGATACGCCCCTTGTAGCCGGTGCCGTTGCATTCCTCGCAGCCGCGTGCCTTGTAGATGATCGTGCCCGGATCGAAGCCCAGCAGCGCGCTCGCCGACTTGTCCGCCTGCACCGGCCCGCGACAATGCTGGCAAAGGCGCCGGACAAGGCGCTGGGCTATGACTGCGCGCAAGGTCGAGGCAAGCAGGAACGGCTCCACCCGCATGTCGCGCATTCGGGTGATCGCGCCCACCGCGTCGTTGGTGTGGACGGTCGACAGCACGAGGTGCCCGGTCAGCGACGCCTGCACCGCAATCTCGGCCGTCTCGCGGTCGCGGATTTCGCCGACCATCACCACATCGGGATCCTGGCGCAGGATCGCGCGCAGCCCCGCCGCGAAGGTCAGGCCGACCTTGGCATTGACCTGCGTCTGACCGACACCTTCGATCGCATATTCGACCGGGTCTTCGACCGTCAGGATGTTGCGCGACCCGTCATTCAGGGTGCGCAGCCCCGCATAGAGCGTCGTCGTCTTGCCCGATCCGGTCGGCCCGGTAACGAGGATGATGCCGTTCGGCTCCGAAAGCCCTTCGCGGAAAATCCGGTCCGGCGCGCCGGTCATCCCCAGCAGGTCGAGCGTGATCCCCGCATTCTCCTTGTCGAGAATACGCAGCACCACTCGCTCCCCCGCCCGGCTCGGCAGGGTCGACACACGCACGTCGAGCAGCTTGCCGCCCAAGGTCAGGCCGATGCGTCCATCCTGCGGCACCCGCCGCTCGGCAATGTCCAGGCGAGCCATCACCTTGATGCGGCTGACGACCACCGGTGCGACATGGGGTGGCATCCGCAGCGTCTCACGCAGCACGCCGTCGACGCGCATCCGCACGATCAGGCCCGTCTCATAAGGCTCGATATGGATGTCCGACACGCCCTGCCGCGCGGCTTCGGCGATGATGCCGTTGATCAGGCGGATCGCTGGTGCATCGTCGGCGCTGTCGAGCAGGTCGTCGGCGGTCGGAATGTCGGCGGCCAATATGTCCAGCTCATCCGCGCCGACCTCCAGCGATCCCGCCATCGCGGCCGCGCTGCCTTCCATCGCATAATGATCGGACAGGTGCCGGTCGAACTGCGCTGCCTCGACGAAACGCACCTCGAAGCTGCGCGCCAGATGCCGCCGCACCTCCAGCAGCACGCGCGGATCGCTCCCCTCGCGCACCGCGATGGTCAGCCGCTCGCCCTCGGGCGGCAACAGCACCACGCCATGCTTGCGCGCGAACGTGTAGGGAATGTCGATCGGACGCGGCGGGATGACCGGGGAAATGACTTCGCCCTGATCCGTGTCGCTCACTTCTTCTCTCCGCTGGCGGGGATCTCGACGGGGCGCACGACGCCGCTCGACTGGCGAACGGTCGGCTCGATGACCTGCGGCTCGGCGACTGCGGCAGGCTGCACCACCGCGTCGCCCGGCTGCGGCACGGCGATCGGCGGCGTCGCCCCCATATAGTCGCGCACCAGTTCGTCGATCGTCGGTTCCGCATCAGGATCGCGCTGCAACTGCATGCCGCGAATATAGCCGTAGCGCTGCTGGGTCAGCTTCTGCGCATCTTCCTTCGACCGCAGAATGGTCGGGCGGATGAAGACCATCAGGTTGGTCTTGGTTCGGCTCTTGCTGCGCGATTTGAACAGCTCGCCGATCCCTGGAATGTCGGACAGCAGCGGAATCCGCTCGATCGTCTTGCGCTCATTGTCGTCCAGCAGGCCGCCCAGCGCCAGTATCTCGCCATCGTCGACCGTCACGGTCGTCTCGATCTCGCGCTTGTTGATGATGAGGTCACTGTTGCTGTTGCTCACCGGCCCGGCGACGCTCGACACTTCCTGCTTCAGGAACAGCTTGATGGCGCCCCCGGTGTTGATCTGCGGCTTCACCTCCAGCTTGATACCGACATCCTGTCGCTGCACCGTGCGGAACTGGTTGTCGAAATTCTGGCTCAGCGCCTCGCCGGTCGTCACCGGCACCTGCTGGCCGACCAGGATCGACGCCTTCTGGTTGTCCAGCGTCATGACCGAAGGCGTGGAGAGCAGGTTGCTCGTCGTGTCCGACTTCACCGCATTGATGATCGCGCCGAAAATGCCGTTATTGCCGATACTGCCGCCCAGCCCGGCAATCGCACCGGTCGCGCTTTGCAGGCTACTGACCGCCGCTTGCTGGAGCGTGCTGGCAAGGTCGCTGTTGGTCTGGGTTTCAGTCGTCGTGGTGGAGCCGTCGGCCGCCACCACGGTCGTCTTGGTCGTACCCAGACGATCGGCCGCGACCGCGCCCGCCAGCGTCAGCAGATTGGGCGATGCGTTGCTGTAGTTGGTCGCGGCAAAGCCGGTCGATGTGCTGCCAAGCAGGAATTGCACGCCCAGCTTCTTGGCGGCGGCATCGCCGATCTCAACGATGATCGCCTCCACCAACACCTGCTCGCGGCGGGTGTCGATCTGGCGGATCGTCTCGCCCAGCATGCGCTTCACGTCGCTGTTGGCAGCGACGATGATGGCGTTGGCGCCCTCATAGCGGGTGACGATCGCAGGCCCACGCGTGGAAATGCCACTGCCCGAAGAGGAGGAGGAGGAGGAGGAAGCCGCCGCGACCGGTGCAGCCGCCTGCGACGCGGGGGCACCGCCCTGCCCGCCTGCTGCCGGCGTGGACGATGTCACCGGCTGGCTGCTCGACTGGCCGATCAACTGCTGCAACACCGGCAGAAGCTTTTCGGCATCGGCATGTTCCAACCAGTAGACGCGGATTTCCGTGCCGCTCGCCGCCTGCCGATCCAGTTCGCGCGCCATGTTGGCCAATCGCGCCACCGTATTGGCCTCGCCCCGGATCGCGACCGAATTGCTGCTGTCGATCGGCACCACCGTCGCGGCAGAAGGCGCGGCATTCTCGCCACCGCCGCTCGCCACCAGCGCCTGGAGCGACGTCGCGATCTCGCGCGCACCGGCATTTTTCAGGCTGACCATCTGCGTCGCCGACGTATCGCGATCGATCCGGGCGATCACCTGCCGGATGCGGGCGATATTATCGGCATAGTCGGCCACGACCACGCTGTTGCCAGCCCGGTTCGCAGTAACGGAGCCATCTTTGCTCACCAGCGGGCGCAGCGTTTCCAACGCGCTCGCCGCGTCGATCGAGCGCAGGCGGAACACTTCGGTGACGAAACTGTTGCGGTTTGCCGCCTTGCCGACGCCACTCGGCTGACCCGATGCGCCGTCCGCCGGCTGGATGCGATAGGCGCCGCCCGGTGCCGGCACGGCGACCAACCCATTGGCGCGCAGGGTCGACAGGAAAATCTCGAAATATTCGGAGCGCGACAGCGGCCGGTCGGTCACGACCGACACCTTCCCCTGCACCCGATTGTCGATGATGAAGGTCCGCCCCGTGACGCGCGCGGCATCCTGAATGAAGGCGCGAATATCGGCATCGCGCACGTTCAGCGTCTGCTGCGCCAGCACCGGCGTCGTGATCGGCGCGGCGAGGGCAAGGGCCATGGCGGCGGAGAGGAGGAATTTGCGGGTCATTGGCCTTGCACTATGATGTTGACGGAGGCGACGGCAGCGCCGCGCTCGACGGTCAGGGCAAGCCGCGCGCCGGGCGCGATCCTGCTCTGGATAGCCTGAAGGTTACCGATGGGCTGGCCATCGACCTGGGTGATGATATCACCGGGCTTGAAACCGGCATTTGCGAAGGCCGGCCCCTTGGACATGACGGCCAGACCGGTGATCCGTCCATTCTGCATGCGCGGGGCGAAACCGATATCACGCTTCAGACTGTCGGCCGTGGGCGAATCGATACCGGGCGATGGTGCAGTCGGCGGCGGCGCGGCACTCTGCCAGCCTTCGCCCGAAGTCGGTGCAGGCGCGGCCGCCTCCAACGCGGGCGTGGACTGGTCGAGGAAGACCTGCTCCTCGGCCCCGCCCCGGTCGATCGTCACATGGTCAAAGGCGACGGCCTTCAACACCACGCCCGGCAGGATTTCATCGCCAACGGCAAAGCTGTTCTGCACGCCATCGGGCGTCGAGATGATCGCCGAACCCAGCCCCGACCCTTCGTTGAGGCGGATGCCATAGACCGTTAGCGCCAGCGACGTGACCACCCCGCCCCCCTGCTGCTGAGCGCCGGTCCGGAAAAAGGGATCGAAGCTGGCGAACAGAGCCTGCCGCGCGCTGGGCGTAAGGATCTGCGCCTGCCGCCCTTCCCACGGGCCGAAGCTGCCCACCGGTGTCAGCACGACCCATATGAGGCGCACGATCTGTAAAGCCAGCAGCGCCAGCAACAGCCGCTCGCCCAGCTTCAGCCAGTCGACCGACGGTATGCCGCCTTTCCAACCACGGACCTTGTCGCCGAACGGCACGCGCATCGATGGATAGCCCCCTTGAGTTCCCGCCCGCCTGCTAGGCAACTCTTCTTACTCCGAAATGACATTTATGTGACCATTATATGACATGACGCGCAAGTGGGTGAGGAAGCTTGCATTTCGCGGCGTCAGCGATAGCTAGACCCTTGAATGGGTCAGCCACGCGAAGCATCCTGCGAGGGCCATAATGTCCGATATTGCCGATCATCCCAAGGCCAGCGACGCCGATCCCACCTGGATCGCCGCTCATCCGCGCGTCCAGAAAGTGCCCAACCGCGACCTGACGCTTTTCATTCAGCGCCATTTCCTGTCGGCCGAAGAGTGTAGCTTATTGGTCGAGCGGATCGACGCCGACCGTCGCCCCTCCACCATCGCCGACGCCAATGGCGATGGCTATTTCCGCACGAGCGAAACCTGCGACCTGGATTCGGCCGATCCCTTCGTCGCGACGATCGACGCGAAGCTTTGCGCTTTCGCGGGGATTGATCCGGTCTATGGCGAACCGATCCAGGGGCAGCGCTACAGCGTCGGGCAGGAATTCAAGGCACATACCGACTATTTTGACCCCAAGGGCACGGACTATGCCCAATATTGCTCGGTGGCCGGCAACCGCACCTGGACGCTGATGGTCTATCTTGACCAGCCGGCCGCAGGTGGCGCGACGCGCTTTACCAAGATCGGGAAGACCGTCCAGCCCGAAGCCGGCAAGCTGCTTGCCTGGAACAATCGGATAACGCCCGGCGAGCCCAATCCCGCCAGCCTGCACCACGGTATGAAGGTTCGCAGTGGCGTGAAGCATGTCATTACCAAATGGTACAGGGAAAAGCCCTGGGGCTGAGCAATCTCACATCCAGAATTTGCGCGCTTCGGTGAGTTCGGCATGGGCCTGCGCCGCGCGATCGAGCAGTTTCTTTCTTCGCCGGAGTTTTAGTGAGGTATCGGGCTCCAGGCCATATTGCGCCAGCAAGGCCGGCGCCGTGGCCAAATCATTGAGGTCGCCCAGCGTAGCTTGTAAATCCTCCAGCGCATCGACGAAATCTTGGCGGCGACGCCTTTGCCTGGATTTTGGAAAGAGATCGCCAAAAAATTCCGTGCCGTAACGCAGCTTCTTGGCATCCTTGCGCACCTGATGTCGTTCTTCGTCCGGCAACTTCTGAATATGCCGGCCGCCCTTCGCCACTCGCCTGCGCAAACGCTTTAGCCGTCCGGCCGCGAAGTCGGCCGCCAGCGCATCCGCTTCTCCACCACAGCCGGCCCCGAGGGCCAGCCATTCCACCAGATCAAGCAGCAGCGTCCGCACGCGCGCCGAATGCAGCCATTCCCCGACCCGCTCATGGACAATCTTCTGCACATCGGCCAGGGAAGCAAGCACCGACTCATCTTCTATGCGCCCCATCAGCACATCCAGATCGCGCGCCTGCCCCAGCATGCCGGCGAGCCAGCGCAATTCATCCCGAAACCGTTGAATATCGGTCTCCAGCAGGATCGGCTTGAACAAGCTAAGCGCCGACCGAAGCCGCCGAACCGCGACCCGCGCC
>NZ_DATKFP010000401.1:0-7698 GCF_035511395.1 Sphingobium sp.
CGGCTGGCTGGAGCGGAATGGGACGATTGCCGATGCACAGGCGCTCCACGCACGGCCGCGCCTGTCGCCCGACGACATGTGGTGGCATGAATGGTTCGCCGCCGTGGGAGTGGAGGCCGACCCGGCGGACGGCCCGCCCGGCATCGCCCTCGACAGCCAGGTGATGGAGGGTCGTGCGGCGATTGCGGGGCAGGGGATCGCGATCCTCAACCATTTTCTCTGGAAGTCGGAGGTGGAGGCCGGACTGCTGGTCGAGGCCGTGCCTTCCTATGTCCGGGAAATCGCCAGCTACTGGATCGTCTACCCGCCCCACGCGCGCAACGCGCCCAAGATCAAGGCCTTTCGTGACTGGATTGCCGCCGAATTCGCCGCCGAGATCGCGGCGGACCCGGAGGGGCGCTACTTGCCGCGTTGATGCGATATGCGTATATTCATGCGCATGTAGAATGTAGGAGGTCGTGGTGACGAAACAGGGTCGGATCGGAACACGCAAACCCACGAACCTGTCGCTGGACAGCGCATTGGTCGAAGACGCCAGGGAATTGGGCATCAACCTGTCCCGCGTCTGCGAGGAAGGATTGCGCAGGGAAATCGCTGCGGAACGTGGAAGGCGCTGGAAGGAGGAAAATGCGGCAGGGATTGCGGCCTCCAACGCCTATGTCGAAAAATATGGGTTGCCGCTCGAAAAATACCGGATGTTCTGATGGCGCGTCTCTGCGTCCACCGCCTGCCTGACGGCACTTACGTCCTCGACTGCCAATCCGATCTGTTGGATCATTTGACCACATGTTTTGTCGTGCCGCTGGTGCCGATCGAGCATGTCGAAACACCGATGGCGCGGCTCAATCCACGCTTCGAGATTGATAGCCAGCAGCTTGTGATGATGACCCAGTTCGCCAGCGCGATTCCGGCCCGTGCGCTCGGCAAGATCGTGAAGCCACTCCATGACGAACATTATGCAATCTCTACTGCGCTCGACATGCTCATCGCGGGCTATTGACCAAATCCGTTTCCGTTTCGTCCCCGTCCTGCTAAGCCGTCCGCGATGACTGATTTCCGCGACCCGTTCGACGCCATCAAGGATCACCCGTTCGACGATGCGCTGTCCGAGCGCTATCTCGTCTATGCCCTTTCGACCATCACGGCGCGATCACTGCCGGACCTGCGCGACGGGCTGAAGCCGGTGCATCGCCGCCTGCTGTGGGCGATGCGGTTGCTGCGGATGGAGCCAGGCGGAGCGAACCCGGATGTGCTGGTCGCCAATCCCGCGCGCAACACCACCGCCTACAAGAAATGCGCTCGCGTCGTCGGCGACGTCATCGGCAAATATCACCCGCATGGCGACAGTTCCGTTTACGACGCGATGGTGCGCCTGGCGCAGGACTTTTCGCTGCGCACGCCGCTGGTCGACGGCCAGGGCAATTTCGGCAATATCGACGGCGATAATGCTGCGGCGATGCGCTATACCGAAGCGCGCCTGACGCAGGCCGCCGCCGACCTGATGGCGGGCCTCGACGAAGGCACGGTCGATTTTCGCCCCACCTATAATGGCGAGGATGAAGAGCCTGAGGTTTTCCCCGGCCTTTTCCCCAATCTGCTCGCCAACGGCGCCAGCGGCATCGCGGTCGGCATGGCGACCAGCATCCCGCCGCATAATGTCAGCGAACTGATCGACGCGGCCAATCTGCTGATCGACGATCCCGACGCCGATCATGCCGCCCTGATGCAGATCGTGCGCGGGCCGGACTTCCCGACCGGCGGCGTGCTGGTCGACAGCCCCTCGATCATATCCGAAGCCTATGCCACCGGGCGCGGCGCCTTCCGCACGCGGGCGCGCTGGCACCGGGAGGATGAGGGGCGGGGCACCTGGATCGCCGTCGTCACGCAAATTCCCTATCAGGTCCAGAAATCCAAGCTGATCGAGCAGATCGCGGCGCTCATCAATGACAAGAAGCTGCCGATCCTGGCCGATGTGCGCGACGAGTCCGACACGGAAATCCGCATCGTCATCGAACCGCGCGCCCGCACGGTGGACGAACAGGTGCTGATGGACAGCCTGTTCCGCCTCACTGACCTCGAAAACCGCTTCCCGCTGAACCTCAACGTGCTGGATTCGACCCGCACGCCGCGCGTTCTGGGTCTCAAGCCCCTGCTGATCGAATGGCTCAGGCACCAGATCGATGTGCTGGTTCGCCGTGCCCAGCACCGGCTGGAGAAGATCGCCAATCGCCTCGAACTGCTCGACGGCTATATCATCGCCTATCTCAATCTCGACCGGGTGATCGAGATCATCCGCACCGAGGATGAGCCGAAAGAGGTGATGATGGCCGAATTCAGCCTGACCGATCGTCAGGCCGAGGCGATCCTCAACATGCGGCTGCGCTCTCTGCGCAAGCTGGAGGAAATGGAATTGCGCCGCGAGCATGGCGAGTTGGTCAAGGAAAAGGACGAACTGGAAAAGCTGGTCGAAAGTCCGGCCCGCCAGCGCACGCGCCTCAAGAAGGATCTGGCCGCGCTGCGCAAGCGCTATGGTCCCGAAACCGACCTTGGCCGCCGCCGTTCGCTGGTGGAGGAAGCCGCTCCGGCGCGCGAGATCCCGCTGGAAGCGATGATCGACCGCGAGCCGATCACCGTCATCCTCTCCGAACGTGGCTGGATCCGCGCCATGAGCGGCCATCGTGACCTTGCCGCCGCCGACACGCTCAAGTTCAAGGAAGGCGATGGCCCGCAATATGCTTTCCACGCCTACACCACCGACAAGCTGCTGATGGCGACCTCTACCGGGCGCATCTATACGTTGGCGTCGGACAAGCTGCCGGGCGGGCGCGGCTTCGGCGATCCCGTGCGTTCGCTGGTCGACATGGACAATGAAGGCGCGATCGTCGCGTTGATGCCGGCTAAGACCGGCAGCGAACTGCTGTTCGCCTCTTCCGATGGTCGCGGCTTCATCGCGGCGGTCGGTGACATCGCCGCCGAAACGCGCAAGGGCAAGCAGGTGGTCAACGTCCGCACCGGCGCCAGGCTGAGCGTCGTGCATCCGGTTGCGCCGGAGGCGGACAGCATCGCGGTCATCGGCGAGAATCGCAAATTGCTGGTCTTCGCGATCGCCGAAATGCCCCGCATGGCGCGCGGGCAGGGCGTCCAGTTACAGCGCTATCGCGACGGCGGCCTGTCCGATGCGATCGCCTTCCGCCTGTCCGATGGCCTGAGTTGGACCATGGGGGGCGAATCGGGGCGTGTCCGCACGGAAAGCGACATGACGCCGTGGAAAGTCGCGCGCGGTGCCGCCGGTCGGATGCCACCCACCGGTTTTCCGCGCGATAACCGCTTTTGATTCATCGCAAATTCAATCGGCGTTTCCAGAAAATTTACCGCTTCCAGATAGGTCGGGCGCATGGAATCCATGTCCGTGCGCAACTGGCCGGTCAAGAAGACCAAGATTGAGCCTCGTTGCGGGGACGATGCCGCGCATCCGGAGCAGGGGCTGGACATAGGCCATTGGCTGGCTGCCCTGCCGCAGTCGGCTGGGATTTTGTCATACGAACCCAAAGGCTTGTCTATAGTCGCCGGCAACAACCGCTTCATGAAGCGTGTCGATCTCTATCGGGAACGAACCAGCGGCGAAGATGGGAGTGACGAAGGCTGGCTGGACAGGGTTGCCGCCTTTGTCGAGTCGGATCAGGATTCGATCAGCTTTGAAATCCGTCGCGATGGCAATCTCGGCCCCGAATATTTCATGTGTACGCTCGGGCGGTTGCCGCCGATAAAGGGAGATGCGACCCGCGTCCTGCTGACGGTGACAGATCGCACGACAGAGCGCGCCATCGAGAAAAATCTGCGTCGGGAACTGTTGTCCGATGGCCTTACCGCCTTGCCCAACCGCACCGGCTTCGGCGAGGAAATCGACGATAGGCTGAAGAATAACGCCTGGCCCGACCATGCCCAGTTCGGCATCATAGCGATCGACCTCAGCCGCTTCAGCCGGGTGAACGAATCGCTCGGCCCGATGGCGGGCGATGAACTGCTGATCACCGTCGCCAAACGGCTCAAGTCGAGCCTGCGCCAGGGCGACGTTCTCGCGCGGATCGGCGGCAATGATTTTGCTATCTTCGCGCGCCTTAACAACGGTCTGTCGGATGCTCTTCATATCGTGCAGCGGATCAAGGAGTCGATGAACTCACCGATTCGCCTCAGCGGCCTGCAAATCCGGGTTGATTGCGCGATCGGTTGCGCGCTGTCGCTCAATCTTCAGGAAGACCCTGATGACGTCGTGCGCAAGGCGCAGGCGGCGGTGAAGATCGCCAAGCGCAGCGGCAAGGTCGAAATCTACCGCAACGGCGTGCTGAAGGAAGCGCAGCGCCGCTTCTCGATCGAGAGCCGGCTGCGCGACGCGTTGGCGCAGGGCGGGCTGGCGCTCGCCTATCAGCCGCTCATCCATCTCCAGACCGGCGAAATTACCGGGTTCGAGGCGCTGGCCCGATGGGACGATGAGGAACTGGGCCGGGTTTCGCCGGTCGAGTTCATCGCGGTCGCGGAAGAAAGCGGCCTCATCACTTCGCTCGGGCGCTGGGCAGCCTATGAGGCTGCGCAGGCCCTGTCGCGCTGGGACGCGAAATTCGGGCAACCTCTGCCGGTAGGCGTCAACGTCAACCTTTCGCCGATCCAGATGGCGCGCGACGATGTAGCGTCGATGTTCGAGGAAGCGCTGCGCTATTCCGGCGTCGATGGCAGTCGCCTGACGGCCGAAGTCACCGAAAGCGCGATCGTCGCTGACCCGGACAAGGCGCGCAAGCTGTTGTTCGCGCTCAAGGATTTGCAGATGCCGATCGCAATGGACGATTTCGGCACCGGCTTTTCCAACCTCGCCAGCTTGCACAGCCTGCCGATCGATATATTGAAGATCGACCGCAGCTTCGTCTCCTCCATGCTGGAGGATCGCGACAAGGCCGTCATCGTGCGCACCATCCTGTCACTCGCCGAATCGCTGAACCTCAAGGTTACGGCCGAGGGGATCGAAACGCAGGATCTGGCCCACGCCCTCCAGAAAATGGGCTGCTGGCAGGGGCAGGGCTATTATTTCGCGCGACCGATGAGCGAAGCGGACGCCTTCGATTATTGGCGCGCGCGCTGGAATTTCGAAACGGTCTGATCCGTCAGTTCCGCGACGCGGGCGGCATCGGGGAAATCCTCCGCCACCCACAGCCGCTGCACCTCCTGCAATGCCTTGGCGACATTGGGCCCAGGCTCCAGTCCGCGCGCGATCAGCGCGCCGCCGCCGATCGGCAGGGTCGGCGGTGTCCATCCCTCCAGTCGCGCAAGCGCCGACAGCGGCTGGGCCGGATCAAGCAGCAACCGATCGACCGCGCCTTCCACACCGACGCGATAGGCGAGCGCACGCGGCGCTTCGGCTTCGACAGCCGGTTCCAGTGCCACCATCAGCCGCTTGCGCGCCTTGTTGGACAGCTTCAGCCTTGCCCCGACCTGATCGGCCAGCGCAGGATCGGCGGGCAGTAGCGCGGCGAGGCGACGCAGGGCGGAGGGGGCTATGCCGCTCTGTACCTCACGCGCAATCAATACCTCGACCCGGTCGACGCCCGCCATCGTCACTTCCGGCAGGACCGGCAGCAATATCCCGCCGTTCACCATCAGCCGCAGCGCATGGATTGGCGCGCCAACGCCCAACAGCTTCAGCATCTCGTCGGCGATCCGCTCGCGCGACAACGCCATCAGGCTATTGGCGGCGCTGACGCACGCATCATAGGCGAGATTGTCCAGTTCGTTGTCGCCATAACGCGCCAGGAACCGGAAATAGCGCAGGATGCGCAGGTGATCCTCGGCGATCCGGGCGGATGCGTCGCCGATGAAGCGCAGCCGCCGGACCTCCAGATCGGGCAGGCCACCGAAATAATCGCTGATCTCGCCGGTCAGCGGATCGGCATAAAGAGCGTTGATAGTGAAGTCGCGCCGGGCTGCATCCTCGCGCCAGTCTTCTGTATAGGCGATGGTGGCGCGGCGGCCGTCGGTGCTGACGTCGCGGCGCAGCGTCGTGATCTCCACCGGCCCATCGGCCAGGACGGCGGTGATGGTGCCATGGTCGATGCCGGTCGGCACCGCCTTGATCCCAGCCGCCTTCAGCCGGTCGACCACATCCTGCGGATCCAACGTCGTCGCTATGTCGAGATCGTTGACGGGCAGACCCAGCAGCCCGTCGCGCACCGCGCCGCCCACATAACGCGCCTTGCCATCGGCGGCGTCCAGCGCGGTGAGCAGGCCGTCCAGCCCGGAACGATGACGCCATACGGCGTCAGGCAGCAAGACGGTCATGACCCAGCCTTCGGGAAAGGTTGGCAAGAATGGCGGCGGTGATCCCCCAGATGCGCCGATCCTGCCAGAAGATTTCATAATAATGGCGCATTGCGCCGGCGAACTCGATCTCGCGCTTTACCCGGTTGGCGGGGTCGAGCGCAAAGGCGAGCGGCAGTTCGAACCAATTGGCCACTTCCCCCTCCTGCGCACGCAGCGGCAGGTCGGGCGGAATGACCCCCAGCACCGGGATGATGTCGAAGCCGGTAAAGGTATGATAGCGGTCGGACGTGCCCACGATCTGCACCTTTGCAGGCGGCAGGGCGATTTCCTCCTGCGCCTCACGCAGCGCGCCGGCAATCTCGTCAAAATCGCCCTCGTCTACCCGTCCGCCAGGAAAGGCGATCTGGCCGGCATGTTTGCGCAATGTGGTCGCGCGTTCGGTCAGGATCAGGCCCGGCTCCGGCCGATCGGTGATCGCCACCAGCACGGCTGCGGGCGCCAGCGCGATATCGTCGGCGATCCGCGGATCGCGGACATCCGACAAAGGCAGCATCTCGCGCCGATGTCCTTCTTCCAGCGCGGCCCGCAACCGTTCCGCCAGGCTCATTCCGCGCCGTCCAGCGGAAAGAAGGTGCCGTCGCTCCACAGGCCGACACGGTCGCCGCCTTCCTCCAGCGCCAGGTTCATCAGATCATAATAGACGCTGCGCGCAACCAGCGCTTCCAGCCCGCCACGCACATGCAGATAGGGGTGGGGGCCATCGGGCGTCTCGCGCAGGGTCAACCCATTGTCCGCGCCCGCAGTGACCAGGTCGCCGCTGTTCAACCGAAAGACCAGCGTGCGCCCGCGCCCTACGCCCTCGGTCTTGAGTTCCACCGCGACGAAGGGAGCATCCTCCACTTCGATATCCAGTTTCTCGACCGGCGTGACCAACACATGGCTGCCATCCGGCTCACGCCGCAATATGCTGGAAAAAAGCCGTACCATCGTCTCGCGACCGATCGGCGACCCCTGATGATACCAGGTGCCGTCGCGGGCGATGCGCATCTCGCTGTCGCCGCAATGGTCGGGATTCCATTTCTCTACCGGCGGCAGGCGCTTTTCCGCCAGCAAGCGCGCAATGTCGGCCAGCGACAGGGTGGACAGGTCGGGCAGTGGCTCCATCGGCATGGGGCGGAGATAGGAGTGTCCTCGCCCGAAGGCAAAGGGGTAATGTGAAGATCGGTCAGGCCGCGACGGCAATGCGCGGCGCCAGCATCCCGATGCCCCCGATCATCCCGCCATCGACCGGCAGCGCCAGCAAGCGGCGTTTCTCGAACGGACCGGGCGCATCCCAGCCGCCCGTGCCTTCGTCGGTGAAGCCCCAGAAGCGGCCATAATATTCGGGATCGC
>NZ_DATKFP010000402.1:0-5673 GCF_035511395.1 Sphingobium sp.
CATGGCGACCGCCAGCGACAGGCGTTGGCGTATGCCCAGAGGCAGACTGGCCGGCAGGCTGTCGATGACGTCCACCAGCCCGAAGCGCTCCACCATCTCATCGACGCGAGCAGGAATGTCCTCCGGGGACACACTGAAGAGTTTGGCGTGCAACTCCAGGTTCTGGCGTACCGTGATTTCGCTGTAGAGCGAGAACGCTTGGGACATGTAGCCGACGCGGCGGCGGGTGTCCAGATCATGCGGGTCCACTTCATGGCCGAACAGCCAGGCCCGACCCTCGCTCGCCGGCAACAGGCCGGTAAGCATCTTCATCGTCGTGGACTTGCCGCACCCGTTGGAGCCGAGGAAGCCGAAGATTTCACCGCGCCGGATGCGGAAGGACACGCTATCGACGGCAACGAAGTCGCCAAAGCGCATGGTCAGCCCCTCGGCCTCGATGGCGATATCGTCCGCGCCGCCATCCGACAAGGGGGGAATGACTACCGCTTGGTGTCCGCGCTTTTTCTCTTCCGGGAGCAGGCGGATGAATGCCTCTTCCAGGTTCGGGCTGCCTGTTCTTGCCAGCAATTCCTTCGGCGTGCCGGTGGCGAGGACCTTGCCGTCGTCGATGGCGGCCAGCCAGTCGAAGCGCTGGGCCTCATCCATGTAGGCCGTGGCCACGATCACGCTCATGCCGGGGCGATCGGCGCGGATACGGTCAATCAGATCCCAGAACTGCGCGCGCGCCAGCGGGTCCACGCCAGTCGTCGGCTCATCGAGAATCAGAAAATCCGGGTCATGAATCAGCGCGCAGCACAGGCCGAGTTTTTGCTTCATGCCCCCGGACAGCTTGCCTGCCGGGCGCTCCAGGAATTTGAACAGGCCAGTGGCCTGGGTGAGCTCATCGATCCGCTGGCGGCGCTCTGCGGCGCCATGACCGAACAGGCGCGCGAAGAATTGCAGATTCTCCTCGACCGAGAGCGTCGGATACAGGTTTTTGCCCAGTCCCTGCGGCATGTAGGCGATGCGCGGGCACACTTTATTGCGATGGGCCTTGCTGGCCATGTCGCCACCCAGCACCTCGACCGTGCCCTCCTGGATGATGCGCACACCCGCCAGCAATGAGAGCAGACTGGATTTGCCCACGCCGTCGGGGCCGATCAGGCCGACCATCCGTCCGGCGGGAATGTCCAGATCGATGCCATCCAGGGCGATGACGTCGCCGTAACGCAAGCGCACCTGACGGACGCTTGCAACGGTCGTGGGCTGCGCACTCGCACTGTGGCTCATACCTTACTCCGGCACGCGAACGGAGAGGTTTTGAGGCCACTCGGCATTGGCGTCGAGTTTGATCCAGGCCACGCCAGGCAACCCGGTCTTGACCTGATTGAGGTGCTCACGCAGCAACTCCTGCGAAATCTGCGCACGCACGCGAAACATCAGTTTCTGCCGTTCGCTGGCGGTTTCCACCGTTTTGGGGGTGAACTGCGCCGCGCTGGCGACGAAGGAAACGGTGGCTGGTATCACGTACTCCGGCGCGGCATCCAGAACGATGCGTACCTCGGAGCCGAGCCCGACACGCCCGGCCACGGTCTCGGGCAAGAAGAAGGTGAGGTATACGTCCGACAGGTCGATCAGGTTCAAGACACGTCCGCCCGAACCCAGCACCTCGCCGGGTTGCGCCACGCGCACCTGCACCCGACCGTCACGCGGCGAGCGCAGTTCGCTGTCGCGGATATCGGCTTCGATGCGATTGATACTGGCCGTGGCAGCGGACACGCTGGACCTTGCGCCGACCAACTGCGCTTTGGCGGCCTCGACCGCGGCGCGGGCAGCGGCGGTCTGTGCTTTGCTGGCCGCGAGCGTCGCCTGTGCGCCCCGCACGCGCGCCCGGTCATCGTCCAATTCTTGTATCGAGGCGGCGCCTTCTTGGGACAATGTCTGCGAACGTTTCAGCCGCCGTTGCGCGGCATCGAGCTCCGACTCGCGCTGACCGACGAGTGCCTGCGCCGCAACCACGTCGGCTTCACGCAGCGCCACCTGGGCCTGTGCTGCGGTCACAGAATGCTCGGCCTGTTCACGCATGGCGAAGGCTTCGTCGCGCTGCGCCTCAAGCGTTTCCAGTTGCATCCTGGCCAGCGGCTGGCCCGCTGCGACGAAATCGCCTTCACGTACAAGGATGTCTTCGATACGTCCGGGAAGCTTGGTGGCGATGTCGATCTCGGTGGCTTCGATGCGGCCATTGCCGTTGACGAATCCTTCGCCGGGGCCGGTGTCGGCAAATTTCGTCCAGCCCCACCAGGCCAGCGCGACAACAACCGCTGCGGCGGCAGCGACCAGGAGTTTTTTCTTGAGAGAGGGTGAGAAGGTCATGGGTTCGGCGTGCCTTAACGGATTGATGGGGTGGGAGCGGGCGTCGAGGTCGCACCCTGCGCCCCGTCGGTTGCAGCGAGGGTGCCGCCGCCGAGCGCGGCATACAGCGCCACCTGGCTGGACAGCAGCGCGCGGCGCGCCTGTACCAGTTGTTGCTGGGCACCCAGCAGATCGCGTTGGGCATCCAGCACTTCCAAGAAGGCGGCCGAGCCGTTGTCGTAGCGCAACTTGGCCAGGCGTGCGCGTTCGCTTTGCGCTTCCAGGTTGGCTCTCTGGATCGTCAACTGCTCAGCCAGCCAGTGCTTTGCGCTCAGCGCATCGGCCACCTCGCGGAAGGCTGTTTGAATGGTTTTTTCGTAACCGGCGACGGCGATGTCGCGGCGCACTTCGCTCAGTTCCAGATTGGCGCGTCGGCGCCCGCCATCGAAGATGGGCAGTGACAGGGTGGGCATGAAGGTCCAGGCGCGACTGCCGGAATCGAACAAGCCATTCAAGTCGGAGCTGGCCGTGCCGAAGCTGCCAGTCAGCGCAATGCGCGGCAAGAACGCCGCGCGGGCCGCGCCGATGTGGGCATCGCTGGCACGCAATTGGTGTTCGGCGGCAATGATGTCCGGGCGACTGACCAGCAGCTCCGAAGGCAGACCGGCCCGCAGCTCAGCCAGCACCGTCGTTTCATCGAAGGGCACCTTGGTGGGCAGCGGGCCAGGATCGGCGCCCACCAGCATCGCCAGCGCATGCCGTTGCGTGGCGCGGGCTTGCTCAAGCTGGGTTAGCAGCGCCTGAGCCTGGTTCAGCAAAGTTTGGACTTGAGTGAGGTCCAGCTTCGAGGTCGAGCCGACTTCAACGCGGCGCCGGAAAATGCGATAGGACTCCTCGCGGGTCGCGACGGTTTGACGGGCGATAGCCACGCGTTCGTCTATCTCGCGCAAGCCAAGATAACCGTCGGCCACCTGGGCGATCAGCGCCAGGTGGACGGCCTGGCGGGCCGCGTCGGAAGCCAGCCAGCTTTGCAGGGCGGCGTCTTCCAGGTTGCGGACCCGGCCCCACAGATCCAGCTCCCAGGTGCTCAAACCCACCTCGGCCCGATATTCGCCGCCCACCTGCGATCGGCCCGACATGTTCAGATCGCCAGGGACGCGCGCGCGTCCACCTTGGGCGCCCACGCCCACGGCAGGAAAACGATCCGAGCGCTGAATGCGGAATGTGGCGCTGGCTTCCTCGACGCGCAGCGCGGCCAAGCGCAGGTCGCGGTTGTTCTCCAGCGCGGTCTCGATGAGGCGTTGCAGCAGGGGGTCGGTGAAGTACGCCTGCCAGGCAAGCTCTCCCGCGTGGGCGCCGTCGGTGCCTGATCCAAGATGCGCAGGCCAGGCTTCGGGCACGGGCAGCGGCGGGGTGTCTGGCGCCGGAGCGAGCGACATGCAGCCGGTCAAGACGACGGCGCTCAGGGCCAACGAGGCAGTGCGCAAGCTGAACGCAGGAAACAACAGGGAAGCTGGGGGCATGGTCACGTTCCGTACGGGTATCGGGCTGAAGAGGGGCTGGTTGCAGAGGAGGGGATAGCTGCCACCCACGCAATGCGGAGTTCGTGGCCGATGTCCGCAGGCCTTCCTTTCCTGCTTGCAAGTGCTGTCAAGCCCACTTCATCTCCTTGTTGATATGTGCATCCCCGTGTCCCCTGGCTGGTTGATGAGGTGCTCTTCCTGTGTCACATCCCAATGTGCCGGGTTCGTTCGCGCCTCTGAGTTGGCTTGCATCGTGAAATTTGAAAACAAACGACTGGACGGTTGTTTTTAATTATACGTTACAATCCGGGAACCGCAATCAGCGGGCTCGTCGGTCATTGACGCAGATCAATTCGAGCTGCCGGCTTGGGTTCAAGGAAGGCCCTGATTTCTGGTAGAGCCGGTGACCGGCCCGTGGGAACACCCCTCAGATCTTTGAACAGAGCCTTTGAATGCTACCCAAGAAAGATGACGCGCCCGACAAGCGCCGCTACCTGTCCTCTGCCGCCAGAAAAGAAGAAATACTCGACGCGGCCTTGGTCGAATTCGCGGATCGGACGTACAACGCCGTGTCAATGGAGCGCCTGGCGGAATGCGCAGGCTTGTCCAAGGCTGGTATCTACGCCCACTTCAAAAGCAAGGAAGAAATTTTTCATGCCTTGCTCGAACGCACGACAAAGCAGATTTGCGATTTCCAGGGCTGGCTCCCGGATGAAGATCTGACGTTGCCAGAGCTGGTAGATGTCTACCTGGATCGCCTATACGCGACCTTTAGCTCCCCTGCCACGATGTCGATTTACCGGCTGCTTCTGGCCGAAAGCGCCAGAACACCAGAGCTGGTGCAGCGTTGGCACAACGAAGTTGCTCACGGACTGAAAGAGCGGGCGCAGCTCATCATCCAACGCAACATAGAACGGGGCATCATTCGTCCGGGCGTCTTGACCGAGCACTTTTTCCCGCTGGCGCTCGCTCCCGCACTGCTATGGCTGAGCTCGTCAATGCTATCCAGGGGCAACCCTTCCATAGCGCTGGTGCAGTTACAGGATGCGCATCGGCAACTGCTGCTTGAGCTTTTGGAGCCTCGATGAGCAAGGTGACGCAAAAAGTCAGGCACCTCCCCATGCGCCTGGTGATCGGCATTGCGGTGCTATTGCTGACTGCGTGGGGCGCGCTGGCCCTGTGGCACCAGATGCCGCAACATCCAGCGGCTCGCTGGATCGCCACTCTGGCGTGGTCTGCCTCGGGGCTGTCCGTCGCCGTGTCGCTGGCAGGCTTGCTTGAAAGACGGACACGCAGGATCGCCGGATTCGTGTTCGGGGCCGCAACGGCAGCCCTGCTCATGTGGTGGGGAACGCTGCAGCCATCACACCAACGCCCATGGGCTGACGATGTCGCCCAGTTGCTGGAGGCCGGAATCGACGGCAGCCACGTTCACCTGAAAAATGTACGCAACTTCGAGTGGCGCAGCGAAACCGACTACACCCCGCAGTGGGAGAACCGCACATACGATCTGGACCGCTTGCGCAGTGCCGACCTGGTACTTTCCTACTGGATGGGGCCGCACATTGCGCACACACTGGTGTCGTTCGGCTTCGACGGTGGCGAGCGGGTAGTGTTCTCACTGGAAATACGCAAGGAGCGCCACGAGTCCTTCTCGGCGATCGGCGGATTCTTCCGTCAGTTCGAGCAGATCCTGGTAGCCGCCGATGAGCGCGACATTGTGCGTACGCGCAGCAATGCGCGAGGCGAGGACGTTTATCTCTATCGGTTGCAGATGAGTCAGGCGAATGTCCGCGCGTTGTTTCTGGAGTATCTGCAC
>NZ_DATKFP010000403.1:0-2608 GCF_035511395.1 Sphingobium sp.
CCGGCACGACCGCTCCCGCGAGGAGAATGCCCGCGAGCGCGACGCCCGCAAGGCCGAGCGGGAGCAGCGCGAGCGGAAACGGCAGGGCCGCTCCGAACCCCGCCCGAACAGTCTTGCCGAGATACTCGCCGGCCGCGCGCAGGAGGCTGCTTCGCTGGTCGACCGCTTCCTGCGCGGCACGATCGAACGAGACCGTCAGCACGCACCGGCGGAGCCCGATCGCGGCGGCGCTCGCGAACCTGCCCAACAGTCAGAGGCTAGGCCAGATCCCCAACCGCAGCATGATCATGGCGGTCATGGTGGTGGACATGACCGATAGGAGAGAATGATGGAACAGCTGCTAATCGCGATATTCGGTGCCGCTCTGCTTACCCTGATATACCGCAGCTATCGCATACCGATCACCCATCGCTGGCGACGGCGACAGGCGCGCACGATGTGCGAGCAGTTATGCGGACGCGATCGCGACCAGCCCGCCGCGCTGCATTATGCACGGCTTCGCGCGATGGACCCGCTGGCGTTCGAGGAATTGCTGCTGGAGGCCTTCGAGCGGCGCGGGCACCGCGTGATCCGCAATCGTCGCTATACCGGGGACGGCGGGGTCGATGGCGAAGTCATCATCGATGGCCAGCGCTGGCTGATCCAGGCGAAGCGCTATCGCGACGCCATCAAGCCCGAGCATGTGCGTGAGTTCGCTATGCTCTGCGCCACCCGGAAACGGCGCGGCATGTTTGTCCACACCGGCCGCACCGGCGGGATGAGCCGCACAGTCTGTTCCGGCGCGGACGGCATCGAGATCGTGTCGGGACAGCGATTGCTGGCGCTTCTAACTGGCGGGCCCTTCGAACCCGGCCGCTTCTCGCCGCGGGATCGCGTCGGACGCACACCGTCCAGCTATCGTGATCGGACGCCGCTATGAGCGGTCGTCGACGAGGCCCGAACCGCCAGTCGATGTTCGGCACGGTGCTCGCGGCGATTGCGTTCCTGCCCGCCGCGCTGACGCCCGCGCCTGCGCTGGCGAAACCGGGCGCGCCTGGCGAGGCGGCTGAGATCGCTCGCTGCATTCGCGTCGCCGCGCGCGGCTATGGCTGGCTCGAAAAGACGCTCTGGGGCCTGCGCGAGCAAGAGGCGGGCTGGATCGGCGCAGAGGTCGCCAATACCAACGGAACGCACGATCTCGGGCCACTCCAGATCAACACATGGTGGGTGCCGCGCCTAGCTCGAGTAATCGATAGGCCCGAGCATCAGGTCCGACACTGGCTGCGCTACGACGCCTGCTTCAACGCCGAAGCCGCACGCTGGATTTTCCTCTCCGGGCTGGAGGCGACTGGCAATTATTGGGCGGCGGTCGGCATCTACCACAGTCCCACTGCGTGGCGGCAGCGCAGTTATGCCTCCAAGGTCGCCACCCACATGCGCAAGTTATACGGCAGAGATGTGTTCGCGCCCCGTAGTTCGGAACGAAAGAGGTAGAGTGGATGAGGCCGTGAGCGCGGTCGGCAGTGGCGCCGGACCGGATCGTACACGGCTCCACTGTGCGGCTATGAATGCCCTCGATCCTCCAATGGGCTCGTCCGGCAATCGGGAGGCGTAGAAATAATCAGCATCAGGGCGGGCAGGCTCATGTCACTTTGGTCAGCAACGGGCGCGGACTAGCATATGTTCCTGCCATCCAGCACGGCACCCTGGCCTCCGGCCCGGCCCAAGGGCGCCTGTGTCAGGCGGCCTCGGCCTCGGCGGGCGTCCATGACGGGAATGGATCCCTCAGGCCCATCCAGAGTTCCGGGGTGAACGTGCGGACCGGCATCAGGCATTCATCGAGCCGGGGCCGGATGCGGGCTTCGTCCATGCCGATCCCGATGAACACCAGTTCTTGCCGCCGGTCGCCCCACACATTGTCCCAGTGGGCCGCGACAAACCGCTCGAAGCGATCATCATCGGGCCATTGGTTTTTGGGAATGCTCGCCCACCAGCACCCCATGCGCGAGGTCATCGTCTGCGAGCCAGCAACGGCCAGCTCGCCCACCCACTCGGGCCGCGTCGCCAGCCAGAAATGCCCCTTGGCGCGCACGACATTGTCGAGACCATCCGTAACCAGGAATGCATGGAGCTTCGCTGGGTCAAAGGGTGCGCGCGCACGGTAGACGAAGCTTTCGATGCCATATTCCTCGGTCTCCGGCTGATGGCTGGCGTAGCCGTAGAGCTCCTTAGCCCAGAGCGGATGCTGCGCGGCCTTCTCTTCATCGAACAGCCCGGTGTCGAGAATGGCGTCGAGCGGCACGCGGCCGTGATCGCAGGTCAGGATGCGCGCATCCGCATTGAGCGAGGCGATCAGTTTCTTGACGGTCGCAAGCTGATCCGCGGACACGGCGCTCGCCTTACCGATGCGTCCAAAGGCGCGTTGCTTCGGATCGAGGCGCGCGGCTTGCCGCCGGGTTGGCACGGCGTCCATTTCCACGAGAAGGCGGATTGCGGAGACGCGGCTTTCCAGGGCGCCGGTGGTCATGTCCATTCGGAAAAGCCGATCGTGCATGGATTCCGGGTCGAGGGTGCAAACGATGCCGGCGACCTGCCCAATATCCATGTGCAGGAAGACGGCAGTGTCACG
>NZ_DATKFP010000404.1:0-2668 GCF_035511395.1 Sphingobium sp.
GATCACGGACATGACCCCCAACACGCCGTCTGCAAGCAGGATCGAGCCCATCACGTAGAGCAGGATGGCGATGGCCTTGACCAGGCCGGGGAGGGAAAGCGCGCCCAGCGCGAACAGGGCGACGACGGCGATCGTCGCATATGCCTGAAATCTGGCGGCAATATCGAACAGGCCAAGGAGGCGCAACGGGCTCTTCCAGGACAGCGGATAGCGCATCAGCACCATGGGGCGGCGGCACTGACGGCACCCCTCGATCAAGGAGCCGCGCCGCCATTCGTAGACCGGAGAGCCGCAGCAGGGGCACTTGGGAAGGTGACGGGGACCGTGCATCAGCTTGCCACGGGTCCGAGGTAATCGATCTCGATGGCGGCAGCGCCGCGCTTGCGGCCGACGACGCGCACGAGGTCATCCTCGGTAGCGATCGTGTCGATCTCGCCGATCAACCGCCACCACATCCCGTCTGTGTCCTTCAGCATGGGACCACGCGGCGAAGTCTCGATCGTGCCGGTCAGTCCTATGGTCTCACTCATCGCCTCGGTTCTCCAATGGATCGCCCGGCTTGCCATGGAAGGCGGTGAAGCACGCCATCTCGCAGTGGAGCATGGGTCGGCCGTGGCTGTGCAGCTGCTTTCCGTTCATCAAGACGGGCCGCCATGCAAGTCGTTTACATCGGGTATTGGTGCGATCTAGGTAGCCGCAGGGCATCGCCAGCGGTTCTCCGGGCGTAATGCCGGTGCCTTCGATGGCATCATCGATCCCGTCTTCGTGGGGCTCATTGCCGAACAGATCCGTTTGCAGATTCATGACCCATGGCTCCATGCTGGGGGGAAGAAGGGCAGGGGGCTCATTCTCCCGCCATGCCCTCCCTTCCATTCTCTCTCGCCCCCTACTGCGCCGATGCTCCTGTCGCCGGCGTCGCGCCGGTGGAGGCCGCAGGAGCCGCTACGGGCGCCGCTGGAGGCGCAAGAGGGGCGGGGGCCGCTGATGCCGGGGCGGGAGGGGCGATGCGCCCCTGTGCGTCGCGGGTGAGCTTGCGGAAAGCATCGAGGAGGGCAAAGGAAGTGATCTTGCCCATATCGGTGCTGGTGTAACCGCCGCCCAGCGCCCCGATCCCCGAGCCGGTCAGTGCGCCGCCGATGATGGAAATATCCTTTTTCCGCGCGCTGCCGGTGGCGACGGCCTTCTGCAGACCGGTCTTCACCTCGACGAGGGTGAGCATGGTCTGGCTCTCCAGCTTCTTCGACTTGAAGCCGATCGCGCCGGGAAACATTGTGCCAAGTCCGCCGCCGCTGCCCCCGGCATTGCCATCGGAATAGAGCACGCGCGCGGTCAGCAGGTAGTCGGCCGCGAGCAGCGTTGCCTGCGTATTGCCGTTCGCCACGGTGCCGCCCGCGGCAAGCGCGCGCTCGCGCTGAAGAGCGTCGAAGCCTTCGCCGCGATCGAGGACCTGGAAGCAGTTGGACTGCGAGGTCAGCAGCTTGAGCAGCGGCAGCGGATCGATCTTCTGTGATCCGCCATTCTGCGTCTCGGCCATGCGGATCATGGCGCGAAGCCCTGCCGGGATATCGTCCTCGCTCGGCGCGGCGGTGCGATCCTCGACAAGCGCGATGGTGCCGAGCGGCACGTCGCAGCGCGGAACCTCTGAGGTTTCGTCGATGCCGATACCGCCCTTGCCCAATTTTTGGGCAGCGGCAGGCGTCGCTGCGAGGGCGAGCATAGCGATGGCAAGGCCGGTGCCGAGATGGGCGGCGGAGGTGAGCATGTGTCGCATGAGTGTTTACCCCTGTTCAGTCGAGTGGTTTGGGCGGGCGAAGGTCGGTAACGGTGCGAAGATTGTCCCAAAACCTGCGATGCAAATCGATGGAGCGGATCGAGTAGGCCGGTACTGGCGCTGTGCGTGGGCCAGGAACGCCGTTAAGGTGTAAAGGAAGGGCAGGGGGCCTCATCGCAGCGCAGGGCCTTCCAGGATCGTTGCAGACCCGCTGAGAGGAGGGCAGGGCGCCCGGGCAAGGGATCGTTGCCCGTCAGGGTGGAGACCCGCAGGGGCTCCATGAGCCGAAGGCGAGCAGAGCCCGGTCTCGCCGCAGGCGAGATGACCCCATTACTTTGAGATGTTGTGAAAGCCGATTGCCAAGAAGGGGTTAATGGGGGAGGATTCCGATAGATCACGAAAGATCGATGATGCTTGAAATTGAGCATCAGCGGAGATTCAAGCGATGGCTTTTGAGATAGTTCGCGTTCCGTTGCCTGAAAGGGGAAGTTTCTGGTCTGCTTTCGTGCTCTTACGTCCTGCACTGATCGGCACGCCGCTGGTTTATGCGTACCGCTGGATTGTGCCTGAGCCTTATTGGCTGATTGGCGCGGGGGTGATGATTGCGGCTGTCTTTGGATACCTCTGGTACTGGTGGTTGAGCGGTGCAGATGAGCGTCGGACGGCAGCGGAGCGTCGGGCGGTTCGTGATGCTGAGCTGGCGGCATCGAAGGCGCGGTATCGCGCCCAGCAGGCAGCGGAACTGGCTGCACTGCAGGAAAGCCTGGAGCCCGCTTCGTTGATGGAGATCGAGGAGATGGTTGCAAATGCGCCGCCTGAGTGGCGCCGGGTGTTGGTGCGGCTGTTAGGGGAAGAGGCGCAGCAGGGCCGGCAGTTTTCGAAGGGGACGATAGGTCG
>NZ_DATKFP010000405.1:0-6127 GCF_035511395.1 Sphingobium sp.
AGAAATCGCTGAAGGGCAGATAGAGCAACGACAGGCCGCGCAATCCATAATACCAGAAGAGCAGCCAGCGATTATCGAACCGGTCGCTCAGCCATCCCGACGCCAGCGTGCCGCCGAAATCGAACAGGCCCATCATCGCCAGCATCGATGCGGCTCCGACCGCCGCCAGCCCATAATCGCCACAGAGAGAGATGAAATGCGTCTGCACCAACCCATTGGTACTCGCGCCACAGATGTAGAAGGAAAAGAAGAGGATCCAGAATGTCGGCACGCGCGCCGCATCACGCAGCACGGTCAGCGGCATGATGAGCAGGGCGCCGAAGCTCGCCGGCTGGACCGGAGCAGGCTGCATCTGCGTTTCGCCATAGGGCGCCAGGCCCAGATCAGCCGGTCGATCGTGCATCAACAGGATGACGACGACCGCCGCCAGCAGGATTGCGCCGCATACCAGCAGCAGGGCGGTGCGCCAGCCGTGCGATTCGGTCAGGCTGGCAAGCAGCGGCAGGAAGGCAAGCTGGCCGGTGGCGGTACTGGCCGACAACAGGCCCATGACAAGGCCGCGCCGCTGCCCGAACCAGCGCGTTGCGACGGTTGCCCCCAGCACCATGGCGGTCAGCCCGGTGCCGATCCCGATCACGACACCCCAGAGCAACACAAGTTGCCACAGCTGCGTCATGCCCAGCGATAAAAGCATCCCGCCGATCACGATCGACAGCGAAATCAGCATCATCCGCCGCACCCCGAAACGGTTCATGAAGGCGGCGGCGAACGGTCCCATGCCCCCGAACAGCAGGAAGCGGATGGCGAGTGCGCCGCTGATGTCGGCCGCGCTCCAGCCGAACTCCTTCTGCAATGGCACGATGAACACGCCCGGCGCGCCGACCGCCCCCGCGACGACGAGCATGGTGAGGAAGGTAGCGCCGACCACAGCCCAGCCATAATGGACGTTGCGCGCGGACAGGCGGCTGGCAAAAGCGGTCGAGAGCATCAATTTCCCCCTTTAAGCGACGATCAGACTGGCGTTAAATGATGTCCATCATATATAAGGTCAAGAGGCCGATTTCGGAAAGCAAGGTATGAAAGTCAGTCGTGAACAGGCTGCGCGCAATCGCGAGACGGTGGTCGACACCGCGTCTCGTCTGTTCCGCGCGCGCGGCGTCGAGGGTGTCGGCATCGGCGAGGTGATGCGCGAATGCGGCCTCACCCATGGTGGCTTCTATAATCAGTTCGATTCGAAGGAGGCGCTGGCCGCCGAAGCCTGCGCCGCGTCGCTCGCGCGAAGCGTTGCGCGCTGGGGCGAAGTTGTTGCCGAAACTGGCGAAGGCGATGCCTCCAAGGCCATCGCGGCCAACTATCTCAGCCCGCGCAATCGCGATGCGCCGGAAACGGGTTGCGCACTGATCGCGCTCGGTCCAGATGCGGCGCGGCGTGGCGGCGATCTGGGCGGCGCCTTTCGGCAAGGGTTCGAGGAACTGACGAACATATTGCAGCAGTCCACACCGGATATGACGCGCGAGGACGCGCTGGCGCGCATGGCGCAGATGGTCGGTGCCATGGTGCTGGCGCGCGGAGTCGCGGATATGGTGCTTTCGGACGAGATATTGGTTGCCGTCCGCAAGGCGATGGGTGTGGGCGCATGAGCGGCTGGCGTTCGATGCGTGCTGAGGATCTCGCTTCGGTCGCAATGATGTCCGACGGGGTGCATGGCAGCTATACCGAGCGCGCAGAAGTCTATGGGGAACGGCTGGCGCTCTATCCGCCGGGGTGTTTCCTGTTCGATCGCGATGGCCAGGCGCTCGGCTACCTCGTCAGCCATCCCTGGCGTGGTACGCAGCCGCCCGTGCTGGACCGGCTCATGGAAGCGTTGCCGATACCCGCCGATCATTATTATCTCCATGATCTGGCCTTGCTGCCCGAATCGCGCGGTAGCGGCGCGGCGCAGGTGGCGGTCAAGATCGTGCTGGATCAGGCGCGCGCGGCAGGCTTCAACCGGATTGCGCTGACGGCGGTCAACGGTGCGGATGCGTTCTGGCGCCGGCAGGGTTTCACGTCCGTGGTCGATGGCGGTGGATACGGGCAGGACAGCCTGGCCATGGAATTGCTGATTTGAAGGCCGGATTGCCGCCGCCCCAGGGAAGGGCGGCAGCTTATTGGATCAGAGCCAGCTGCGACCGTCGGGGCCGGCGCAGCCATAAGGCGGCAGTTGGTTGGCGAAACGTTCCTGCATCTTGTGGCAGCCCCAGCTGCGCAGCGGCGACGGCATATAGCCGTTCAGCGCGATCCCGACTTCATCATAGGGCGTCTCGCTCTGGGCGACATACATATACCAGCGACCGCCGAACATCACCACGATACCCACGACGATCACCGTTATAACCTGTAGTAATTTCTGCATTTTTATTCCGTTAGAGAGGGAAGGGGCAGAGGCCCTTGCCCGGCGCGCCGACCGTGATCAAGTCCGTTAACCACCGTCTTCATTCCGCCCGCCTGCAACAAAAAAGCCCCGGATCGCTCCGGGGCTTCTTCATGACGTAGCTTCGGCCTGATCAGGCGGCGGCGAGACGCGCCATCTTTTCCAGCCTGCCGCCGGCAATGCGCATCATCGCCTTTTGCAGTTTCTCGAATGCGCGGACCTCGATCTGGCGGACGCGTTCGCGGCTGACGCCATAGACCTGAGAGAGTTCCTCCAGCGTCTTGGGCTCTTCAGCCAGACGGCGTTCGGCCAGGATGTGCTTTTCGCGATCGTTGAGATCGGTCATCGCTTCGACCAGCATCTCGTGACGCTGGGTCCGTTCCTGTTCTTCCGCAACGCGTTCGTCCTGGAGCGGGTCGTTGTCCTGCAGCCAGTCCTGCCACTGGCCCTCACCATCTTCGCGCATCGGCACGTTGAGCGACGTGTCGCCGCCCATGGCCATGCGACGGTTCATCGAAACGACGTCATCCTCGGAAACGCCCAGATCGGTCGCGATCTTGGTTACGTCCTCCGGACGCAGGTCGCCGTCCTCGAACGCCTCGATATTGTTCTTCATCCGACGTAGGTTGAAGAAGAGCTTCTTCTGCGATGCCGTGGTGCCCATTTTGACGAGCGACCAACTGCGCAGGATGAATTCCTGGATCGACGCACGAATCCACCACATGGCGTAAGTCGCCAGACGGAAGCCGCGTTCGGCCTCGAACTTCTTCACGCCCTGCATCAGGCCGATATTGCCTTCGCTGATCAGTTCGCTGACCGGCAGACCATAGCCGCGATAGCCCATGGCGATCTTGGCGACGAGCCGCAGGTGCGATGTGACGAGCTGCGCAGCGGCTTCCGGGTCCTGATGTTCCTCGTAGCGCTTCGCCAGCATATACTCCTGCTCAGGGGTGAGCAGCGGAAACTTGCGGATTTCCGACAGATAGCGGTTGAGGCTGGCTTCACCGCCCAGCGCCGGAACCGCGGGGACATTGCTCTTGGCCATGTCTTCACCTTTCCCTTTCATTGCGCGGCGGGACCCAGAAGAGGCGTCACAGGCGCCGTCGCAAAACTTGTCCTACTTTATACGTGAAGCTCGCTTAACAGTTCCTGCATGTCGGTTGGCAACACACTTTGAAACAGAAGGGGCTTTTCCGTTACCGGATGTATGAACCCCAGTGTTTTGGCGTGCAATGCCTGCCTTTTGAAACCCAGCGTTTCCAGTATTGATTTGAAACCTTTTCTTTCTCTACTGTAAACCGGATCCCCGATCAAGGGGTGTCCGAGATGCGCCATGTGGACGCGGACCTGATGCGTACGGCCGGTTTCCAGCCGACATTCCACCATCGCCGCACCCTTGAGCCGGTCCACCGTGCGATAATGGGTGACGGCGTGCTTGCCGCGCCCTTCCCGATGAACCGCCATCTTCTTTCGATCAGCGTCGGATCGTCCGATCCACGTATCGACCATGCCGCTGCCCGGTGTCGGAACGCCATAGACGATGGCGGCGTAGAGCCGGTCGATGCTGTGATCCTTGAACTGGCGCGCCAGTCCTTCATGGGCCCTGTCAGTCTTTGCAACGACCAACAGGCCGGAAGTATCCTTGTCGATGCGATGAACGATGCCCGGACGCGCCACGCCGCCTATGCCCGACAATTGCCCGGCGCAGTGGTGGAGCAGAGCGTTCACCAAGGTTCCGTCCAAATTGCCGGCGGCGGGATGGACCACCAGCCCGGCGGGCTTGTCGACGACGATCAGTTCCGTGTCCTCATGGATGATGACGAGCGGAATATCCTGCGCCACCGTGTCCAGCGGAACCGGTGGGGGCAGGGTGATGGTATAGAGTTGCCCGGCCGTGACCTTCGCCGATGCGTTGATCTTCGCGGTCTGGGCGCTACGCACCTGACCTTCGCCGATCAGCGCCTTCAGCCGCTCGCGCGACAGGTCCGGCAGCAGGTCCGCCAGCGCACGATCCAGCCGCAGCCCATGCTGGGCTTCGCCGATCGCCGCTTCGATGATGGAATCCCCCGGAACCATGAACTAGTGATGTAGGAATGATGGTTGCGATATCAAGAGGGCTGCTGGAACAAATCGTGGCCCTGGGCGTGGCGCGCGAGGCGGAGGAGGTCTGCGGGCTGCTGCTGGGACAGGCAGGAACGATCGAGGCCATTCTTCCGGCCGCCAATGTTGCGCCCGATCCCGCGCGCCATTTCGAACTGGACCCCGCCGCGCTGATCGCGGCGCATAGGGCTGCACGATCGGGTGGGCCACAGGTCATCGGCCATTATCATTCCCACCCTTCTGGCGTGGCGATCCCCTCGCGGACCGACGCCGCCTGCGCCTCGCCCGACGACAGCCTCTGGCTGATCGTCGGAGGGGGCGAGGCCCGACTTTGGCGCGCCGGGCCGGACACGGTGGTTAACGTCATATTCTCCGAAGTGTCGCTCGACATAAGGTGAGCGAAAGGCGGCGAGCCGGGCTTGCATCGGGGGGCGCGGGGGCGCATTAGCCGGATACATCCTTTGTTTCTCCCCTTAATTCGGCGATCCTTTCCGCATGACCAACCCGACCGACAGCATCGAATTTGCCAGCCTGCTCTGTTCGCGCCTGTGCCATGACCTGCTGAGTCCGGTCGGCGCGCTCAACAACGGGCTGGAACTGATGGCGGATGAGAATGACCCGGAAATGCGCGAGCGTTGTCTGGAACTGCTGGGCGACAGCGCGCGGACCTCGGCGAACAAGCTGAAATTCTTCCGCCTTGCCTTCGGATCGGCCGGCGGCTTTGGCGAGGCGGTGCCGCCGCATGAAGCGAAGGTCGCTATCGAGGGTATGTTCGCCGCTTCGGGCCGGGTGAAGATCGGCTGGATGGTCGAGGAGAAGATGCTTGGCAAGCTGGCGTCGAAGATCCTGCTCAATCTGGCGTTGATCGCCGGCGATGCGCTGGTGCGCGGCGGGCAACTGGACATCGGTGTCGAAAGCCGTCCGGGCATGACCGAGATCGTCGTGCGCGCTGAGGGGCCGAAGGTCGTGCTCGATCCCGACCTGCGCGCGGCGCTGGCGGGTACATTGCCGATCGAAGGTCTGGCGTCGCGGACGGCGGCCGCCTGGATGGTGCGTCAGCTGGTCGCTGAGGCAGATGGCGACATCGTCCTGTCGCCTCCGGGTGAGCCGGCGCTGCTGTTCGGCGCGGTGATTCCGGGCTGATCGGTAGTAGGTCGGAATAGGGTTTTCCGACCTTAACTTCGCGCTTTTCCCGCATGTTTCGACATTTTATTACGCCGGGCTGGTCCTATCGGAAAGCGTGGCCGCTATTGTGGCATGGTCGGTCCAGATAGGACAGGCGCTTTTTCCTGCCCGTGAATCAGCGCGCGCAATGTGTCGTCATCCTGCGCCTCCAGTTCCAGCAGGGCGGCATAGGGATCGCCGCTGAGGCCGAGTAACCGGGCAAAGGACGGCTCGGTTTTCAGCCCCTGTTCGCGCAGAGCCATGATAGCATCGCGCATCGCTTCGCCGCCAAGGGTAAGCAGGCGGCGTTCGATCTCATAGTGCCGCCAGCCATGTTGCTGCGCGACCGGGATGGGCTGGCCGAAGATCTCGAATTCCCAGCCATGTGCGACAAAGCCACAGATGATGGCGTTGAGGTCATCGCTGCGGCGAAGCGTGAAGCCTGGCATC
>NZ_DATKFP010000406.1:0-1661 GCF_035511395.1 Sphingobium sp.
TTCAGGATCGCCCCAGTGCTCCGGCCCATGCCCGCATGGCGGCAAAGCTGGGCCACAACGGCGCGATCGAGGGATGGTTGGCCAAGGTCGCAAGCCCTTGCGCCATGACCCAGACATGGGCGCGTATCGCTGACGGCAAACTGCCGCACGAGGCTGCGGAGGAGGCTGCGGACAAGGCGACCCGGCTGGCCGTTGCCGGCATGGTGCCGCCCTATGCCATTCCCAATTGGGCCGTCGATCATTATCCGGCCGACGTTGGCCTTCCGCTTGGCTTCATGCGCGGCAATGCCCATCTCTACAGCGCCTTCTTCACCGAAAGCTTCGTCGACGAACTGGCGCATCTGGCGAACATGGAGGCGATGTCCTTCCGCATACAGATGCTGGGTGGCAATCCGCGTCTTGCGCATTGCCTCTCAACCGCTGCGGCGATGGGCGGATGGCAAGGCGGCATCGCCGGAAGCGGGCAGGGAATCGCCGCGCATATGATGAGCGGCGCTTATGCCGCCGTGATGGTGGAGGCGGGGATGAGCGGCGATCGGTTGAGCGTCAATCGTATCGTCGCTGCCGTGGATGCCGGCAATCAGATCAATCCGGATATAGCCCGTCAGCAGATCGAGAGTGGGCTGATCTATGGTCTTGCCTATGCGATGGGGGCCTCGGTCCCTTACGAGCGCGGACTGCCGACGCGCGCGATCCTGGGTCGCATGAACCTGCCGCGCCTTGCCGATGTGGGCGAGGTGACAGTGGAACTGATGCGCAGTACCGCCGATCCTGTCGGTGTCAGCGATCTGGCCGCGCCGCTGGTCGCGCCCGCCATCGCCAACGCCCTCCATACCTGGACCGGGCAGCGCCTGCGCACCCTGCCACTTGTGGGAACCGCATGACCACGCCCGCCGATCATCCCGTTATTCCGGCCCCCAGAGTCGGCATATTGCTGATAAATCTCGGTACGCCGGACGCGCCTGATCCGAAATCAGTCCGGCGCTATCTTGCCGAATTCCTGTCTGATCGCCGCGTGGTGGAAATACCACGGTTGATTTGGCAGCCGATCCTGCACGGCATCATCCTGACCACCCGGCCGATAAAGTCCGCCCATGCCTATCAACAGGTGTGGACCGACGAAGGCTCGCCGCTCGCCGTTCACACCCGCGCCACCGCGCATGCGTTGCAAGGGGCGATGCCGAAGGTGACGGTCGACTGGGCGATGCGCTACGGCAATCCCGCCATATCGGATCGGCTGGCGGCTATGAAGGCGGCCGGGTGCGAGCGTATCCTGCTCGCGCCGCTCTATCCGCAGTATAGCGGCGCGACGACGGCGACCGCCAACGACGCCGCCTTTGCCGCGCTGAAGGTGATGCGCTGGCAACCTGCCATTCGCACCCTGCCACCCTATCATGACGATCCGGCCTATATTGACGCGCTGAAGACATCGATCGAGGCGGACATCGCGGCATTGCCCTTCATACCGGACGTCCTGCTTGTCAGCTTTCACGGGATGCCCGAACGCACGCTCCGTCTTGGCGATCCCTATCATTGCCAGTCGATGAAGACGGTTCGTCTGCTGGGCGAAGCTTTGTCGCTGCCCATCCACATCAGCTTCCAATCGCGTTTCGGAAGAGCCAGATGGCTGGAGCCGGAAACGGAAGCGACGCTCGCCAATT